>NZ_CP043930.1:7403119-7715305 GCF_009720525.1 Gimesia benthica
TTTGCGAGCAGCGGGTTGCCGGAACCGGCCATGATGGTCAGGTCGCCTTGGGGAGGTTGGAAAGACTGGACGCGGGGCCCTCTGGATAATGGGTTGGGAGATTGTGACATTAAATAATAGATCAATCAAACGGGGCAATTACTCGCCTGAAACGCGACTATTCCCGGGAATTCTTGAATATTTGGCTTCGCTCCATTCACGAAGAAATGCAGACTCCATAATATCGATGCTGAATGGCAAAACAAGCGAACGCCTGCCATTATCCTCAAGGATGGTTCCAAGAGTGAGAGTTTCGTCGGTAATATTGACACCACACTGGTTACTCAGGGTGAAACCTCCGAATTTTGCCCGCAAACGATGTTGAGATATCTAAAATGACAGAAAGAATTTACAACTTTTCTGCGGGACCTGCAGCGCTCCCGTTACCCGTTCTCGAACAGGCTCAGAAAGATTTGATCTCTCTGGGCGATACCGGTATCGGAATTCTGGAGCACTCCCATCGCAGTAAAGCCTTCCTGGCGGTATATGAAGCTGCTGAAGCTCTTTGCCGTGAACTGGCAGGGGTGCCCGAAAATTATAAAGTCCTGTTCGTCCAGGGGGGCGCTTCGACCCAGTTCTTCACGATTCCCATGAACCTGCTCTCCAAGGATCAGACTGCTGACTACCTTGTGACCGGTTCCTGGTCGAAAAAAGCGGTTAAAGAAGCCAAGATGTTTGGTAATGTGAATGTCGCCTGCAGCAGTGAAGATCAGAACTTCTCTTACATCCCGGAAGAAGTCAACTACAGTGAAAAGCCGGCTTATGTGCACTTCACTTCGAACAACACCATCTACGGAACCGAATTCGCCAGTGAGCCTGAAGTTCCCGGCGATACGCCGCTGATTTGCGATGCCAGCAGCGATATCTTTTCCCGTCCGCTGGATATCAGCAAATACGGAATCGTCTATGCCGGTGCTCAGAAAAACCTGGGACCCAGCGGTGTGACGCTTGTGATCATTCGCGATGATCTGATCGAGCAGGGCCCCAGTGACATTCCTACCATGCTGCAGTATCGGACCCATTCTGAAGCTGGTTCGATGTATAATACTCCGCCGACTTTCGGGATTTATATTCTGGGGCAGGTTCTGCAATGGCTGAAAGACCAGGGCGGATTGTCAGTCATGCAGGAGAAGAACCAGGCGAAAGCCGGTAAGCTGTATGATTACCTGGATCAGAGTAAGCTGTTCAAGCCGACTGCGGCGAAGAAAGACCGTTCGCTGATGAACGTCACTTTCGTAACCGGCGATGCCGACCTGGATGCGAAATTCATCGCCCAGGCGACCGCAGCAGGTCTGGATGGTCTGAAAGGACACCGTAGTGTCGGCGGCATGCGTGCCAGCATTTATAATGCATTCCCGGAAGCGGGCGTCGACAAGTTAATTGAAACCATGAGTCAGTTCGAACAGGAAAATGCCTCTTGAATCAACCCCAGGACGATAAAGCACATGCGGATATAGGGCTGGTCTGTGCTCTGCCGATGGAGGTCCAGCCGTTTCTGGACCGCTGCGAGCACCTCAAAAAGTACACCGGCGGTTCGTATGTGTTTCGGGGTGGTTTTCTGGATCGAATCAAAGTTGCTGTGGTGCAGACGGGAGTGGGCTTTGCCCGCGCCCGGGCTGCGACCCAGGCGTTGATCGACGCACACTCTCCACCATGGGTTCTTTCCATTGGTTTCTCGGGGGCACTGCGATCCGGGATGCGAGTGGGGGATATCGTGGTCGCGACGTCGATCTGTGATCTACATGGACAGGAGCTGACGAATGACGTCCATTTTCCGGAAGATCCGGAGAACGGGCTCTATGTTGGCCGGATTCTCAATGCTGATGAAATCGTCCGGACCGTCGAGGAGAAACAGAAACTGGCCGCGGAGTATGACGCGCTGGCCGTCGATCTGGAAAGCCTTGCGGTGGCCCAAGTCTGTCACGCTCAACAACGGGGATTCATGGCGATCCGGGTGATCAGCGATGACTGCTCAACAGACTTGCCCAAAGAAGTGCTCTCAATTTTAGGGGAGACGGGGGCCGTGCGTGCGGGCGCTGCACTGGGAGCGGTCTTCAAGCGTCCGGAAAGTATCAAAGAGATGTGGAAGATGCGGGGCGATGCGTCCCGCGCTGCCACTCGCCTGGCCAGCTTTCTGGAAGGAGTGGTTGTGCAACTCTACGATGCCCGGCATTAGTAATCAACGATGGTCTCGCCGCCGACGGGCGTGCTCAGTGCTTTGAGAATGGCAGGGTCGATATTGCGATCGACAAACAATACTCGACCATCGCAGAACAGCACATGATTTCCTCCCCGGGAAAGCGATTTCTTCCCTGGTCCAATGACTGCGGAGGGGACTGTTAATGAGCTGGGGTCTCCCCAGGGTTTGAATCCTTCTCCGAGTTCGACGGCCATGATGGTATTTGACGATCCATCCGTGATGGATTCCCGTATTTTCATGCCTTGATTCTGTTTCAGAACTAATTTGTCGCCTGCAAAGTGAGAGAGCGAATAATCTGCCCGGGATCGGGGCTGGCTGGTGTTTGGGCTCAGGTAGACGGAGATTTCGTGTTGGAACGGGGGCGGTTTTCCGGAGCGTCCCACGACTTCTGGAAGTCAATCTGTTTGAAAACAGACTCGTGGTCGAGATAGGGAAGAATCAAAGCCTGCCAACTCTGGAAGGGATGATCTTTGCTGTCTGAGAGGGCGCCTGGAGGAAATGTGGTATTCTGCTCATGGTATATGTGTAGAGCCAGACCGATCTGCTTCAGATGATTCTTGGTAACAGACCGCCGCCGACCGCTGGACCTGAAGAACTGCATGTCGAGCAGAGGGATCAGGATGGCAACAGCGATTAACAGAACTAGAACCAGATTGACTGGATCAAATCTGCGGCGGGCAATTATCGGAGATGATACATTTTCATGGGGGCGAGAAAACTGTTCCGGTAAACTGTCTGCAGACTGAAATTGCCGGTCTGTCCCCTGCCGGATCAGATCTGTTTTTGTGATTTTTCCTGTTGTCAGGAGATCTTCCAGTTCCTGATCTGAATACGGTCCCGTGATTTGCTCGTTACGTTTCAGGTACCAGTCAGCCATGGAACTCTTTCAGTATGAATTAGAACTCTCCCACGATTTCGCCACCAGCAGGGGTACTCAACGCTTCCAGAACACCGGGGTCAATGTTTTCTGAGACGAAGCGCACAGATCCGTCTCCCAGCATGACGTGGCTGCCGCCGCGGAACGCGGATTTCGCACCTGAGCCAATATAGTCGACGGGATTCCCAAAATTCGTGGGATCTCCCCAGGCTTTGAAATTATCTCCCGCTTCAAATGCGAGTATGGTATTCGAAGTACCATCTGTGATGTTCCGGATCCGCAGGTGGCTGTTTTCGTTTAACGCTTGCTCATTGGCCATATAATGTGACAATGCCAGACCGGCGGGAGTATATTTATCCTCGATCTGTGGGTTCAGGTAGACAGGTAGTTCCAGCTGAAACAGAGTCTGATTTTGTGGGGCAAACCAGGGCTCATTAAAATCGACTCGATTGTAGAGCGGTGCGTTGTCTACGAAAGGCAGAATATAGGTCTGCCAGCTGTGGTAGGGAGTACCATCGGTGCGGGCAGTTCCTCCTGGTGGAAATACTCTGTGGGTATCGTGGTAATTGTGCATGCCAATTGCGATCATCTTCAGGTTATTTTTTGAGTGTGATCGGCGGGCGGCGTCACGTGCCGACAGGATGGCTGGCAGCAGTAATGCCATCAGGACGAGCACAATCAGAATTCCACCTCCCCCCAGCACGGCGATGATAAAAAGCGTTGATTTCTTATTTTTTGTTGCTGGCTCGCGGGAGGAGGAAACCGTTTCAAAATCCTCGTCCGGTAACAGACCGGGAATCTGGTGTGCCTCAATGAACGAGCCGTCTTCTCCCTTGCGGATGAGGTCTGTGTCTTTGATGCGTCCCTCTGTAGCCAGTTCCTTGAGACGCTGCTGAGTCAGAGGGCCAGCGATTTCAGAGCCTCGTTTCACGTACCAGTTTGCCATCCTGCTTAACTCCTTCGGGAAATGATCTTGATATTCGTTCAGCATACCCGGCTGTTGATCTGGGGTACAGAGGGATAGGCAATACTTTGAATATTTATTGCTTTTGATGATGAAGAAAAGATTAGAAATCACCAGTCGAATCGGCACTGGAGGGGGTGCTCAACGCTTTGAGAATGGCCGGATCGATGTCTTTCGAAATTAAGCGTACGGATCCATCACACATCAGAGCCTGATTTCCATCGGCGAATGAGGAAACTTTGTCCGGTCCGATAATCTTCTGCGGATCTTCCAGGGAAGTCGGGTCTCCCCAGGCCTGAAAGTCATTACCGCGTTCCACGGCCAGAATGGTATATTGCGGTCCGTCTGAGATACTTTCATACGTTCTGGGAAAGTCGTCTCTGAGCAGTAGACGATTGCCGACATAATGCGACAAAGCCAGTCCATCCGGTGTGACTTTTTCTGTGATCAGCGGATTTAGATAAAGGGGAACCTGTTTCTGAAAGAGATTATAGTTAACGGGATGTGTCCAGCGCATCTTTAGATTTATCTTTGAGTACAATTCTGCTTCACCTAAAAAGGGGAGAATTGCAGTCTGCCAGCCATGATAGGGATGAACCGATTCCTTAAACAGGGCGTGTGGTGGGTACCGGTATCGATCTTTGTAGTAATCGATGACTGCACGGTTGATGTGTCTCAGATTTTTCTTGGAATCAGACCGGTTGGTGGCGACCACCATTCTGTCCAGAAAGAAGGTGGGGGCTTCCGGTTGAGTACGTGTGGAGACCACGTTAGCGGGTGAGACTTTGTGGGTGTCATCCTGCTGAGTTGATCCATTTTGTTTCATCAACGGAACATCCAGAATATCCTGGAACAGAAACAACAACAGCAAGATGGAAAACAGACATCCGCCCAGTATGGTCATCAGGCTTCGGTGCGAGGGGGTGAACTGATTTGTCGATTGGACAGTTCCTGAATTATGATCGGGCTGTGAATTCATAATGAAATATCTCACTCTGCATTTTAAATGCTGGTCATACAATAGATTTAAAGCTCACAAAGAGCTGATCTGAAACCTGGTTAAGAGGCAGGCTTCAACGTCGCATAGGCTCAGTAGAAACTAAAACAGGTTCACGAGAGCCTGGATGAGGGGAATCAGCAGCAGGCTGCCCATAAAGATGGAACCACAGATAATTACGATCCATTCTTTCTGCTCGATCGTCAGCAGCGGGCTGGATTCGAGATCCAGATCGTGCACCCGCTCTTTTGATTTCCTGCCTCGGGAACGAGACGGAACACTGGACTTCTTGAGGGTTGGCAACAGTCCGGGGATCTCGCGTGCCTGGATTCCCGTGCCTGACATTCCCTCGCGAATCTGGTCCCGGGGAGAGATTTTTCCCTGCGATGCGAGTTCTTTCAGCGCACCTCGCGTGAAAGGGCCTGTGATTTCAGAGGCTTGTTCGAGGTATAAGTTAGACATGAGGCACTACAGTTTCCGAGTTTCGGAGCAGGAGAGATGGATCTGGAATGGAAAGGCTGGTTCAATAGTCCCAGATCCGTTCATTTCCATCGGGAGTACTTAAACTTCGTAAGATTTCAGGATCAGTATTTTCTGAAATGAAACGCACGCTTCCATCAAGCATGAGAACATTGGTGCCTCCCTTAAAAGATTTTTTCTGTCCGGGGCCGAGTATCTCATGGGGTTTAGCAATGTTGCCTGGATCCCCCCACGCTTTGAAGTTTTCACCAGCTTCCAGAGCCATGATGGTGTTGGCTGCACTGTCGGTAACATCACGAAATCTGAGGGGAGTATTTTTCTTTAATAACAGTTCATTGCCAACATAATGCGATAGTCCCAGGCCGTCTGGAGTCGCTGTTTCTGATATGGCAGGATTCAGGTACTGACTAATCTGGTATCGAAATACTTGCTGGTTCTGTGGAGAAGACCATGGTTGATCTTGATCAATCTGATCGTATAACCGTGATTGTTCCAGGCCAAGTTCAGGTAAAATTGCTGTTTGCCAGCTGTGCATGGGGGTGCCATCATCCCTGAATGTTCCTCCTCGAGGAAAATGTCTGAATCTATCGTGATAGTTATGGATTGCCAGCCCCATCTGTCGCAAGCGATTATAAGAGGTCTCACGCAGCGCGGCCTGATGCGATCTGTTCCAGGCTTCGTAAAGGATGAATAAGAAAGAAACCCCTGCTAAAAATCCGATGCAGAGCAGGATTGGCAGGCTGGAATGTTTTTTCTTCCGGGCGGGTGGAGTATTCGCTGGGGAAGATGGTACCTGAGGTGTGGGAGGGCGCTCTGACTCAGGATCAGGTAATAATCCCGGAATCTGACCTGCAGGAAAGAAATCGCCTTGCTCCCCTTTCCGTATCAGGTCTGTTTCCTCTATTTTTCCCTGGGCGGCGAGTTCTTTAATCCGGTCTTGAGTTAAGGGGCCAGCTGTCTCTGATCCTCGTTTGACATACCAGTTGGCCATGGGGCTTCTCCTCAGACAAGATTAATACTAAGTGAATACTTGAGTATACACATGTGACTGTGTGGGGTACAGTGTGATAGGTCAAAAGTCTGTATCTTGTTCCAGATAACAGAAGTATCATGAATGAGGTTTGCCCATGAAACTGTTAGTATGCATTTACATATCAAACCGCTCCCGGAAAACTCCAGACAAGGAGAGAACTGAGTGTCTGCAGAACCTGCGATGCGTCCCTGGATCTTAGCCGAAACCAACTATGCGCATGTCAAAGAATGTTCCTATGAAGTAGCGGTGCTGCCGATGGGGGCAACTGAACCACATAATCTGCATCTGCCCTACGGGACTGATACGTTCGAAGCCGAAGCCATCGGCTCACGTGTCTGTGAAGCGGCATGGCAGCGGGGAGCAAAGGTCGTGATGCTGCCCCCCATCCCTTACGGCACCGAGACGAACCAGAGTGCGTTTCCGTTATCCATGAATGTGAATCCTTCCACACTGGGACAGATCATTTCTGATCTAGTCGCTTCCCTCGCGAATCATGGTGTAGAGAAGCTGCTGATTTTGAACAGCCACGGGGGGAACGATTTCAAACCACTGTTGCGGGAACTGCATGGCACCACGCCGGTCCAGATCTTTCTGGCTGACTGGTTTCGCGGGACCACCGCTGATGTGAAGCCACAGATCTTTGAGAATCCCGATGATCACGCCGGGGAGATGGAAACCTCGCTCGCTCTGGCATTTTTCCCTCATCTGGTCGTCCGGGATCCTGAGTCCGGTGCGCTGCTCGCAGACGAAGGGGCCACGAATCCGACCCGCTTTACTGCCGTCAATTCAGGCTGGGTGAGTATTACGCGTCCCTGGCATCTGTTAACCACCAATACGGGATCCGGAAATCCACATCAGGCATCTGCTGAAAAAGGGGAAAAGCTGATGCAGATTCTGGTGGAGCGATTGTCCGAGTTTCTGGTCGAACTCTCCGAGGCGGAACTGGATGAGCAATTTCCGTTTTAGACGAAATACAGCTTCCCGTCTGTTGCAGCGGATGAGATGGACGGTCTGTCTGCTCAGCTGCCTGTCGATTGGCGATCCGGTTCTGCTTTCCGCTGAGGAATCGGCGGACAAAATACAGCTCAAGGATGTGACCGACGCTGTGCAGCTTTCATTTCAGCATCGCTCACCGCTGACCGTCACCCGGCATCTGCACCTGATGATGGGATCCGGGGTTGGCTGGTTCGACTATGACAACGATGGCTTTCCCGACCTGTTCTGTGCCCAGGGAGAAGAATGGCAATCTGCACTGCGTAAGAAACAGGTTGCAGACCTGGACTGGTCACATCGCATGTTTCGGAATGTGGAAGGGCGTGCGTTTCATGACATCACCCGGGCCTCGGGGCTGACCGGCTTCGGTTACGGAATGGGCATGGCTGTTGGCGACTTTAATCACGATGGTTTTGAGGATCTGTATGTCAGTGTCTTTGGTCGCAATCAATTGTATGCGAACAATGGTGACGGAACCTTTACCGATATTTCACAGGCGGCCCACGTTGATCATCCCGGTTACGGTGCCAGCTGTACCTGGGTAGATCTCAATGGCGACGGGCTGCTGGATTTGTATATCGCTAACTATCTCGAGATCGATCGGGAACACTATCCTCTCTGCAGCCGTCGAGTTGATAACTCGCGGGTTTATTTCGTCTGTCATCCGCGTTATGTACCCGGCGAATATGATGTGGTCTATCGTAATCTGGGTAACGGTAAATTCCTGGATGTCTCCCAGCAGTCAGGCCTGCATAGCGAGCCTGCCCGACAGGGACTGGGAGTCTTTGCTGCAGACTACGATCTGGATGGCGACCAGGATATTTACGTGGCGAATGACTCCGTGGCGAATCAGCTCTGGATCAATGATGGTCGAGGGAACTTCACCGATCAGGCATTGATCGCGGGGCTGGCCTTCAATCGGGAAGGGGACCGTGAAGCGGGCATGGGGTTGGCCGGTGCTGATTATAACGGGGATGGCACCCTGGATTTATTCGTGACTAACTACTTCGGCGAAACTAATACGCTTTATCGCAACGAAGGTGCCCTGTTTTTTCTGGATGTCACCGACGAGACTGGACTGGCGGCACCGAGTCGGGTCCGTCTGGGGTTTGGAACTTCGTTTGTCGATCTGAATAACGATGGTTGGGACGATCTGTTTGTCGCCAACGGACATGTGCATGATCGGCTGGCCCAACTGGGTAAAAGTGAGCCGTTTGAACAGGAACCGCAGCTCTTCAGAAATGAATCCGGAACCCGCTTTCGTGAGATCTCTAACTCTGCAGGGCCTTTCTTTGAGACCAGACGGGTCGGACGCGGGAGTGCCACTGCTGATTTTAATCGGGATGGACTGGCTGATCTGGCTGTCTCTCATTTGAATCAAAAGGTGGTCCTGCTGCAGAATCAAACCCGGACCACCGGTCAGAGCATCGCCTTGAAACTGATTGGAACCGAGGCGAACCGCAGTGCGATCGGGGCTGTTGTGGAAATCACTGCCGGGAAGAGGAAACTGATGCGGTTACGAAAGGGGAGCAGCAGCTATCTGTCGGCTGATGAGTCTGAAATACTGATGGGATTGGGTGAGCAGCATGATGCTGTTACGGTGAAAGTTATCTGGCCCGGAGGGAAATCGGAGATCTGGACTGGATTCAAGGCGGGGCAGCACTATACATTAATAGAAGGTAACAGCGACTCACAGAAATCGACCCCCAGCCAGTCTGAAGAATGAACACTCCGTTTGAACCGGAACAACCCTTTCGCACTTTGAATCCCCCCCAGAAAAAACTCTGGTCGAGTGGGGCCATCGTGGCAATATTCGGCTGCGGTGTACTGGTGCTGTTCCTCTGGCTGGGACGAAGTGAATCGACGTCATCTGCCCCAGAGCAAGACTCACAATCGTCGGTACAACAGAAGTCAGATAAAGACCGGCAAAAAGAATTAATCGCTTATCTGCAGGATCATCCACAGGATGAGTTCGCCCATTATCAGCTCGGTGAACTGATACGGCACCGTGCCCCTTTTCAGGCTCTGGAAAATTTCTCGCATGTTACTTCCCGGCACCCGCACTACTTTGAGGCGGTGGCAGCGATCGCGGAAATCGCCTTGGAGCAGGATCTCCCCGAACGTGCGAAGCCGGCATTGCAGACGCTGGTACGGGAGTATCCGGAGCAGATTCAGTACCAGAAGGCCCTGGCACGCATCTATCAGCAGGAAGGGCGTTATCGACGTGCGCTCCGCTATGCTCGACGTTGCGTAGAACTGGAGCCTGGTAACGCAGAGAATCAGCTGTTGCTGGCAGAGATTCTCAAAAAAGCAGGGCGGACCAGTGAAATGCTCGTGCCCCTCAAGGAAGCCCTCTATCTCCAGCCTGATTCCTTTCCGGCTCATTTGAGTCTGGCTTACGCGTCTCTGTATACGGGAGACCTGGAAACCGCTAAAAGGGAAGCCCGCTGGTGTCTGGAGCAGGAACCTGAATCGATCACTGCCCTGCGCTATCTGGCGACCATCGACCGTAACCAGGGGCAGATCGAGTCTGCGTTCCAGCATATCGATCAGGCACTACAGATTGAACCTCAGGACTTTGACAGCCTGCTCATCAAGGCAGACTTGCTTCTCTACCAGCGTCAGGGAGAGGCGGCGTACATAATGCTCAAACCACTCTATGAAAATCACCAGACCGATCGTCACTATATTTCGGCTCTGGCCCGGGCAGCCGGTCTGACCGGGAAGCGTGCTGAAGCCCTGGAGCTGCAGAAACGGAATCAGGAATTGATCAAGGAAGACGATCTCCGCCCCTCATCGCTACAGAGCGACACCGTAGAAAAGAAGCAGGCTCAGCATAACTGACGCTCTCAGCCTGTGTTGACCTGAATCCGTCGCGGTTCTACTTTGGGGGCTTTCGGCAGAAAGATTCGCAAAACCCCGTTGGTCAACTTTGCTTCAATCTCGCTGTGCACGATCTCTCCGCTGAGAATAAATGAACGGAGATAATTTCCGACTTCGTATTCTTTATGAATCGGACGCGCGCCTTCGGGGATCTGAGGTTCGACCTTACCCAGCAATGTCAGTTTGTTGTCTTGCACCTGCAGTTCCAGTGATCCGACGGAGACGCCCGGCAGGTCCGCGTAGAGCACCAGCCCTTCATCGGTTTCGTAAATATCAATCGGCGGAGTAAATACAAACTGCTCTGGATGCGACAGAGAACGCGGTTCATCATGTTCGTGTGGTTGACTCATCTAAGCCTCCTATTCTCCTGAGCTGACCGGAATCTGACGGGGACTTTCCTCTTCCAGCTTGGGAAGATGGATCTTCAGCACACCGTCATTGAACTCAGCAGAGAGATGTTCGTCCGAAATCCGATCCGGAATACTGATCGAGCGTTGCCACTCGCCGAAGGTCCGTTCTCGACGTCGAAAACGTTCTTCCGGAATGGCTTCGTTCTCAGAGACGGGGGAATTGCGATGCCCTTTGAGCGTCAGCACGCTGTTGGCAATCGTCAACTCCAAGTCTTCCACCTGCATGCCCGGGAGCTCTGCAGTGATTAGAAACTCGTGCTCCAGTTCAAATATATTCACAGCCGGATACTGGCGGGGCATACGAATCCCCTGAACTGAGAATTCAACTCCCTGAATCAGTCGATCAACTTCACGTTCCAGGTCCCGCAACGGGTTCCAGGATTGATCCCAGCGAAAAATCGGCATGGTATGATCCTCACTCTAAGTTTAGATACGTAAATCTGCTCTTTAAGAAAGCAAAGAGCATACCATTCTTTCAGGGAGATCCTGATTTCGCGTGGCGTGTTGTAAGTGTAGATATATTGGTGGGATAGGTGACTGTCCTGAGGTGGGGTGGATGACGAAAATCGATCCGGATGTCATTCTGGCATGAAGAAACGGCGTGGATGACCACCAGATACCGTGCCAAATTGACAGTGATAGGCAATGATCAGATAGGAACCAGCCCTCTCATCCCCATTGAATGGGTCGGATCAGCCCACCCGCCAGAAGCAGACCAAACAGGATTCCCACCAGAAAGATCACGCGCAGCACCCAGACGGCACGAGCAGGCCCAAACCAGCGGGTCAGCTTCTGTCCTTTGCGTGTCTCGGCCAGGAACCACTTTTCCTTGATCAGCCCCCACAGCGAGAAAGCCGCGACAAATAGACCGATCACCACATTTTCGGGAATTTGAAAAGGCATCAACTTTGGTCTTCATCCGGATCCATACGCTGGGACGTGTCGAGCCTGGGAAAGAGGAACCAGAACAACAGCGTCGCCAACAGGGCGATCGCGGCACTGCTGAGCCAGATTCCCGGCCAGTCGCGGAGCAGATCAATCGGATGCCCTTCGAGGTTTTTCTGAGTGAAAGCCTGGATGCCTGTCTGCGATTCAATATTCCACGCCGTCCGCACCAGCGTCTCTTTTTCAGGCGATGTGAAATAGTCACCGATCGAACCACTGATGAATCCGCCGGCAAACATCCCCAGTCCAAAGACAAACGTTCCGAAAAACGTCTGCATACTCCCGCGTGCATCCAGCGGGCAGACCTTGTCGACATAGATGTAAGCAGCCGCCAGGAAGCATCCAAAACAGAGACCATGCATCGCCTGGCCCAGACAGGTCAACGCCATCGCCAGCGGAAACGCATCACTCAATGTGGAGGCGTAAGCAAAGATCAGGCTGCGAACCAGGTAGGAGAGCAGACCGACCAGCATAACCAGTTTGAACCCGAATTTCTTGAGGGCGAATCCAAGGACCGCCATCACGAGCACTTCAAACACCTGTCCAATCGAACTGATTCGCTGCTCCCAGGCGCCTGTGACGTCTCCCATGACGAGGACGTTTTTCAGAAACGGGCTGTTCCACTGGAAGTAGAACTTATGCACGATCGAAATAATAAAGGCGACCAGCACCAGCACCAAAAAGTGCCGGTATTTCAGCATCTTCAGCACCTTACCGGGGGCCAGGTCCTTCTTATCTTTACTCACCGGCGGCGTATGCGGGAGCGATAAACAGTAGGCTGCCATCAAAAGACCAGCCACCCCCGCCATCGCCAGCACAATACCGCGACCCGTATTCAACGCGTCACCTGATAGTCCGCGTAAAAAGAGTCCCTCTGCCAGCCAGGCGGGGACCACAAATCCGATGGTTCCCCACAGACGGATCAAGGGGAATTCGCGGTCACTGTCTTTCAGATGCTGAAACGAAAGGGAATTCGTGAGCATCATGGTAGGGACATACAGAATCGAATACAGCACGCCCAGAATCACGACCGGCCAGTAACTCTGTTGAAGAAACAGAGCCAGCATGATCACGCCACCCGATAAATGGCAGAACGCGAGCACGCGCTCTGTCGCATAATGGCGGTCGACGATCTGACCGAACACAAACGGGGCGAGCAGGGGACCTACGGCAAGTGCCGCCCCGAATACGCCGATCTGAAATGCGGAGAAGCCTAGGGCATCAATCAGGTAGAGCGTGATGATAGGCAGATAGCAGCCCTGCACAAAGTATTGCAGGAACATCATCACAATCAGCCGCATTTTCAGTGCGAAATCAGTCTTTTCCAGTGAAAGCGTCTCTGTCTCGGTATCTGTCATCAGTAAGCGGCCCCCGGTTGTGAAATCTCATGAGTGATTACCGTCAGTACGGTTTGGATTATTTTTCAATCACCCAGATATTTCGGAACCGGACCGGATTCGAATGGTTCTGCAGGAACAGAGGTCCTGCGATAGATTCATCCTTGTTGGTTCCTCCGGGAGTCGGTTCATCAATCTCGCGATCATCATGCACGGTGACGCCGTTGTGTTTCACAGTGATGCGGGCTTTCGCTGTTTTGTTTCCTTCATCATCGTATTTTGCAGAAGTGAAATCGATATCGTAGGTCTGCCAGGCCAGAGGGGGGAAGCACATATTCACGCTGGGAGCACCGACTTTATAAATCCCGCCACACTCGTTGTCTTTCCCTTCCAGACCGAAGGAGTCCAGGATCTGAACTTCATAACGCCCGAGCACGTAACAGCCACTGTTGCTGCGTCCCTGGCCACGTGCCTGAGGCATGAAGGGGAGCTGGAATTCCAGATGCAGGTGACCATCTTTGAATTTCTTTTTACTCGTGACACCTTCCATCAGCAGACCATCTTCGGTTACGCGACCGTTTTCAAAGTTCTTCACAGTCTTTTCAGGCTGTTTCTCATCGAACAGGACGGTGGCTCCTTCAGGAGCCGACTTACCCAGGGTCGGGCTTTTGCGATGGACTTTGTTAAGGACGCCGACTTCGGTTCCCTCTGCGTCATAGATTGTAATTTTCCCGTCTTCCAGATCACCGCGGCCATCTTCCGATTTGAAACTGATGACATTGCCGTCCTTAACGCCTTCAGCGCTGACTTTCTTCTCCTGGTTCCAGCCATCGCCGGGGAGACCACCGGGATAACCGACGGCTTCAAATTTGCCATCACCCAGGGCAATCACCTGCACCCCATACTTGAGGGTTTCGTCACCACCGCCCAGGATCCCCGAGTATTCGCCCTGGATCTGAAAGTCGGGACCCGCTTTTTCCACGCTGTTGGCGGCCCACTTCGGGTCTTTCGAGTCAGCCAGTCCCAGTTGGACCAGAATTAAAAAAGCACAGCAGCCAGTGAGGGCGCGAATCATAAACTGCTTCATTGGAGTACTCCCGGAGTGTTCTTGAGTCGGTCGATTGATTGTATGGAATGGGACGGGTCTCCCCAGATCAATTGATCAGCGAAGAGGCTTCCATTGTGCGAAGGCAGCATCAGAGATGCAAGTTCAGGTCGCCCGAATCCATTTGCTCGATGCGTTTGTGCAGTAAAATTAACTAAAACTTGTGATGGTAGGGTGTTAAAAAATCTTGTATGATGTAACACTGAAGCGTAATAGAAGATAAAGGACAAGGTGCGGGCCTTTCGTACCGATATCCCTAATGCGGGAGTCGGGGAGGTGTCGTTCTACTCAAGAATTGATTTTGAGCATTGAGGAACTGCGGAAGAGATTTATGACATCTGACAGAAACAAAAAAATCGCTGCTGACTGCTGGAGACGTGGAAACGAGGCCCTGTCCAAAGAGAACTGGGATTACTCGATTGAGATGTTCACGACCGCTGTCAAACTGGAGCCCGCAGCACTGCTCTACCGTCAGACCAAACGGGGCGCAGAACGAAAGAAGTACGGCGATAACCAGAGCGGTTCCAAGATGGGCGTCTTGAAGCTCGCCAGTATCAAAACCAAAATCAAGAATGCCCGGCGGAAGAAGGACTGGGCTGGCGTGGATCAACTCGCCGAAGAAGGGCTCTCTCTGAATCCCTGGGACGCCGTCCTGAATGCGGAAATGGCCACTGCCTGTCAGAACCTCGGCTACGAGGATGCCGCGATTTTCGGCTTCAAGGTGGCAATCGAAAACGATAAAACCAACAAGGCGTATTTCCGCGAACTGGGAGACCTCCTCGAGGAAAAGGGAGAGTACAAGCAGGCCCGCGAGTGCTGGGAAATGGTGCTCAAACTGGATAACATGGACGGCGATGCCCGTTCCAAAGTGACCGCACTGATGGCGACCGAAACCCGCGTGCGTGGCGGATACGACGGTGCCGACAAGTCTTCGTCTGTCAAACGTCAGTCTGCCTACGACGAAGGGCGTGCTTCCCGCGAACAGCGCCACCAGGCCCAGCGGGGCAATACCGCTGATGGCCCCGGACAGTCTGTCGAAGCGGATCTGCAGCGCGCCATTCGCAAAGAGCCTGAAAACAAAGACCATTACCTCAAACTGGGTGATTATTACAAACGCGAAGGCAAGCTGGCAGAGTCCCGCGAAAACTACGTGAAGGCATACGAATTTTCCGGCAAAGATGCGAATATCGGCGAGCAGGTCGAAGACATCGACATCGAGTTGCTCAAAGAGAAGCTCACCGCCGCCCGGGACCTCTTCAACCAGGATCGGGAAAACCCTGAAGCGAAAAAAGAGGTCACCCTGCTCAGCAAAGCGCTGATCAAGAAAGAGATCGAAGTTCTCACCAAACGTGTGGAACGCTATCCCGCCGACATGCGGTACAAGTACGATCTCGCGCAACGCTTCATCCGTCTCAAAAAATGGTCCTCCGCAATCCCCTTGCTGCAGCAGTCCGTCAAAGACACTCGCATCAGTTCTGATGCCCTGGTCGCCCTCGGAAAGTGCTTCTTCGCAGACGGGAAAAAGGAACTCGCCAAGCGGCAGTTCGAAAAGGCCCTTCCCAAGCTGTCTCCCGATGAAAAGGAAGATACGTTCAAGGAAGCCCACTACCTGCTGGGACGCCTCTATGAGGATGCAGACCAGAAATCCCAGGCGGCCGATCACTACAGCGAAATTCTGGCCGTCGATTACGACTTCCGGGATACCCGTCAGCGCCTGGAAGAGATGGAAGGCGGAGCATAGGCCTGTTTTCCCCACTCTCAGCAGGGGAAAAGAGCCGGTTTCTCTCCAGAATTCCTGAAAAAACCTCATATTTGCGACTCGGGATGGTTGGAATAACCGTCGACAGATTGTTACACTTCTCAATCTGCCTGAGATATCTTGTGGCGACCGTCTTGAATTGCGGTTGCTGGTATGAACAGTAAATAGTTACTCAGAGAATACTTAAGTCGAAAAATGCCAAACACGAAAAGTGCCAAAAGAGCGTTGCGGAAAAGTGAAGTTCGTCGTGTCCGTAACCGTGCGACCCGTTCTGAATTACGATCTGCCATCAAAAATGCCCGTGCTGCGATCACCGGTGACGATGCACAGGCTGCCACCAAAGCATTACAGCTGGCCAGCAAACAGATCGATCAGGCTGCTGCCAAAGGCATCATCCACAAAAACGCTGCTGCCCGGACCAAATCACGTCTGGCAAAGAGCGCCAATCAGAAAACAGCTGAGTAGTCTCTCTCAACCAGCTGATCTGAAACCGAATACACCAGCCCCGCACAGGTCCTCTGCGCGGGGTTTTGTTTTTGGAACCGCCTCCTCACCTCACCAGTGCATCACAAAACCTCCGTCCACGTTGATGGTCTGACCCGTCACCTGCGCGGCGCGAGCCGAACTGAGAAACACAATCATATCCGCAATGTCCTGAGTCGTCTGCCACCGTTGCAGGGGAACCAGCTGACGGATTTTATCCCCCGCCCAGTCCTCATAGCTCCGTTTCTGATCCTCTGGTTGACGATCATTCCACGCCTGCCACACCGATTGATTCAACGGCGTCTGCACCATTCCCGGACAGACTGAATTCACGCGAATTCCCTCCGCAGCCAGATCTTTTGCCAGGCACTGGGCGAAGTTGATGTTCGCCGCTTTCGACGCGCTGTAAGGAGGATCGGTCTGTGATCCGATCTGCCCGGCAATCGAACTCACAAACACCATGCTCCCCGCGTCCGATTCCTGCATCACCGGCGTCACCGCATGCGCCACATTCACCATGCCCTGCATGTTGACTTCAAACACGCGCGGCCAGTCAGCCGGAGTCAGATTCGTAAACGGGAACCCGAATTTACCCGACCCGATCGCAGCCGCATGCACCAGGTGCGCGAATGACTTCACCTCCGCCACCGTCTGTCGGGTCACATCCTGTAACGCTTCAAAATCGGTGATATCGACTTGAAATCCATGCACCGTCTGCCCGGTTTCTGAAGCGAGCTGTTCCGCCACCGCCGTTACCTGGTCTGACTGATCCCAGAGGACGGGCAGGGCACCTTCCTCGGCAAAGGTCCGTGCGGTCGCCAGTCCAATTCCGCTGGCACCTCCGGTGATGATAACGGGAACATTCTGTAATTTGAGATCCATAAGCTGCTGATCCTGCAGAGAGGTGGTGTGAGTCCAGTAACTGTTCCGCCCATTCTGATCGATGCCTTTTCTCCCTGCAAGCGGACTGTTATCTTGAAGGAAACGAAACAGGACAACCGGAACCGCAGCTGCAAAGGAACCTCTATGAAACTGGGGATGATCAACTCCGCCTGGGCTCAGGCCGGTCGTGATACCGCCTGGGGATTGCACAAAACGAAAGAGATCGGCTTTGACAGCGTGGATATCTTCATTGATCCGCAGGATGTCGACATCCGCGAGCGGAGACTGGTCAAGGATACCTGTGACCAGCTCGACCTGCCCATCATGTCCGTCTGCTGTGTCGCAGTCGGCCTGATCGACTTCAATCCCAGCGTGCAGCGATTCCATCTCCAGCGGGTCAAGGATTACCTCGATCTCTGTTACGAGTACGAGGCCCGTAACCTCTTGCTGGTCCTCGGAGAATACATCTGGAACCGCGAAGTCATTCCCCCCGCAGAACAGTGGCAGACCGCGGTGGAGAATTGTCGCAGGCTCGCCGAATACGCGGCCAACCTGGGGCTGGAAATCGCCCTGGAACTCGAACCGTTTCCCCTCTCGCTGCTCAACGACGTCGATTCCATGGTCCGCTTCGTCGATGAAGTCGATCATTCCGCGCTCAAGGCCAATATCGATGTCTCGCACCTCCTGCTCGCTGGCGTCGAACCACCCGAACTGCAGAAGCTGCAGGGCAAGGCCATCCATGTCCACATTTCGGACTGCGATGGTAAAGTGCACGGCGATCTGCCTCCCGGACGTGGCGTTGTTCACTTCGAACCCTACCTGGCTGAGATTAAAAAATTGAACATCGACGGGGCCATTTCGCTCGAGCTCGAGTACTCCCCCGAACCTGATAAAATCGAGGAATGGGTCCGCGAAGCATACGAATCCACTGATTCCCTCATGAAACAGGCCGGTTTGCGTGGCTGAAATCGACTTAAACCGGCGGAAATTGCCGTGAAACGAGAGAGTTTTTTGATTTCCATGAATCCCCCTGTCTGTTGCTTGAAGTTTTGACTGCGTTTCCCTAATTTCGCTGCTGGAGACGCCCACTGGCTGGCGTTAATTTCGGAACTTTTTACAAATATTGAGAATTCAAACAATGGCCGATCTGATTGCCCCTCACGGAGGGTTGACTGAACCCGTTTGCTGTACAGTGCCCGCAGGGGAAATTGACAGCTTCAAAGCCGAAGCAGCCAGCCTGCCCCAGGTTCCTGTTTCTGCCGCCGACTTGTCTACCGTATACCGCCTCGGCGACGGGACTCTGAGCCCGCTGACCGGACCGATGAACGGGGACGTCTACAACCGCGTGCTGGACGAAGCCTGCATCGAAGTCAACGGTAAGAAATACGCCTGGACCATCCCGCTCGCACTGCCCGTCACCTCCGAACTGGCCGGCACCCTCTCCAGCGGACAGAAAGTCGCTCTGACCTGCCCGGAAGGCGAAATCGTCGCAATCCTGGAAATCGGCGACGTCTTCGAATGGGACAAACCCAAATACATCCAGAGCGTCTACCAGACCGAACGGACCGACCACCCCGGTGCTGCCATGGTCCTCGAAGGCGATGCCGACAAGACTCACCTGATCGGTGGTGAAATCCGCGTTCTGCCTCAGCCCAAGAACAGCGAGTTCGGCAAATACGTTCTGACTCCTCGCGAAGTCCGTGCTCTGATCGCTGAAAAAGGCTGGGATGCCGTGGTTGCCTTCCAGACCCGTAACCCGCTGCACCGGGCTCACGAATACGCCCTGGTCTACGGTCTCGAAAAACTCCTGAAAGACGGCAAGAACGCCGGCGCTGTCCTCAACCCGTTGATCGGGGAAACCAAGAGCGACGACGTGAGTGCAGAGATCCGCATGCAGACCTACGAAAAGCTGATCGAAAACCGCGAACTGGGCGATGGCGACAGCGATCCCGAACTCTGGGGTGCTCGTGACGACAATCCTCCCGATCGCGTTCTGCTGCTCGGTCTGGACATCAAAATGTTCTACGGCGGTCCCAAAGAAGCCGTCATGCACGCCATCTACCGTCAGAACATGGGCTACACGAACATCATCATCGGTCGTAAACATGCCGACGCTCCTTACGCAGACGGCACCGCGATCTGGGGTGACTTCGACGCCCAGGAAATCTTCAACAACCTGAATGGCGAACTGCTGATTCAGCCCGTCAACGTTGGCTTCGCTGCCTACTACGAATCGATGGGCCGCGTCGACCTGATGGAAAACCATTCGGAAGAAAAGCCGGTCTTCATCTCCGGAAAAGAAGTCCGTGCCACCCTCCAGAAGGGCGAAATGGTTGATCCCCGGATCATGCGGGAAAGTACTTCCCAGATTCTCGCTGAGGCCATGAAGGTCTCCTGAGTGATCCCGGTTTAACCGAGAACCAGCTACCGGCAGACAGGCCTCGACCTGTCTGCCTTTTTTCATGCGCACAACACGCTGCGCTCGTCCCACTCCTGGTTGTTCCCTCATAAACAGATCTCACTTTCCTGTACGCACCACTGCACAGATCCTAACTGGGACTGCTCAAATTGAACTTGATCCGCCCCCGCCGATCCGTATCCTGTTTCGAACGTGGCTCGCGCGCGAGGCAGGTCATCGTGCACTGGAACAGGACGCACCACTGACTCAGATTCACCTGAATCACAGGCGTATTTCACCGGCTTTTCAGTAGAACAGTTTGAGCTGGTTCGCAAAGTTCTCCCCCCGATGTTCAGGGCAGACCAGGACAGATTCCGGTCAGACAAGGACAAAATCCGGGACACACCAGGACAAAATCCAGCCACATCGGGACAAAATTCTGTCTTGACCCCCAGCTGCCCTTCAACAAAATCAATCTCAACACGAGCCATCTGTTCGGTCTCCCTGCATGCCACCTTGTCTGAAGAAACCAGTAAACCAGAGTAATACATCGAACCCAAATCCTCCTGAGCGGCAAGGCGCCAGGTAGCGTTTATTTAATAGTTTTCTACGTGATCATAAGGTCGACAGCGTTAGCTATGTAAGTATCCACCGTGGCCGAGGGTATGCTGTTACTCTTGTTTTCAGGACTTCAACAGCAGAAAAGAAAATTAGCCGCAGGGCGTTAGCCCCGGTTGAAACATCTTTGGTATATATCATCCGAATTAAGAAACGCTACCTGGCCAGCGGTAATCAACTAGACGATCAAAGCACATACCGGTAGCCAACACTATTCCGCTCAAACCAAATCAGTCATAGGACCTTCGCCCCAGTCGAAACATACAATCCACAACCAGCCTGCCAACCGGGTAAGCCCGAATAAAATTCGGGCCGAGCGCAGCGAGCAGAAAACCGTCAGAGCAACAGATCAATCCAGGAACAGGAAACCAACCCCAGAATAGTAGGGTGCGGACCCACGTGTCCGCCCGCCGGGCGACATACCATTCGTTTCCGCTTTCGATGCCACCAGAAAAAATCCCGGGTGACCCCGAATGCAATTCGGGGCGAGCACAGCGAGCAAGAGGTCGCAGCTTCCGCGTCCAATCCAGGGGAAACCAGTCCCATTCTAAAAATGCGCACCAGTTCGCCAATCTGAACATCGCCCATCACCCGCTCATTCAATAGCGAAAAAGATTCCCCTTCCGGATAAAAGGGTAGGCCCGAATATAATTCGGGCCGAGCGCAGCGAGCAGGAAACTGTCAGAGCAACAGATCAATCCAGAAACAGGAAACCAACCTCTGAAAACCAGGGTGCGGACCCACGTATCCGCCCGCCAGATCCTTCATTCCCGATTATGTCTTCCATCACGAGCACGTTTCCGCTAAGTTCACTCATTCAAGCAGGCCTGCGTGTCTGCCAGATGCCATTTGATCCCATCCTGCTCTCATTGGCACCTGACTGAAAATCCCGCTGACGTCGGTTGCCACAACCGTTAGGCCCAAATGCATTTCGGGCCGGGCGCAGCGAGCAGGAATCATCCCAGATCAAACTATGGTGTGCGGACTCCCATGTCCCCGCCTGGTGATACTGATTCTGAATCAGCCCCCAATGTTCTCTGTCAGGGCTGCTGCTGATCCCGTCAACCCGACGGTCGATGTTAAGCAAAAGTAACGCACGCCCGTAGCTGAATATCGCGAAGTGGAACGGATCCGAACCTCACAAAGAGAACCAAAGAATCCGGATCCCGCTTCCTTCAACTCGACAAAACAGAAATTCATCAATCTCAACATTTGAAATCCATGATCAGGAAAGGAAACGGTATGGAAGATTTAGTATCGTTCGTCGAAAGTAAGGGCGGACACATTAGGCAAAACGAACAGGGAGAACTCGACAGCATCTATCTGTATAACTGTAATGTCGCTGACCACGACCTGGATATTTTTACGCGATTAGGCGCCAATGAAATCGCGCTTTTAGATTTTAGTGGAACACAAGTGACTGACGAAGTTCTTGCTAAATTAGCGTCTCTGCAACATCTGGAATATCTTGAATTAGGGCACACTACAATAACCGGAACTGGATTCGCCAATGTAACGTTTACATCACTTAAGAAACTCTCGTTCCGTGGATGTGATCAGTTGAACGTGGATGGTTTCCAACAAATCGTCAAATGCCAAAATCTTGAAAAACTGGATTTGGTTGAAAGCAATATCGACGATCCGTTTCTGCAGGAAATTGCCAAACTCCCCAGGTTAAAAACACTGTGGGCCGATCACACCAGACTGACGAATGCGGGACTGCAATATTTAAATAACATGACTCAGTTAAGATCATTCACTCTTGATAAGACTGCAGTCACACGCGAGGGCATGCAGGAACTCTGGAAACATCTCCCCGATCTCAACAATGGATTCATCATGTGATGATTAATCGGATGCTTTAAAACGTGATCTAACAGTGAAATCAAAAAAGGAAGGAAATGATATGGAAGAATTAATATCGTTCGTCGAAAGTAAGGGCGGACGCATTTCGCAAAACGAACAGGGCGAATTTGCCTGGGTATTTCTGACGAACCAAAAGGTAGATGACCAGGATCTGGACATCTTTATGCAATCAGGTGCCAGCCAAATAGCGTATTTATCTCTCAACGGCACACAAGTGACTGATGAAGGGCTTGCGAAATTAGCGTCCCTCTATTGCCTGGAAAAGCTTGACTTGGGACGCACAAAAATAACCGGAACCGGATTCGCCAACGTCAAGTTCTCATCACTCAAGAAACTCTCATTAGATAAATGTGATATGCTGACAGTGGATGGTTTCAAAGAGATCGTCAAATGCCAAAATTTTGAAAAACTGAATTTGATTGAAAGCAACATCGACAATGAATTTCTGCAGGAAATTGCCAAACTCGATAAGTTACTCACATTATGGATCGATGATACGAAAGTGACGAATGCAGGCCTGTCCTGCTTAAACGGCATGACTCAGTTGAAGTCACTCAGTATCAGGGGCACTACAATCACACGCGAGGGCATGCTGCAACTCTGGAAACATCTCCCCGATCTCAACAAGGGATTGACGATGTGATGATTGATTGGATGCTTCCAAAACGTGATTAGCAATCCCTCCATATCCTCCTGAGCGGCAAGCCACTAGCCGCCGGTAATCAGTGAGATCATTAAAGTACATCACGGTGGCAAACGCTATTCCGCTCAAATCAAATCAGCCGCAAGGCCTTAGCCCCGGTTGAAACAATCAATCCAGAACCAGCCTGCCAACCCCGGAATAGTAGGGTGCGGAACCACGTGTCCGCCCGCCGGGCGACAGGGAGAAAAGACACGATTCGTGTCTGATGCCGTTTACCATTTGGTTACAGAGTACAGACCTGCCAAGATAAACAGAAGAAAGGTCACGATACGTGCTTTGAAAAGGGCGTCATGCACTGTGACCAGGCCTCTTAATTTCTCATTCGAATCACAACGGGCGAAATCAGAAATCATCGACCATGTTTTCAATTCACGCACATTAAGTAGTTCATCCGACTTACTGATGATCAAGTCTGCATTTCGCGCATGTCGACAGGCGATGGAAAGACAAACCTGGTCAATGACAGTAAAAAGAAAACAGAGTGCAAAGGCAGTCAATGTAAGAAGCATTGTCTGACTCCTGAGAAAAACTATCTTTACTGCTTCACTTTTGGGTTGCTGTCACCAAAAAAGCTCCAGGGTTTCTCCTCAGTTTTCTTTACCTTTCTGGTCTGGGGATCAATCCAGACCGTCGCTGCAAACTTTTTCGTCCGATCAGTCAAATCGAGTTTCAATAAGCCAGCATCCCATTGTATCTTTTTGAGAATCGGGGTGGCACCTTGAGAGCTGAATGCACCATTCGTAAACATCCACGGGTTTTGGATATGCGCACCCAGCTGGGTTGTATTTTCTTGTTTCAACACATTGCTTAATGGTATCGCTGACTGCAGCAATGTGAAACCCGAGATATCCTGTTCAAAACGAGATGTCAGGTCAGGGGATGCTTTATTGGGATCACGCTGCAGTAAACTCTCGCACCAGTCGATGCGATCTCCTATGAGGCGAAATCCCAAAATCCCCTCTTGCAACACCAGATAGGTATTTTGTTCGGGGCCCGCCCAGGTCAGGCCTGATTGGGGATCGGAGAAGATAACCACGGGAATGGTCCGCTTTCGGGAGCCATGCTTCAGTTTATAAACGGCACGTTTTCCTGTGATCATCTCAGGTGACTCAGTACCTGATCGCAGTAATGGGACTTGTGTAACTTGCCAGGCGACTGTCTGCTTCTTTTTGACATTCTCCGGAAACCCCAGAGACTCCTTCTTCGTTGAGCTCTCCTGTTGCGCGAACAGTCGGTCCACAGCTCCGGCGAATACAGCCGACAGAAGAATTGTCGCACCGAGAAAATGGGAAAAGCTAATAGTACTTACTCCTGTAAAAGCAGGGGGAAGTAGAAAAAGATGTCAGGTTTTAATAAAGGCACCCACCGCAAGCCTGTGTCCCAACCAACCCCCTCAGTCAGGCACCACCGCCCCTTTCCAGTTCTTTTTCAGCTGAGCTGACAGTTGTTGTACCACCTGCTTCTGGTCCGGTTGACCAGCAATGTTTTCGTTCTCGGCACCGTCCTGCCGATGATCGTATAGTTCACGATCGACCACTTTACCTGACTTGCGGTCCTGCCATTCGGTGTAGCGGTAGCGATCCGTTTTCATCGAATAACCCATCACGCGTCCCCGTGGATACTGGCTGAAAGCGGCCGGCTTCCAGGGACGCTGCGGGTTGCTTAACAACGGTTTGAAGCTGGTCCCTTCCAGGTGCGCGGGCAGGGGGAGCCCCGCTAAATCGCAGAGCGTCGGGTAGATGTCGACAAACTCCACCAGGGCCTCACTGGTTTTTCCCTGCGCCTGCATACCCGGTGCCCGAATGATGAGCGGCACGCGGGTGTCGTTTTCAAAGTTCGTATGCTTGCACCAGCCGTCGTGCTCGCCCAGCTTCCAGCCATGATCGCCCCACAGAATCACGATCGTGTTCTCATCCAGTTCCAGCCGCTGCAGTTCATCCAGCACTTTACCAATGTTCGCATCAGTGAAACTGACGCAGGCATAGTAACCGTGCCGCAACTGCAGTTGCTGCTCGTCGGTCAGATCCCCTTTGGCCGGCATGTCCGAATAGTTCCGCAGTTCTCCCCAGTTGGTCAATGCGATTTTCGGTGCGTTCTTAGGGGTGAACCGGTTCTCCGCCAGTTTGATCTGCTGGCGGTCGTAGAGATCCCAGTACTTCTGCGGCGCCACAAAGGGGAGGTGCGGCTTCAGAAAACCGACCGCCAGGAAGAAGGGCTGCTGACTCTGTTTCAACTCCCGGAGTGATTTAATCGCCTGTTCGGCAATCGCCCCGTCGCGGTACTGTTCGTCCGGCACATCTGCCATCTCCGTAGCGGGCCCCCGCGTCAGCTTAGAACGTTGCCGCCAGTTCATTTTTTTTACGTCGAGTCCTTTAGTCCGTTCCCGAATTCCCGCCAGCGTCTCAGGCAGCTGATATCCTCTCCCGTTGACCGTGGGGTAGGCATCCCATGACGCTTTATCGTTTAGACTCCCATGATAGATCTTGCCCATCCCGATCGATTTATAACCATGCTTCATGAACTGCTGTGTCAGCGTCACCACATCGGGTACCGTCTTGCGGAAGTGCGTATCCAGATCGTAGACCTTGGTGGAATCGGGACGCAGCCCGGTCATCAGGCTCGTTCGCGAAGGGGAACAGACCGCCTGCTGGCAATAAGCCCGATTGAACAGCAGACCGCTGGCTGCGAGCTGATCAATGTGCGGACTCTGAATATGCGACGCACCATAACAGCCCAGCTCAGGCCGCAGGTCATCCACGGCAATGAACAGCACATTCGGTTTCTCGGCGGCTGTCGAGAGGCGCTGGTCCATACCAAAACAGAGGGCAAACAGGCTGAGTAGAAAAACGGGCCGCAGCCGCATCGAGGTCATCATGGAAGCGCTCCTGGACAGGAAAAAATAATGGATATCTGACGGACATAATATCTCTCTGCCGCGGGGGAAATACAACATCGCGTTCTGAATTCAGTTGAGTTTTTCAAATGAAGCATCTCCCGGAAATTGGCATTCTCATCTGCTGGAAGACTCAGGGGGCCCGATTTTCATTTCAGGCTGGTTTTGAATAACGCAATAAGGTTTAATAAAGGGCAGGGCTGGATGGTAAATCTCCAGAACCTTAAACAGAGCAAGGCATCGACAGACAGGGAGTTTATGAGTACTTCAACGAAACTGACGCGTCGTGAAATGTTACAACGTTCGGCTCTGGCAGGGGCGGGCCTCTGGCTCGGGGCACATACGGCCCAGGCAGAAAGCACCTCACCCAACGAGAAGCTCAACATCGCCTGTATCGGCCTGGGGAATCAGGGGAACGCCAACCTGGGTCTGGTCTCCAGCCAGAACATTGTCGGCCTGTGCGACGTCGATTCCGCCCGCACCGACAAATACCAGGCGAAGTTCCCGAAAGCGAAATCCTTCGCCGATTTTCGCCTCATGCTCGATAAGCTGGAAAACGAGATCGACGCCGTCGTCGTGACGACTCCCAACCACACCCACGCCACGATCGCTGTCAACGCCATGCGACGTGGCAAACACGTCTACTGTGAAAAGCCGCTGGCCCACTCCATACATGAAGTTCGCGAAATGCAGCGCGTAGCCCGTGAGGAAAACGTTGTCACCCAGATGGGCACACAGAACCACGCCGGTGAAAATTACCGGCGGACTGTCGAACTCATTCAATCCGGAGCCATTGGCGATGTGGAACAGGTCCACGTCTGGTTTGGACGACCGGGAGGCTGGCGGCGTTTTAAGCATGTCGTTGATCGTCCTACCGAACCACAGCCGATTCCCAAAACCCTGAACTGGGATCTCTGGGTCGGCCCGGCACCGATGCAGAACTTTCATCCCTGTTATCATCCCCACGACTGGCACTACTGGTGGGACTTCGGCAACGGCACGCTGGGGAACATGGGCTGCCACTACATGGACCTGATTTTCTGGTCGCTGGATCTGCAGTATCCCAACGCGGTCGAAACCAAGGGCCCCGATCTGCACCCCGATTCCACTCCGTTCTGGCTCGACTGTCACTGGCAGTTCCCGGCCCGGGGCTCGAAGCCTCCCGTCGAAGTGATCTGGTACCACGGACGCAATACCCCGGAACCTGTTCTCGAACTGGGCGGCCCCGAATGGGCGGCGGGAATTCTGTTTGTCGGCACCGATGGTATGCTGGCCGCGGATTACGGTAAGCGCGTATTGCTGCCCGAAGAAAAATTCGCCGGCTTCAAAGCACCGCCGAAAACGATTCCGCCGGCAATCGGCAATCACCGCCAGGAATGGTACGAAGCCTGTAAAGGCAACGGCAAAACCAACTGCCACTTCGATTACGCAGCCCCATTGACGGAAACGATCCTGCTGGGCAACCTCGCGTTCCGCGTCGGCGAGAAAGTGGAATGGGATGCAGACAAAGGTGCTGCCACGAACACCGACCAGGCCGCGCAATACGTACAACGCGAATACCGCAAAGGATGGACACTCTAAGATGCCGCTTTACAGATTGAAGTCACACATGAAATCACAACTACGTTCCGCCACACTCCTGATGCTGGCATTGTTAGCAGGGACCGAAGCATCTCTGTATGCAGGTCCCGCCGTCACTCTGGAAGTCAGCGCCGGCAAACACGATCGGCAGCAGACCGTCATCAGTCTCCCCGTACCTGAACCACTTCAGAATCAGAAACAGCTGACGCTGGTCCGCCTCGATGACGGCAAGGAAGTTCCGGTGCAGATTGATGCCTCGGGTTCCGAACGGAAACTGTTCTGGATTCTCAGCAAACCGCTGCCAGCAGGCACGTCGCGTCAATATCGCCTCCATGCGGCGCAATTCACCAAGCCGGCCGAGCAGGTGACTGTCGTCGACGATGGCAGCCATCTAAGTGTCAAAGTCGCTGACAAGCCGGTGCTGACCTACAATCACGCCATCGTCAAGGCACCGAAACGGGATGAGTCTTACTACGACAAGAGCGGGTACATTCATCCGCTGTATACACCTTCCGGAAAAGTGATTACCGATGACTTCAACCCTGACCATGCCCACCAGCATGGCATCATGTTTTCCTGGCGAAAGATCCTCTTCGAAGGGCGGGAGAACAACGGTTGGGATCAGAAATCCAAACTGGGCAAAGTCGCTCACAGCCAGGTCAATTCATTTACCGGCGGTCCCGTGTTCGGCGAAATTGATACTTCCATCGAACACATCGACCTCACGAAAAAGACGGGCCCCGTGACGATGCTCAACGAAAACTGGAAGGTCCGCGTCTATGCGCTGGAGAAACAGTTCCTGTTTGATATCGTTTCTGTGCAGAAGTGTGCGACCGAAAAGCCGGTCACCATTGATAAGATCCATTACGGAGGTATGACTATTCGTGGACACGCCGACTGGCATACGAACCATGGCTATGATTATCTGACCAGTGAAGGCAAGAACAAGACCAACGGCAATCAATCACGACCACACTGGGTCGAGATGTATGGTCCCCTGGGCGACGAAACCGCCGGGGTGGCGATCTTCAGTGCACCAACCAATTTCCGATCGCCGCAACCGGTGCGACTGCATCCCACGATGCCTTATTTCTGTTTCGCAGTCGCTTCGCTCGACCCCTTTGATATCCAGCCGGGCCAACCCTATGTCTCACGCTATCGGTTCTACGTGCATGACGGAAAGCCCAGCCAGGAAGTGGATCAACGGTTATGGACTGACCTGGCCGAACCGCCTGAGGTCAAAGTGATCAGCGGTCCTTAAATTCGGTGACACGATCACGCGCATAAAAAACTGGCCCGAACAGGGATTCGGGCCAGTGAAGTGACTGAAGTCAGATTGTGTTTACTTGATCGACTTGATCATGTTCTCAATGTCTTCTGCGTTGTACTTGTCAGACGCGATCTGCAGGAACAGGAATGTGGCTCCGGTTTTGCCCGGGAAGACACCCATTACCTGGTGAAACCTCTTGTCGTTCTTATCCGTGCCTTCGGCGAACGTGAACTCGACTTTTTCGCCGTTGATTTCAAATTCTTTCTGTTCCGTTTTATCGATCTTCAGTTCCCGCTGGTTCTGATTCTGCTGTTTCAGGTTCTGGCGGAACTCTTTGTTCATGTCGACCATGCCATCGTTCGGAATACCGAAACTCATCAGCACCAGTCCGCCATCTTTCTCTTTTTCCTCGTAGATCGCCATCAGGATCTTTTTGCCGATCACATCCGCAGACATGCCCATCTGGGGAACGAAGTATTCGGGAATGTTGATCGTGGCGATCTCATTCTGGATTTCGGTGATTTCCTGTTTGTTCTCGGTGACCTTGGCCTTCACGTTCCGTACGGCATAGAAGATACCGCCGCAGCAGAGCAGCAGGCCGATACCCCCGAGCGCCAGCAGGATAAGCAGAATCTTGACCCCGGAGCTCATCCCCGGTTTAGGGGGAGCCGAATATTCTTCCGGTTTGAATTGATCATCGTCTGCGTAAAAATTGTCGTCGGACATCGTCGCTTATCCTTTATTCCGGCTGGCGGAGCGAAAACTGTGTCGAAAACAGGCGATATCGAGGGAATTACACAAGGGGAGACCGCCTGATGACCGTCAGTCTATAACGAATCGGGCAGGGAAACGAGCGAAATTCAAATCCGGATCACAAAAATCGGGAGAATTATTCCCAGTCCTCGGCTTCCTGTGCTGCCAGACGTCGCTCTTCGTCACGCCACTGTTTCTGCAGCTTGCGACGTTCGCGCTTGCTCAACCCTTTCAGCTGTTCCGGATCATGATTCAGGTCGACGCGTGTTTTCTTTTTGACCGTCTTAGACTGCTTGCTCGAAGCAGGCTGCTGTTGTGACGGTTGCTCGACTTGAGATTCCGGTTCGGGCGTCTCATCGGCCTCTTCCGATTCTGGTTCCGACTTGGGTTGTTTCACGGCCTTTTTCTGTGCCGCTTTTTCGGCTGCTGCCTGTTTCGCAGCTTCTTTTTCAGCCGCTTTCTGTGCGGCCTTTTCTTCCGCAGCTGCTTTGGCTGCCTGTTTCTTCTCAGCCGCAGCGGCCGCCTGTTCCTCTTTCAGTTTCGATTTTTCTGCGCGTTCCTGTTCCAGACGCACTTTCTCGGCCTGTTTCTGTTCTGCCCGTTCTTTCTGTTGTTGTTCTTTTTCCTGCAGGCGTGCTTTCCGCTGCAGAGCTCGGGCAACCCGCTTCGCTTTGCCTCGAATACGACGTCGATACAGATATCCCTTGGCCGCATGCTTGAAGCGGGAAGGGGCCCTCTCGGGCAGATCCACCGAATGATACAGCAGATGATGTGTATGCAGCAGCAGGCTGGTAAACAGACACCAGTGAGCGAAGTAAAACAGCCCCGCGTCGATCATGTGATGCCAGGCCTCGCCCGGAATCAGGTTATCGGTAAACTGGAAGGTCAGGCTCAAAACATAGGTGGCGCCGGCTCCGATCAGCAGGTTCAGCCCCGCCCGGTCGCCACGCATTTCCAGGTAGGCCATTAACGCCACCGTACACCCGAAAGCCAGGGCCGGTACCAGCCAGGCCAGCAGCCCCGTATGCGGTCCCCAGTCAAACAACCGCAGCTCAATCACAGTCTGGGCCCAGACGGTATGCAACTGTGTCGTCAGGCACAGTGCGAGCAGAAACAGACCGCAGGCGATCCACTTCCAGAGCCGGTACCGTCCGGAGAAATCGTGCAGACTTTGTGTCCGCAGGGCTGCGATCAGCAATGCCAGCTGTCCCGTCATGAACAAGAGGCCGCCTCCCAGTACGGGGAGCAGGGGACTCTGTTTCAGTGACAATAAGCCGGAGAGCGTTTTTCCTTCCGGCGGAAGCTCTGCCCGATAAAAGTCGGCCGCGATCAGCCCGGAAAAACAGAGCAGTACCGGCAGGTAATAGAGCGCCAGCTTCCAGCGACGCGGAAAGATCAGTGTCCGTAACGGATACTGACCCGCAGCGAAACGATGCGTGCGCGCAAGTCGAGGGGAATCTGAATCGTCATTCGCGTTATCGAGCGATTCAGAACATTCCGACGCCAGTCTGCGGCGTCGGCGTTCATCCATGGAACGAGAGCCGGCAAATCCAGTAGACATTGATGCTCTTTGTGATCCTTCAACGAGATCTTTGTCGTCTATAAGTACAGTTTTATTTAGAACGATGAGTCATTGAGAGTGACAACGGTCGGCAGAGGCAGTAATCAATCCTTTGATCGCCTGATCCCCGGCATGACCGCATCGATGGTGACTCCATTTTCATCGGTATTCACGAAATTCCAGCACGAGTTCAGATTTATAAAACACCGGCTGTTGCAGGTGATACTGAAAGCAAATGCCGTGAGTTCGCTTTTATCGCCAGTCATTTCCTGATGCGAAAATACTTCCCGAAACCCCCATGTTACCGCAGTTGTTTCAAGATGAGATTTTCACCGGTCTCATGGAGCAGAAGAGAGCTGAATCAGGGTAAATACTGATATGGAAATGGTTTAAAATTTGTCCGAGTTTCTCGGTGCTGTTTAGTCCTCAGTCCTTTACTCAACAGATATAATGAGGCATCCGCCTCACCAACTTTGCGATTTTTAATAAATGGAGTGAATGCAAATGCTGTTCAACTGGAAATCAGGTCTGCTGTTCTGCCTGTTACTGATATCACTGTCTACCGTGTCCGCTGCTGAAGTTCCCACCGCCGCGATCTCTTCTGAGGCGGGTATCGTGATTCGACTGAAACGGCCGCAGGCAACATTACAGAAAATGAATCAGCTTACGAGTCAGGTCGACGAAGCCATCAGCGGTCTACTGGCTGCCAACGTGCGAACCGTCGTTGGACGTTCGCTCTCAAATCCGACCTGGGAAGGCGTCGACCCGGCACGGACGATCAGTGTTGGCGTCTTTCTGCATGCCGAACAGGATCCGGGCTTGCTCTTCATTGTGCCTGTGAAAGACGCCGCTGCCTGTAAAGCCGCCCTGGGCGAGAAATATCACTCAGCTCTCGAAGAGAAATGGCTGATTTACAGCGAAGACAAGCAACTCGTCGAGCAGGCACAGGCCAGTCTCAAACAGTCGGATCAGTCGTTCGAATCTCAACTCAGCCCGGCCGCGAAAGGGCTGTTCGATTCCGGTGATCTCTCGGTCTATCTCAATCTGCAGAAGATGGTCCAGATCTATCAGGCTCAACTGAAACGCGCCGAGGGCCAGGTCGATCGCAGACTGACAGAACTCGCCAAAACCATGAACGCGGCTCCCGGCGTCAATGCAAAACCGATTCTCGGTCTCTACTCGACGCTGGCGAAAGGTTCTCTGCAGGCCGTCAAAGATTCGCACGCTTATACCACCGCCTTTCAGTTTTCGGAGCAGGGGGTCGGCCTGGAAAGCCTGTTTGAAGTCAAACCCGATTCCGAAACCGATCAACTGTTTCAGTCCAATCCGCCTCAGCCGTTAAATCAGCTGGGACATTTTCCCGCACATCAACTGGCTTACATCGCCGGTGCCGGCAATGCGGATGCGTTGATTACCTGGGGCATGAACATGACCGCCCAGATGTTTGATGAAACACAGCAGAACGCCGAAGCCAAAGAGAAGTTCACGGAGATCGTCAAAGAAATCCGCAGCCTCAAGTTCGGCAGTTACTACTTTTCCTTCGAACTGGGCAAACTCGCAGATGGCGTGATGCATGCCTACACGGTTTCCGAGGTCACCCCTTCTGACAAGCTGCGGACTCTCACGCATCAGATGATGCAGATCATGCAGAATATCTCTCTGCCCGGCATCAAGCAGGAAATCACTTTTAAGCCCGATGCAGAACAGGCAGGCGGCATTCCCGTTGACCTGACTGTCATCAAGCAGGAACTCGATCCGGCGTCCGATCCGCTGCAGATCCAGAAGCGGATGCTCGAAATTCTCTACGGCCCGTCCGGGATCACTAACCGGATGGCGTATCCGGAAGGTAAGGTCCTGCAGGTCATGGGGGGATCAGCCTCGATGCAGAAATTCATGGAAGCCCTCAACGCGCCAGATAAATCCTCCCTGACCGCGCAAAACCAGCCCGCCTTTCAAAAAGCCCGTGCCCAAGGCGCGGAGAAAGCGAATCTGGTAGCCCTCGTCGATGTCTCAGGCACCGTGATGCGGATTCTGAATATCTTTGCCGAGAGCCGTCAGCAGACAGGTCCCTTTGCCGAAAAACAGATCCGCGAACTGGGCATCCAGGACTCCTATCTGACCTTCAGCCTGACTACCGGAAAACAGTCACTCAGCACGAAAACCTATATTCCAGTTGAGAATCTGCAGAACGGGTTCAAAGTTTATTCGCTGATTTCCCGCCAGAAATAAGACTGGCACTCTCTTTTGTGGAAAAATACTGAAAAAATGTCGCCCTGCTTTTGAGTGTGGCCCTCTGTTCGTAAGCTATTATGAAAAAATAGGTTACAGGCGACCTGGTGGGCCGGCGCAGATCCGGGATGTTCCGTTTCACTGGAGAATCCGTAAAACTACTCTTGAAAGAATCGACATTTTTCCGAAAACTGTCAAAAATGAGCGAACCTTTGTCAGGGCATTGTTGTCTTACTGGCAGAGGGATACTCCTGTTACTCATCATAACAGGTCTATCCGCTGAATTACCTGTGAACGGCTTGTGTCCGTTTTTTTCTTATGAGGCACGAGCCTCTCTTTTTATAGTCTCTTTCTCTGCGGTTTAACGCAGGAGGTGCACTGATGATTTTCTCTAAACAGAATCGTCGTTTCGTCGTCAAAGCAATTAGCAACAGCGTGTTTGTCAAAGCAGCAGCTGTCGTGAAAGCGATTGATGTCGTCCGTGCCGCCCTCCGTACAGATGCGTTACGCCCTCTAAGTGGAGAACGATTGTCGGAATCCGGTGGTATGCCGGGGTCCTCCCCGATGGGTTGGCATAGTTGTTGTCAACATCAACCCACAATGCATCTGCTCTATCAAAGATATATGCAGATAACGGGAACCCCCCTGACCACCGTGACCGGAACTGCTTCGTAAGCAGATTCCTATTCCCTGCTTTTTAGCAGAAAATCGTTTACTCAAAGTGGTTGGTTAAAACGCGACAGCCTTTTAGCTGACCCTGCCACATTCACTGGCAAACGTAGCACGTTGGGCCCCTGGTGACCTGTGAAAGCGCCCCGCTTTTTCTCTGGTCTCGCGGCTGATTCAAACGCTGTTCCGTTTCTGGTTTGCATGTGCTTAACGAACCACTTTGAACTTCAATGAATTCAGAGTCCTGATTCAGGGACAGAGAAGAGATACTACAATGGAAGATCAGAACTTAATCGAGTTAGTTACGGCTGCTCAGAATGGAGATCGGGACGCCTTCGGTTCACTTGTTGTTCAATTTGAATCTACGGTCTTCGCGATCGTAATGAAGCGTCTGCGTAACCACGCTGAAGCCAGTGAAGTCACTCAGGATGTCTTCATCCAGGCCATGCGGAAACTGTCACAGCTGAATGCACCGGAGCGATTCGGTGGCTGGTTGCGGCAGATCGCCGTCCGGATGTCGATCAATCGAGCCGTTCGTCGGCCTAACGAATGCATTCAGAGCCCGGATACCTTCATCGTCCTGGACGATGAACCGGAAAACCCGCTGGACAAACTGCTGGAAAGCGAGCGGGCTACTGAACTGCGTGGCGGACTGGAATCGCTGGGTGAAGTCGACCGTCAGACCCTGATCTCATTCTACTTCAAGGGCCAGTCCCTGAAGGAAATGAGTGACGAGTTCGATCGGCCCATCGGGACGATTAAGCGTCGACTGCACACCGCACGTAATCGTCTGCGGGAAGCACTGTTGGACGTCCAGTCCGTATGAGTGACGTTCATGAAAGGAATCGAACCACGCCTGTGGAGGCCCGCCTCTGCAGGCGTTTTTTTGCGCGACTCTTGACTTAAGGGAGTTCCAGGCCCGCGCGTCTCAACAGGGACGTGAGCTCCATCAATGGAATTCCGGTAATCGCCGAGTGGTCGGTTGATTCGATCGATTCAAACAGGGCAATGCCCCGGCTTTCAATCTTGTACGCTCCGGCACAGTTCCAGGGTTCGTCATATTCGACATACCGCCGCAGCACTGCTTCATCCAGAGCACGCATTGTGAGCCGCGTGTGATTGCAGTGAACTTCCTCAAACGCCGGACCCAGTACCGCGATCGCGGTGATCAGTTCATGACTGGTCCCCTGCAGTCGCAGTAATTGCTGAACCGCCCGTTCGTTGGAACCCGGTTTCCCCAGCACATCTCCTTCGAAGGAAACCAGTTGATCACCGCCGATAATCAGGGCCGTCGGGAAACGCTGCTGCACCTGGAACGCTTTCTCCAGCGCCAGCCGTTTGGCCAGTTCTGCGGAAGGCAGTCCAGCCTGCTTCAGAATGTCTTCATCGACCTGCGGATCCTCTTGTGCAAACGGAATTCCCAGACGCCGTAACTGTTCCGCGCGATAAGTTGAAGTACTGGCCAGAATGAGTTGCATAGTACGCATTTCTTGGATTAGGGGATTTCTTGTTCTCTGGTAGACCGTTTAGTTAGGACGCTGCGCATATACCTGTCGAGGGGAGAGACACTGATGAGGACGATCCCATTCCGCAATCGCTGCCAACTCACCGGCGGGGCTGACGATCGCGACTTCAGTGATTTCGTCCGTCTCAGGCAGCCTTTCCGGAGGGCCGGTCAGTTTCTGTCCCAGGCTGATGGCTCTCAGTTCTCGTGCATCGCACCGGTAATGCGGTAGATGGGGGACGGCTTTGATTGGCGGTTGCAGATGGGCAGTGATCGCTTCCAGAGTCGGCGGTTCTTCGAGGCTCAATGCTGATTCCAGTTTGAATTCCCCAATCCGCGAACGTACCAGTGAGGTCATCGTGGCGCCCACACCAAGGTCTTCTCCCAGGTCGCGTCCGATCGAACGAATGTAAGTTCCCGAACCGCAGACAATCCGCAGCTGAAAACGGGGGAACTCAAATTTCACGATTTCCAGTTCATAGACTTCGACCGTGCGAGGCTCGATTTCAACGGTCTTACCCTGGCGGGCCAGATCGTATGCCCGTCTGCCATTAACGTGCACTGCTGAAAACTTCGGCGGAGTCTGTTCGATGGAACCACGATAGGTGGGTAGCAAGCGTTCCAACTGTTCCCATTCGATCACCGGACAGTCCGGCGTCTCCACGACTTCGCCCGTAATATCATCAGTGTCGCTCCGTTTGCCCAGAACGAATTCGCCGATGTATTCCTTGGGCTGATCCTGCACAAAGCGGATCAACCGTGTCGAGGGGCCGACGCACAGTACCAGCACTCCCGTTGCCAGGGGATCGAGTGTCCCTGCATGACCGACTCTGGCCGGGCGGACCAGCTTTTGAAACTGGTTGACGACCTGGCGGGAAGTGATGTCCTGGGGTTTGTTAACGCTCAACAATCCTGAGAGTTGCAGGTCTGCTTTAGAAGGAGAACCGCTCATCGGGGAATGTCTCCCTGTTCTGATACATTCCGGAATCAGACACGCGACTCTGTCAGGAAACAGAGACCCGCACTTTCTGCTGATGATAATTCAGAGCCGCACCGACGAACCCGGCAAACAGCGGATGCGGGCTGACCGGCTTGGACTTGAATTCCGGATGGAACTGAACGGCGAGAAACCAGGGATGATCTGGAATTTCGACGATTTCAACCAGGTTCCCGTTGGGGCTGGTGCCGGTCGGAATCATCCCACCTTCGACCATCTTCGTACGGAACTCAGGATTGAACTCGTACCGGTGACGGTGCCGCTCGCTGATGGAGTCTGCCCCGTAGCAGGTGTGTGCCTTGGTCTCTTTGGTAATGATGCAGTCCTGGGCTCCCAGTCGCATCGTGCCCCCTTTTTCGGTGATCTCTTTCTGTTCTTCGAGCAGACAGATCACCGGGGCGCTCGTTTCACTATCGAATTCCGTGCTGTGGGCATCGGGCAGTCCCAGTACATTCCGGGCGAATTCGATAACCGCACACTGCATACCCAGACAGATTCCGAAGTAGGGAATCTTGTTTTCGCGGGCAAATTTTACGGATGCGATTTTTCCTTCGATGCCACGTTTCCCGAATCCACCGGGAACCAGAATCCCGTCAACGTTGGAGAGCAGTTTCTCGGCGCCCTGGCGTTCGACTTCTTCCGCTTCGATCCGCTTCAGCAGAATCCGGGTGTTGTGATGGAAGCCGGCGTGGAACAGTGATTCGTAAATCGACTTGTAGGCATCTTTGTGATCGATGTATTTTCCGACCACGGCGATGGTCACTTCGTGTTCCGGGTTTTTGATCCGGTTCAACAGTGTCCGCCAGTTGGCCAGGTCCAGAGGTTCGGCGTCGATCTGCAGTTTGCGGATGATGAGCTTATCCAGCCCGTCATCGGCCAGACCCTGGGGCACTTCGTAAATCGAATATTCGGTATCGACCTCTTCGATGACCGCCCCTTTTTCGACGTTACAGAACAGCGCGATCTTGTCCGCGTGATCCTTGTCCATGGGACGTTCCGTACGTACGATGAGGACGTCGGGCTGAATCCCGATCTGCCGCAGCAGGCCCACACTGTGCTGGGTCGGTTTGGTCTTCATTTCTCCCGCCGCCTTGATGTAAGGCAGGAGCGTCAGGTGGATAAACAGGCAGTTTTCTTTGCCGATATCCAGCGGAATCTGACGGATGGCTTCGAGGAAGGGCAGCCCTTCAATGTCGCCCACGGTCCCCCCGAGTTCGGTGATGACCACATCGACATCGGAGCTGGCCAGATTATAAACCGATTCTTTGATCTCATCGGTGATATGCGGAATGACCTGCACGGTCGCTCCCAGGTATTCACCCCGGCGTTCTTTTTCAATCACGCGCTGGTAAATCTGCCCGGTAGTGTAGTTGGATTTGCGGGAGAGCGGGCTGTTGGTGAACCGCTCATAGTGACCCAGGTCGAGGTCGGTCTCTGAACCGTCGTCGAGTACGTAAACTTCACCATGTTCGTAAGGGTTCATGGTGCCGGGATCGATGTTGATGTACGGATCGAGCTTTTGCATCCGGACCCGCAGGCCGCGCTGTTCGAGCAGCAGACCGATGGAGGCCGAGGTCAGACCTTTCCCTAAAGAACTGACGACGCCGCCGGTGACAAAAATGTGTTTTGTGGTGTGTTTGGTCATTTCGCTGTCTGTTGTTTGAGCTGTCATTAATCTTTGCTGCATGATATGGAAAGCAATGCGAAATTGCACGCTTTAATCAGATGAAAAGCGAGCAGGACTGCCGGATCTCAGTCGCCACTCATGAATATTCTAACACGTCAGGCTTGCAGGGAAATGCCTGAAACCGATCCGGGGGTAGATCGTTAACTGTTGATCAATAAGCGACTTACTGCAATCTAATTCGTTCCCTGCTGATAGCGGCTGACGAACCGGGCATAATCGTCCGGGGTATCAATGCCAACGGTGGGATGAGCGACGGTGCCGACCTGAATCTTTGCACCCGTTTCCAGGGCCCTGAGCTGTTCCAGTTTCTCCAGCTGTTCCAGTGGAGTCGGAGAGACTTTGGTGAGCTCAAGTAAAAACGGTCGACGGTAGGCATACAGACCCAGGTGCAATAACCAGGGGCTCTGTTCGGGTAGCAGTGTTTCGGGAGCGACATCACGCGTGAAGGGAATCGGCAGGCGACTGAAGTACAGCGCCGAACCGTCCTGTCTGCAGACGACTTTGGTACACGAAGAATCCTGTAACTGTTCCAGGCTGCGGATGGGAGTCGCCAGCGTCGCCATTTCGGCTTCCGGGGAGGATTCCAGCAGGTCGATCAGCTGATCGATGAATTCAGGCGCGATTTCGGGTTCGTCTCCCTGGATATTCACCAGGATATCCGCATCCAGGAGTTCTTTTTCCGCAACTTCGGCAATCCGGTCGGTGCCGCTGGGATGCTCTCCCGTCAGAAACGCCTTGCCACCAAAGCCATGTACGGCTTCTAGAATCTCCAGACTGTCGGTCGCCACGATCAGGCGATCCAGCCGCTCGGAGCGGGCTGCTGCCTCCCAGGTATGCTGAATCAGCGTCTGTCCGGTTTCACTTAATAACAGTTTTCCGGGGAGTCGCGATGACTCGAGTCGGGCGGGAATCACGCCGCACACTGGCACGTGCACACCTCCTGTGTCTGAGAGAACGGCTGGCTGAAAAAATCCTTAATTGGCCCAATGTATCAAGCCTGTCTGACTCTGCAAGTGGGAGCCGGGGAAATTCGCGCCATTCCACCAAGGAAACTGATCGTGAGCAAAATCAGGCTGGGCTTGGATCAGAATTGAAGTTCTGATATGGTTCCTCGCGAACAGATCTCGTTCCCCCCATACGCCAAAACAGGATACTCAGATGGAGCATGGATTTTTAGGCTATCGCTCAACATTCATGTTGGATTTTGTGGTCTCGGCACTGTTGCTGATTGTGCCACTTCTCTTATTCAGCCTTTACGCTGTTAAAATCAAACATAACTTTGCGCTGCACAAAAAGCTGCAGATTCTGCTCGGGGCCGTGCTGCTGGTGGCTGTGGCCGCCTTCGAAGTGGACGTCCAGATCATGCACGGCGGCTGGCAGAATATTGTGAAACAGCGCGAAGTCCCCCTGACACCCGAACAGTTCGACTATGTCCGGAATGTCCTCTACGTGCACCTGCTGTTCGCTGTCAGCACACCCTTCTTCTGGGCGACAACACTGATTCTGGCTCTGAAACGCATTCCCAATCCGCCCGTACCCTGTGCGCACAGCAGCGTGCACAAAAAGCTGGGCTGGATTTCTACGATCGATATCACGCTGACGTCGTTGACCGGGTTGTACTGGTACTACGTCGCGCTGGTTGCCGGGGGGTAAGGGCAGGCAGGTCGCTTACGATTTTTTACGTGCGCGTGACAGAGGCCCTTTAGCGGGTTTGCTATCATCTCCGTCGTCCGAGCCTTTTGCCAATACGCGGGCGATCGCATCCAGGAAGACGTCCATCGCGAAAGGCTTCCGCAGATAGTCGTCAACTCCGAGCATCTCGGCATACGCTTTGTGCCGGCCACCTTCATTGGCGGTGATCATGATCACCTTGGGGGGAGAAGGCAGCGACTTGAGAGTTTCCAGTACGGGGAAACCTCCCATTTTAGGCATCATCATATCGGTGATGACGAGATCGGGATTCTCGGTCTGGGCGAGCTTCTGCCCTTCCAGTCCATTGGGGGCCACGATGATGTTATAGCCCGCAGATTTAATCACACCACTCAACGTGCTGGAAATCTCGCGGTCATCCTCGATCAGTAAAATTTTGTAATCAGTTGACATGGTCGTTTTCATTCCCTGGAGAAACGATGCGTTTCCCGCAACTCCTGTTTTTCAAAGTGACTCAGCGCCACGTACTCAGACACTCCGGTCTGAGATATATGGTAGAGCTCGAACTCGGGATTCTCAAGGCAGTTGCAAAAAACTGTTCTGATTCTTCATCTTTCATTCGTGAGCTGTGTCGTATTATACCAGTTAGACGATCGAAATTTCACGCTTTTTTTGTGCGTTTGATAAAGGATGCCACCAGTTCCTCACTTTTAATCCCCGGTGCCGATTCCACTCCGCTGGCGGTATCCACACCAAAGGGCTGCACCGCGGCGATCGCTTCCGCGACATTCTCGGGAGTCAGTCCCCCCGCCAGAATCAGGGGAGGCCACTCAGCAAACTGATAATATTCCTCAATCACCGCCCAGGGAGCCACTTTGCCGGTCCCCCAAAGGCATCTGGTGAATAAGCGTCGATCAACAGGTAATCCGGGCGTTTGCCACAGCGATCGCAGTCAGACAGATAGGCGGCGATTGATTCGAGATTCGCTTCCCGCACACGAAATGCTCGGATCAAAGGCAGGTTTGGTAGTCGCTCCGCCAGTTCCGCCAGGAATTCCGGCGTTTCATCACCGTGCAGTTGCAGCAGATCGAGTGAAACGTCCTGGCAGGTTGCTTCGATATCTTCCAGGCTATGATTCACGAACAATCCCACCAGCACGACATCATTCTTCGAGACGGCCGCAGCGATTTCCCCGGCGGTTTCAACAGAGATGCACCGTGGCGAAGGGGCGTAAAAATTCAAACCGAGTGCAGAGGCACCGAGGTCCGCCACCATGCGGGCGGTTTCGGCATCACGAATGCCACAGATTTTCGTCCACATATGTGTCGATCTTATTGGGACTGGAGGTTTTCAAAAGCAATGCAACCGCGGCAGGTTTTCCTCCGCGGTAAGGTGTCTGCATTATAGACGTCAGGTAACTCAGGGAGTACCGCTGATCGGCAGAAACTGAATACAGACCGGCTTGGGAACGTCGATTTCATGTCCTGTTGGCTCCAGCACCCCCGTTTTCTGATTGATCTTGAATACGACGACGTTATTCGAATCCTGGTTCGCGGCCAGCAGGAATTTCCCACTCGGGTCGATATTAAAATTCCGCGGAATCGCACCGCCGGTCGGCTGATAACCGAGGGACGTCAGTTCGCCCGTTTTCTGGTCGATTCCATACATGGCAATCGTGTTCGGGCCCCGGTTGGAACCATACAGGAATTTTCCAGAGGGATGCACCAGAACCTGCGCTGTCGAATTCCCTTTCCGTTTCGTTCCTTCTGGAACGGTGGAGATGTTCTGCAGAATCTCAAAGACACCCGTCTTTTGATTGTATTTCATGGCGGTCACGGTCAGGTTCAGCTCGTTAATCACATAACCCCATTTCCCGCTCGGATGAAAGGCAAAGTGCCGGGGACCGGCTCCCGGAGCCATTTTGATTCCCGGTATCGCGTTCGGAGTCAGGCTGCCGTCGGCTGCAGAGAAATCGTAGACGCGCAGTTCGTCAATGCCCAGATCGGCGACAACTGCATGACGGTTCTTGGGATCCAGATTAATCGAATGCGCGTGCGGTGCTTTCTGACGGGCCGGATTCACACTGGAACCGGTATGCTGCACAAAAGCGGAACTGGGTCCGAGGGCACCATCTTTCTGGATCGGCAGCGTGCAGATATTGCCGCCAGAATAGTTGGCCACGAGCACGAACTTGCCAGTCGCATCCACCACCAGGTGACAGGGAGAGCCACCCCGGGAAGAATGCTGGTTGAGAAACGTCAGCTTGCCACTGTCTGAAGCAATCGAATACGCACTGACGGCACCCGCTTTCTGGCCTTCAAAATCACTGATTTCATTAACGGCATACAGATATTTCTGATTGGGAGAAATCGCCAGAAACGAGGGATTCACGCTGTTTTCCGTGACATCCACGTGCGTCAGTTTGCCCGTCTTGCCGTCCAGCAGCAACTGGTAGATCCCTTTGCTGTCGCTGCCGCGGGTATAGGTGCCCACATAAACCCGATATTGCTCAGCCCCGGATGCGGTTTGGGTGAGGAGCGTGGAGCAGACGGCTCCGGAAAAGAGAGCGAAGCACAGGAAATATTGGGTCGGCGCGAGCATGGGCAATCCTATCTGAAATATCAGGAGAACAGGGCAGGGGACGGGCAATCCATCCCTCACCTGGCTTTGCAGTTATTTGACTCGAATCAATGGCGGAACGCAAGCCTCTGTTTCGGCGGGGATCTGAAATACCGGGGGCGTCAATCCTGTGATTCGCGAACCGAAATGATTATACTTTGAAGCATGTTGAAACGGATTACACTACATAACTTTATGAGCCATGCGTTTACCGAGATTGAGCTGTCGCCCGGACTCACCGTGCTGACGGGGCCCAATAACTGCGGTAAGTCGGCGTTCGTCTCGGCCCTGCAGGTACTGGCGGAAAATACCTCGGGCGATTACATGGTCAGGCACGGCGCCAAAGAGTGCCGCGTGATCGTGGAAACCGACGACGGCCACGTCATCGAATGGAAACGCAAAAAGAAGGTCGTCAGTTATACGATTGACGGGCAGGATTTCCATCGCCTCAGAAACAATGTCCCCGATATCCTCCCGGAAGTATTAAGACTGGCGAAAGTCAAGTCGGGGGACAGCGATGAATTCGATGTCCATTTCGGCGAGCAGAAATCGCCCATCTTTCTGCTGGGCGATCGGGGCAGTCGGGCCGCCCGCTTCTTTGCCTCCTCCTCGGATGCCTCCGTGCTGATCGAGATGCAGAAGCGGCACCGCAGCAAAGTCAAAGTTGCTCAGCAGGACTATCAGCGACAACAGACCGAGCAGAAACAGAACGAGGCCACACTGAAACTGCTGGAGCCCGTTCCCGATCTGGAATCCGAACTCGAGACACTCGAAACACAATATCAGGCACTCCAGGCCGATACGCAGCAGATTCAGCAGCTGGAAACGCTGATTTCGGAACTGACAAAGGCGGAAGCACGTGTCGCCCTCTGTTCCCGCCGGGTGACCTGTCTTCAGGAATTACCCGGACCGCTGGAGCAGGAACCGGAACGCCCCCTCGCAGCACTGGTTCAACGCTGGCAGACGATTCAACTCGGGCTGCAGCGCTCACAGACGACTGTCTCCGCTCTGCAGACATTAAGCGATCCCCCTGCGCTACAAAATGAATCGGCACTCTCTGCTCTGATCAGGGATTTTCAACTGCAGGATCGCATCTGCCAGCATTCACAGGCGACACAGAATTGCCTGGAACCGCTGGATGAACCTCCTCAGCTGACCGATCCGGAAAGTCTGGAGAAGCTGATCGCGAGACTGACAGCCGCGGAAGCCCGCACGCAACGGGATCGAAAAGAAGCCGAAATCCTCGCAGAATGCGTTTCCCCCCCGCAACTGGTCGATGGTGCGAAGCTCGCGCAGTTCTGCCAGCAGTGGACCGCCGCGGAGACGCAGTTTCTGGAACGGAAACAGATTCACGCTGGTGTCGAAGCCGAATACGAACAGGCCCGCGTCGAACTGCTACACTTGGTGGAAGAGAATCCCACCTGCCCCACGTGTGGCGGAGAGCTGGAGCCGGATCGCTTCATTCAGTCAGCCGAAACCGGATTGAAGGGGCACACACATGACGCCTGAAGAATATCAAGGTGTGCTCCTGATCGGCGATCCCCACGTGGAAGGGCGGGTTCCCGGCTTTCGCAGGGATGACTATCCCCGCGTCGTGCTGGAGAAAATCAAGTGGTGTCTGCAGACGGCGCAGGAACAAAGCTTACTCCCCGTGATCCTGGGTGACCTGTTTCATGTGCCCCGCGACAATCAGAACTGGCTGTTGTGTGAACTGCTGACTTTATTCGAAACACCCGTGTATGGCATCTACGGCAATCATGACTGCCGTGAAAACCAGTTGAACGAACATGACACGCTCAGCATTCTGATCCAGGCGGGCCGCTATCGTCTGCTCTCAACCGAAAATCCCTGGCGAGGCACCATGGCAGGTCGCCCGGTCATCGTGGGAGGCACTTCCTGGGGGCACAAACTACCCAAGGCGGACGCATTTGAGCACGAAACCGATTCACCGCTGATCGTCTGGGTGACCCACCACGACCTGCTCGTCCCCGGCTACGAAGAACAGGGGCACCTGCGTCCCTATGAAATTACAGGCGTGGATTACGTTGTTAACGGCCACATTCATCGTCGGCTTGATGACGTGCAGAAAGGGCAGACGACCTGGGTGACCCCGGGAAATATTATCCGGCGTTCGCGCAGCGATGCGACTCGGGCGCATATTCCTTCTGTCTTGAAACTCGAAGCGACCGCAGACGGCTGGCGACGTTCGCAGGTGGAAATTCCCCACGCCGCCTTTGATGAAGTCTTTCACCCGGAAATGGAAGACGAAACCGAGGAAGGCGTGCCGTCCGCTTTTATTTCGGGTCTGGCCGAATTACAGTCTCGGAGAACGGATACGGGAGCAGGGCTGAAACTGTTCCTGGAAAAAAATCTGCCCCAGTTTGAAACAACCGTGGCAGCAGAAATACAGAAATTAGCAGATGAGGTTTCCCGCGATGACGAATGACCAGCCAGGAGCAGTTCCCGATATCGAAGCTTTGACGGAACAGTTTCAGAAACTGAATAAACGCAAAATTGAATCCGAACGCGACCTGGTGAATGCCGAGCAGAATCTGAACGAGCTCAAGCAACAGGCGCAGGAAGAGTATGGCACCGATCAACTGGAAGAGCTGAAAGCAAAGCTGCAGCAGATCAAGGATGAGAATGCCCGCAAACGGGCCGAGTATCATCAGAGTCTCGCGAAGATCGAAACCGAACTCTCCAAAATTGAAACCGCACATCAGTCAGCAGACGCTTCCTGAACCGGCCAAATGGAAAGTGAGCCATGCAGAGCGACATGACTTCTCAATCTGATTCTGAGACCGAGCCCGGGGAACTGCGGTCTCCCTTGAGCCTGCAGCGCCGCTGCTGGGAACTTTCCGCGGTGCGCAAACAGAAAGAGAAAGACCAGGCCCAGCTCAAACAGCTTTTGCAGGAAACGGAACAGTACCTGGGGATCTCCGAGCAGGTCACCGAAGCTTTGGAGACCTTAAGCGGTCAGCTGTTCGAGCAGGAACTGCAGATGATTCAGGAGAAACTGACGATCGCCCTCCAGGAAGTTCTGGAACAGCCACTCAAGCTCAAGGCGGTCGCTGAATGGAAACGCAATGCCGCCACGGTCGAATTTCAGATCGAACGGGAAGGCAATACGGAAGACATCATGCGGGGGCAGGGGGGTTCGGTGGCCAACATCCTCTCGGTCGGCCTGCGGATGTTCGCGCTCATGACGCTGGATGAAACAGAACACCGGCGGGTACTCGTTCTGGACGAACAGGATTGCTGGCTCCGTCCCGATCTGGTACCACGGTTAGTGAAAATTATTCATGAGGCGGGGCAGGCACTCGGCTTCCAGATTATCATGATCAGTCACCACGATCCGGTAATGTTTGAACGTTATGCTGACACCATTTTCCAGTTCACTCCCTCTCCCGAAGGGGTAAAGGTAGAACGCGTGGAAACGGATCGACACCAATATGATTCAACCTGAACCGAAATCGAGACACCATTGAAGGACCAGACCCACTGATGACATCGCCAACATATAAGACTGCTCCTGTCCCTTCTCCGAAAATGCCGAACGGGATTCCCTACATTGTCGGTAACGAAGCAGCAGAACGCTTCAGTTATTACGGCATGCGAGGCATCCTCGTGATCTTCATGACGCAGTATCTGCTCAATGCAGAGGGGATGAAAGATTACATGAGCGATGAGCAGGCGACGAAATACTTTCATCTGTTTGTCGCCGCCGTTTACTTTTTTCCACTGTTGGGGTCTATTATCTCCGATGTATTCTGGGGCAAATATCGGACGATTCTGACATTGTCGATCGTTTACTGTTTCGGCCACCTGGCGCTGGCCATTGATGAAACGCGGTCGGGGTTGCTGGTCGGTCTGACTTTGATTGCCATCGGCGCCGGGGGGATCAAGCCCTGTGTCTCCGCGCATGTGGGCGATCAGTTCGGAAAGCAAAATCAGCATCTGCTCAGCCGGGTCTTTGGCTGGTTTTATCTGTCGATTAACATGGGGGCCTTTGTCGCTTCCTTATTGATTCCGGTGATCCTCAAGAGCTATGGACCACATTACGCATTTGGACTGCCGGGAATCTTGATGCTGATCGCCACCATTCTGTTCTGGCTGGGACGCAATGAATTTGTGCACATTCCCGCTTCAGGCTGGGAGAAATTCCGCTCGGAAACATTTGGCAAGGAAGGCCTGCAGGCGCTGCTGAATCTGTCGGTACTCTATTATGTGTTTCTCCCCGTCTTCTGGTCGCTCTTCGATCAGACGGGCTCCTCCTGGGTACTCCAGGGAACAAAGATGAAGCACATGATCGGCAGCTATGAACTGGGAGCGGCCGAAATTCAGGCACTCAATCCCCTGTTTATTTTACTGCTGGTGCCGACGTTTACGTATGTGATTTACCCACTGATCGACAAAGTCTTTCCGCTGACACCCCTGCGAAAAATCTCTATCGGTTTCTTTCTGGCGGCCGCCTCGTTTGCGATCAGCGCCCTGCTTGAATCATGGATCATCCGTGCGCCTGATAACCCTCCCCATATACTCTGGCAGGCGATCCCCTATCTGGTTTTGACCTCTGCAGAAGTCATGGTTTCGATTACCTGCCTTGAATTTTCCTATACTCAGGCTCCCAAATCGATGAAGTCATTCATCATGTCACTCTTCTTTCTTTCCATGACGGTGGGGAATCTGCTGACTGCGGGTGTGAATGAAGTCATTATGGTTGATGAAGAGAGCTCATACCTGGAAGGCGCCAGATACTTCTGGTTCTTTTCCGGACTGATGCTGGTGGCCGCGGTACTGTTTGTGTTCGTTGCGCAGCGCTATAAAGGGAAAACGTATATTCAGGATGACGCCGTAGATCAGGCGCAGGCTGAGGAAGAGGGGATTCATTGATCTCTGTGCGAAACTTCAGCAGATCGCTTTTCTTTATGGTTCATTCTGCATATGATTTGCATATGTAATTGGCAGGGCGAATTGAAATCGCTATTAAAACACTTAGTTTCATATATTTCGGGAAGGAATGAAAATGCGAATTAATAATTTATTGGCTGTCGTCTGCTGCAGCGGGGCGCTCGCCCTGTTTACCGGTTGTGCCGGACAGGATGAAACCCGCACATTCGATGAAAAAGACTCCCAGGCTTCCGCGGAAGCAGAACATGACCATGGACACGATCACGAACACGCCCATGGCCCCAACGGCGGTCATCTGCTGGAAGTGGGGGAAGAACAGTACCACGTGGAAGTTGTCTTTGACGGCGATAAACGCACGCTGACCGCGTTCATTCTCGGTCCTGATGCCAAAGCTGCTGTTCCAATCGCTGCAGAGTCCATCGACTTTGATATGGAAGTTGGCGACAAAGAACACGAAATTCCGCTGGCTGCCAAACCTCTGGAAGGGGAAAAGGACGGCAAGTCCTCCCGTTTCGTAGCCGAAGGCAAAGCCATTCCGGAATCGATCAAAAAAGAATCCGATCTGAATGGGCACTTCCACCTGGATATCGGCGAAAATCATTTTCATGTTGACCTGAAGCACGACGGTCACGGCCATGAGCATGGCGATCATGATCACGATCATGCACATGAAAAAGAGCCGAAGAAAGAGGAAGCCAAAACAGAAGAACCCAAAAAGACTGAAGACAAACCTGCTGACAAAGAATAGTCGCAGTCTTTGAATCGAACAAAAAAACGCCCCTGGAAATTAATCCCCGGGCGTTTTTTTGTTTTCGGTATCGTCTGTCGGCTGTTAGAACCAGAAGTAACGACGGGCGGTTTCCACCACATCACCGAACAGCACATAGAACAGGCTGCGTTCGCCGCAGTCGATCTTGGCGCTCACTTCAGCACCAATTCGCAGCATCGGCAGTGCTTCTTCATCGAATGTTGCATAGGTTTCCACAATCGACCCTACCTCTTCGGCGTGATTGGCCCGTGTTGAGATTTCGGTGACTTCCCCTTCGTAGGTCAGTTCGTTGGACGTTGCCAGAATGAATTCGACCGGCAACTCGATGTCACCCTTCTTCTCAGCAGCTCTGAGGATGTGCCCCATTCGCTTTTCTTCTACGTCCAGTTCCAGCTGCCAGGGACCGTTGGGATCCATGATCTCCATCAGCAGTTCACCCCGCTGCACCGGACGGTTAATCAGCAACTGTTCAACCTGGAATGTGGTGACGACGCCATCGATGGGAGCCCGCACATTCAGTTTGTCGAGTCGCTCGTTCAGAATCTGCAGATGACGTTCGGTACCTGCGATCTGGGTGCGTGTTTCATTCAGTTTCCCGCGGAGATTGATGATATCTTCCACCGGGCGTTTATTGTTGGAATCCGATTGAAGCTGGGCATTCACTGCCAGCATCGACAGGCGGAGTTCGTTCAGTTTATTCTCCGCATCTACAGCCTGGGCTTTCAGGTCTTCGTTGCGGATTTCCACCAGCAGATCACCTTTTTTCACCTGCTGTCCACTCTCTACATGAATCTTGACGACTTCGCCTTCCCAGTTGGTAAAGACTTCCCGCTGAATGGTCGGCATCAGTCGACCGTCACAGTTGACGCGATAATCATAGGGAACCATCGCCAGTGTCACGCCGGCAGCGACGAGCAGTGCGATCACGACCAGGGTTTTGACGAGCGTTTTACCACGCAGCGAAGCAAAGATGCGCCCGACCATCCGCCAGAGCGGCATCAGGAAAATGCTTTCGTAGTTGCGGGAATTGGCAATCCCGCTGGCGATGTGCCCCGACAACAGATCGGCGCGGCTTTCCAGATGAGGTCGCGGCTGGCTGTCGGTGATCTGTTCGACGATCAGACCGCCAATCAGTTTGCGGGGTTTATCGCTGGTACGCCCCAGGGCTTCGTCATCACTTTTGACAATTTTTTCCGGTTCGAAAAGCGGCACAATCATGATCATGCGGGTTCCGCTTTCCTGCAGGTAATCGGCCAGAGGTTCTTCAATCTGCGGGGGAATGGCATCGACCGACCCTGAGTAGATGAAGTTCTCACGCATCGCCAGAACTTTGTTGGAGAGCTTGGAGAGCAGTCGGACCGTATTGGCCCGCTTGTTGACTTTGTCCTGCCCGTTGATTGCTTCGATGACTGTTTTTTTGCCGTACTGCATCGCCAGGCTGACGCGGTCGGCATTCAGGAGCTGACGACCATCATTCACGACGGTCGCCGCGACTTCAGACAAATCCAGGCTGCGGTGCAGCTGCTGAACGAACTGGTCGACTTCTTCCCAGACTTCGAGGGATGCATCCGACTGATTGGCTTTGTCGCGCTCTGTCAGATAATGTGAGGCATAGCCCGACATCTGCTCGACAAACTGCAGGTAACCTGAGTGAGCCTGTTTGGGAGCATTCGATCGCTGGAAGATTTCGATGACACCGACCGGCTTTTTGCGAATCGTCAGCGCCGCCACCACGATCAGGTTATCGGTGGGCAGGTGGACATCGCTCTCACCATCGGCAGTAAAGATGCGTGCTTCAGCCGTGGAAATGACATCGGAGAGCAGTCGCTGGTTTTTCAGAATCGCCTCTGGTTCTTCGTAGAAACCGGTGTCTGCCAGATTGACTTCACTTTTGATGGTCAACCGACCGCTTTCATCGATTAACCAGGCAGCACCTGCCGTTGCTCCCAGTCCGGCTACCACGCGTCTGAGAAATTCACGGAAGAATGTCTCGGGGGCGACGTTGGAATGAGCAAACTCTTCGATTTCCCGCGCAATACGAATGACACGTTCACGGGTCTGAGTGGGCGATTGAGTGCTGGTCATAGAGTTAACTTACCTGTTTGATCGATCGATGGATTTCCGTTTTCCATTTCTGAAACGAGACTCTTTCAGAAATTATACGGTATGTTTGACGTAAACTATGGTTTTTTGCTGGTTCCACACGCGATTTTCACTGTGTGGACAATCTTACATACCCTGATTTTATTCGGGGGGAAGGGCGAATGCAAAAAGACAATTTGTCGTAAATCTCTTTTTTTTCGCATGTTGCGGAAAAGAAACGGACAAAGTGAGTAATCGCTCCAGTGGCCCGGAGCCGTAAAAACATACCCTGTTATAAGAGACGGTCAAATATTTGAAGTATAACATGCGTAGAATCAGAACAGGCCATAATTGGAAAATAGAACATGACTTACGGTCAGGCATTGACAGGCAGGGAGCCTGGGAATCGTCTCAAAAATCGAAAACAGGATAAACTGGGTAATCTGTTCCGGTTGTGATGACCTGCTGCGGGAGTTCAACATGTCGTTATGTTCTGAACTAGCCCGTAAAAAACGTTTGTTCCACTTCAGAAATTGCTTGTGAGTAGTGTGAACCGGGCGTTAGATATGAGGCACTGAAGTGTCTATATTTATATATGTCAGACTCTCCAGTCTCGATCAGCGTTGAAATGCAGGCTTTTTGCTTCGGGAACCTTAAGATTCAGTTTTAGGATCAGGATATGAATTTCAAAATGAAACACGTGTTGTACACAATGCTGCTGACCGCAGGATGCAGTCTCGGATATGCAGGAACGCCCCTGCTGGCCGAAAAGAAAGCCACCGAAAAGAAACCGACTGCAAACCCCGAAGCCGCCATCTCCGTTGGTGAGTGCCGAATTAAACTGATCGACCGCGTCATCCTCGGTAGCGATCGTCCCGGCGTGCTCGAGTTTGTCGAACCCAACGAAGGCGAACGGGTCAAAAAAGGGCAGGTGATCGCTGGCTTAAAAAGCGATGCCCTCAAGGCGGCCCGCCGGACAGCAGAGAAGAAGGCCACCAACGATATTGAAATTCGCTACTCTAAGAAAGCCCGGGATACCGCCTACGTCGAACTGGAAATGAACAAGGACATCAATAGACGGGTTCCCAACACGATTTCCGTACTCGATATCAAACGCCTGACCCTGAACGCAGAAAAAAGCGATCTGCAGATCGAACAGGCAGAGCTGGAATTTGATATGAATAAGCTGCAACTCGATGAAATCGACGCCCAACTGGAAGAAATGAAAGTTGTCGCTCCCTTTGACGGCATCGTCACCAAAAAATTCCGTTCGACCGGCGAAGTCGTCCGTCACGGCGATGAAGTTCTGGAACTGGTCAGCACTAACCGGGTCAAAGTGGAAGGTTATGTGAATATTCAGGATACATGGAAGTTTCATGTGGGAACCCCCGTCGAAGTCCAGCTGGACATTCATGGTGTCCGTCTGCCGGTTGAGAACGAAACCTTCAACGGCAAAATTACCTTTATCGATGTCGAAGTCGAACCCATCCACGGTAAATCAATTCGGGTCTGGGCCGAAGTCGAAAATCCGGAAAACATTCTCAAAGCAGGCTACATGGCCACGATGAAGATTCTGCCGGATAAATCAGAACCCAAAGTGGCGCAGGGAAGCCCGGCAAAAACAATTGAGGACTAAGCTGTTCTCGTAGACTGAAGAAGAAGCGACATTTCTTAATCTGCCAGGAATCCTGACCACATATGAGTACTCTTAGCGAATCCATGACATCCTCAACGGAACGACCGATTCCGCTGAGCGTGCGCGATGATTTAATCAGCAAATGGATTCATTACAAAGGACTGGGCTACTGGGTCATCAAAGACCCGGTCTCCCTGAAATACACGCGGCTGCATCCCGAGCAGTACTACATTCTGAATCTGCTCAATGGAGAACGCAGTCCGGAAGAGATTCGTGACGAAGTCCATCGTCAGTATCCCACTCTGCTACTTTCCATCTCTGAAATCCAGCAATTGATTTCGGACCTGTATCGTAAAGGGCTGCTGACCAGCGGACGTCCCGGACAGGGAGTGACACTGATCAAGCAGTATCGCGAAGAGACGAAGAAGAAATTCTTCTCCACCGTGAAAAACATGCTTTATCTCAGGCTGCCCGGCTGGGACCCGGAAACGACCCTCCAGAAGATGTATCCCTATGTGAAATGGATGTGGAAACCCTGGGCGACCACCATGTTCGCTCTGCTGATCCTGTCTTCTTGGGTTCTGATCGGCGTGCAGTTCGAAGCGTTTCGCAGTCGGCTCCCGGAATTCCAGCAGTTTTTTGGCTGGCCCAACCTGATTTACATGTGGTTCGTGCTTGGAGCGGCGAAAGTCGTCCACGAATTCGGGCACGGTCTCTCCTGCAAGCATTACAATGGGGAGTGCCACGGGATGGGGATCATGTTTCTCGTTTTCAGCCCCTGCCTGTATTGTGATGTTTCCGATTCCTGGATGCTGAGAAATAAATGGCAGCGAATCATCATCGGCGGGGCCGGGATGTATATCGAAGTCATCATGTCCGCCATCGCGGTCTGGATCTGGTGGTTTACCAAACCGGGCCTCCTGAACCACCTGGCTTTGAACCTGTTCTTTATCTCCACCGTGACGACCGTGATTTTCAACGCGAACCCGTTGATGCGGTTTGACGGTTATTACATGATGAGTGATCTGCTGGAGATTCCCAACCTGAGGCAGAAAGCCGATAAGCATCTTCGCGATACTTTTGCCTGGTACTGCCTGGGAATTGAATCGCAGCGGGATCCCTTTATGCCGGAAACCGGTAAATTCTGGTTCATCCTGTATGCGGTTTCCGCGGCGGTCTACCGCTGGTTCATCATGTTCGGGATCACTTTGTTCCTGTATACCGTCCTGAAACCCTACGACCTGCAGAGTATCGGTATCACTCTGGCGGTGATCTCTGTTGTCTCATTCATTGGTGGGATTATCTATAACATTTACAAAATCATTGCAGCTCCGAGGACCGAACCCATGAATTACTTCAAAGTCTCAGCGACTGTGACTGTGGCTGTCGCTTTGATCCTGGGAATTCTCCTGATCCCAGTTCCCATGCATTTTGAGGCACCTTTCGTTGTCGAAGGTTACGACGTGAAAGATGTCTACACCACCGAGCCGGGCAGACTGGAGCAGGTCTATGTCGAACCAGGACAGCAGGTCAAACAGGGACAACTGCTCGCGCGGATCGTTAACATCGAGAAAGAAGACAAGCTCTACCGACTGAAAGAGATCGAACGTAAAGTTCAGGAAGACGAGATCTACAAATATCGCGCCCTCGGAGATCAGGCAGGTGTCAAGGTCGCCAAGGAAAAACTGGCGACCATTGATGAGCAGATTGCGGAGATCGAGGAACAGCTCAAGCATATGGAAGTCATCGCACCTATCAGTGGGAAAGTGATCGCCCCGGCACGCAAACCGGAGCCCAAATTATCTGATTCCCGCAAACGACTTTCCGGCTGGTTCGGAACTCCCCTTGATCCCCGCAATGCCGAGTGCTATCTCGATAAAGGGACGCATATGCTGAGCATTGCTCCGGAAGAACGTTTCCAGGCCGTGCTCTATATCGACCAGGAATACCGCAACGATTTCCAGATCGACCAGCAGGTGGAACTCAAAATGGAACACCTGCCGGAGAAAATCTACACATCGAAAATCGAACGGGTTGCTCACGGGCACCGGGATTATGTCCCTCCCACGCTCTCGAATAAAATGGGAGGCGAACTGCCTACGGTAACGGACAAAGACGGCAACGAAAAACTGACCAGTACTGCGTACCAGGCGATCGTACCGCTGGAAGAGGATGTCTTTCTGTTCCGGACCAACATGCGGGGTAAAGCGCGATTCCTGGTAAGTCAGCTGACGACCGGCCAATGGCTCTGGCGCTACTTCCGAAAAACATTCCACTTCCGTCTCTGATCCGATCGGGGAAGAATTAGTAAAAGGGAATACTTTTCAGAACCTGATTTCGGGAACAGTATGAACAGCATCATCGCGGAAGCGGTCCAGTTACTGCAGCAGAATCAGCCGTTAAAAGCAGCGGAAATCTTAAGCCCTTACTATTATGCGAATCTGGATAACCCCCGGTTCCTGCATTTCTATGCCCTGGCGAAATCCCAGTCAGGAGAGCATAGTGTGGGGGTGGATCTGCTCAACAAAGCCATCGAACTGCAACCGCAGGTGGCCGAGTATCATCACAACCTGGCTGCCATTTACAGGCTGATTGGTGAGTTCCAGCTGTCTGAAGATCATTACCTGACCGCCCTGCGGCTGAAGCCCGATTATGCAGAGGCTTATTTCAATTACTCCGCCACACGAAAGTTCACACCCGATGATCCGTTAATTGAAATGATTGAGCAACAGGCTGCCCGCGATGATCTCAGTGATGAAGACCGCTGCTTTCTCGGTTTTGCCGGCGGCAAAATATTCAATGATCTCAAAGATTACGATAAGGCGTTTTTCTACTACGAACTGGGTAATCAAAGTCGCAAGGTGCAGTTCGATCTTCAAAAACATCGCCAGGGAATCGATCAGGTAATTGAAGTCTTCTCTACAGAAACGATCCGGGAACTTTCACAATACGGCGTGCAGACAGAGCTGCCGGTTTTTATTATTGGAATGCCACGCACAGGCACGACCCTGGTCGAACAGATCCTCTCCAGTCACCCGCATGTGCACGGCGCAGGGGAGCTGAGTGACATCTCCAGTATCGCCGGTACCCTGCCGCGTCATACTCCCGGGCAGACCCCATATCCCGAGTGCATCCCTCAACTGCCCACCAATGTATTCTCCGGATTTGGAAAAGCTTATCTTCAGCGTCTACGTACCTTCAGCCAAAGGGCCAGTCGCGTCATCAATAAAATGCCTGGAAATTATCTTTACCTGGGGCTCATCGCTATTCTGTTTCCACAGGCGAAAGTCATTCATTGCCGTCGCGATCCCCTTGATACCTGTCTCTCCTGTTACTTTCAGCGGTTTCGCACCGGTCACGATTACTCGCATGATCTAAAAGATCTGGGACTGTACTACCGGGAATATGAGCGATTGATGGAGCACTGGCAACAGGTTCTACCTCACCAGCCTTACGAACTGGCATACGCAGACCTGGTTCAGAATCAGGAAGCCATCTCCCGGGAACTGGTTGAATTCATCGGCGTCGACTGGGATGACCAGTGCCTGGAATTTCATGCCAATCAGCGTCCTGTGACGACCGCAAGTAACTGGCAGGTAAGGCGTCCCATGAACCGTTCCGGCCTGGAGCGGTGGAAGAATTACGATCAGCATCTGGGCGGTTTACGTCGGGCGCTGGCCGGCGATGAAAACTGAGAACCGGGAGCCGATTCACGGGCACTTCACGGAATCGCGGGGATAATGCCCGTCTGGTTTTCAACCGATGACCACCAGAGTCGCCACAATCGCTGGTTATATCCGAAATTCTGTTCGGTCAATTTCTGCAGGGCATCCAGCACCGCGCTGTTCTGGTGGACATGTTTGACTGAGACAGTCCGCATGCGGACCTTGGGTTGCTGTGAGGGGAGGACGATCACCCCGTTGGGATAACGCCCCGCCAGCAGTCCGGCTTCTATCTCAGGTGGTAGCACAACACCTGAACCGCCGAACGATCCATTACTGTTGAAACTGTACGTCGAAGTGGCATCCGGAACGCGAACCCGGTAAGTATGGCTGGTCGTCAGGGCATCGATCAGTTCAGGGACGACCTCCCGATCTCCAATCGCCGCCAGGCCCGCTCCGGCCCGCTGGACGATCAGATTCGACTTGTGCTTCAACGCTTCAATGAAAAAGACGATTGCCTGAGACGCATCGCGTGCGGAAAGCGCCTGCAGTGCCGCATCGCGAATCGCCTGATGCGGATCTGTCAGTGCCAGTTCCGCCAGCGGACGTAAAGGGAGGTGACCGGGAATCTGCTGCAACGTGGTCACCAGTAGAGACCGCAGGCTCAGATTCTCATGTTTCCCCAGGTTCCTTGCCAGACCGGCGACCGCGTTGGGATCATTGATATTCTGAATGTTCTGCAGTCCCTCGGACTGATATTGCGGATTCTGGCTGGTGAGCCAGGTAACCCACAGATTGATTTTTTTGCTCCAGGCACGTTCAGCTTCCAGGTCCGCCTGATTTTTTTCCAACAGTTCCAGTTCTGCAGATGAGACATAGCGGCCCTTATACTTCACATAGCCATTTTTCCGCATGATCTGGTCGCGGGTCATCCATTCGCCATCACGTAAGGTATATCCCAAAGCTGCCCGTGCTTGCTCATGATCGGGATCAAGCTCGATCACTTTTTCCAGCTCCTGCAGACGAGGTGTCGTCAGGAAATTCTCGCGACACCATTCCGAAAGCTCCAGATGGGCTTCGACAGTGTCCTCTATCTGGTGCGCCCTGGATTCGTATTCTTCAATCACCAGGGGACGGTTCGTAACGAACTCGATCTGCTGAGCATCGACGCTGATACGACCTCCACTCAGTGTTTCGATGGTGCGTGTGGTCTCACCGCCAGCGCTCTCTTTCAGCAGCTTACCGCGAATTTCTCCCCCCTGTTTCAGCTTGATCAGATCGGCGCGAACCTCTTGCGCCGAATGGCACAGTCCCAGTGTCAAACACAGGACCACCGCCAGTCTGAGAGCGCCTGGAAACATCAAAGCGGAGCAGGGGAGTTTCATGCCAGTTCCCTTTCAGGCTGTGAGAGAATCAAAGCTTGATTTGCAGACAGGAAAACTGCAGTTATTTTAACACATCCAGGACGGACTGAGTAGTTCCTGTTTCGCAGGAACGCAGGATTACCGCAGCATCCGACAGGAACCGCTTAATCAGTAAATCCGTCAGCATCAATAGTTGGCTGGGAACTGCCTGCTACTGAATAACGTGCGAGAACTGTTTGCATCAACCAATTTTATAAATCTGTTCAGTTTTGATGGTGAAAATTCTTCGAATCTCGGCGGAACAATGCTGGATTCCAGCTTGGTTGTGTAGGTAGAATAGGGTGAGTATGATATTTCTGGAGTCAGGAGCAGGCCAGAATATTACCTGTTTTTACAGACTCTTTCGGTGTCTGATGAATCCATCATGTAGACTTGAGAGAGGGAGGTCTCGCATCATTTCTGATGTCTGAGAGCATTCTCCGCGAATTTGAATCACCCGTTCTCCTAAATCATTCTGGAAAAGATTGAATATGTCTGGTTGGAAGATGCCCAAGTATTTGATTCTGGCGCTACTGGTTATGGGGCTGTGCTCTGAAAATCTGCAGGCGCAACGCTTAAACGAATCATCCGTGGGACTGACGGTTCCAACCCAGCGTTCGCTGGTCAAACATAATCTGGAACGGGTCTGGTGGGGCCAGGCCACAGTGGACCCTCAACGGGACCGCATCGTCCATCTGACACTGGATGAAATTAATATCTACGCGATTTCTACTTCCGGGATCATCACTGCGTTCAATAATGAAACGGGAAAGAAGCTCTGGGCGACACAGATGGGGCGGGGGAATAACGTCAGTTATCCGCCGGTTTCCAATTCAAAATACGTGTTCATCACCGTCGGAACGAAGATCTATTCCATCGACCGGATGAATGGTGAGATCGACTGGGAACTGCAGCTTCCCACATCAGCTTCTACCAGCCCGACTGTTGACGAAGACGCACTCTACGTTGGCACACTGGATGGTCGTGTCTATTCCTGGAATCTACGAAGGTTGAAAGAGCTGAGCGGCGAATCCAAGTTACCCGACTGGCGTGATCTTGCCATTCGCTGGACCTTCCAGACAGGCGATGCCATTACCACTCCTTCAATTGTGACTCCCCGCGCTCTCGTATTTGCCAGTCAGGATGGATCGCTGTATTCCGTCACCTTGTCCGATCGAAAGCTGACGTATCAGTTTGAAACCGACGCACCGATTGCCACCGATCTGGCAGAAAATAAAAATAGTGTATACCTCGCATCCGAGGATCAGAATCTGTATTGCCTGAATATTCTCAATGGAATTGTTCGCTGGAGAATCCGTACTTCATTTCCGATTCGCATTCCGGTCATGGTTCTGGAGAACGAAGTCTATCTCTCTTCACGCAAGAGCGGCCTGTTCCAGCTCTCCAGTGAAACCGGTATGGAAGAATGGTGGCAGCCATTGGGGTCGACCTTTATTTCCATGTCGCCCACCCGGGTTTATGCAACGGATGAACTGGGGAATCTGCTCGTGCTGTCCCGTAAGGATGGAGCACTGCTCTCTGCGGTTCCTCTGCGAAAGTATAAGGTCAAGCTCATGAACGAATTGAACGACCGTATTTTCTGTGCTTCTGAATCAGGCGTCATTCTCTGTCTGAAACAGAAAGATCTGCCGTTCCCGATTCGCTTCAAGCACCAGGATAAATACCCGATTCTGCCCGAAGTGGCTCCTGAACCTGCTGCGGATAACGCGAATACCGAAGCTCCGGCGACTGAAAACCCTGTGCAGTAAACAGGGTTCGCCTCTTCTGCTGAAGCAGGGTATGCCTCGTTTGTTTTCTGACCAGAGAGTGGCTAAACTGGCCTCTGGTTGAGTGCCCGAGAGGATGATTCTGTGGCCTGTGTCGCGCAGGCCCCCTTTCGTCGCGCACTCAGGTACGCTTTTTCTCTCTCAGAAATACTGTATTTCTGTCTTCTTCGGAAATTGATTTAGAAACAAATGAGCGATTCTTATCCGCGTCGGGCGTTGGTCAGTGTCAGTGACAAATCGGGTCTGGATGATTTTGTCAAAGGTCTGGCTGAACTGGGTTTTGAGTTTATCTCCACGGGGGGCACACGCCGTTACCTCGAAGAGCAGGGAGTCAATGTCATTGACATCTCTACTTATACGGGCTTCCCTGAGATCATGGATGGACGCGTCAAGACTCTGCATCCCAAGGTCCATGGTGCCATTCTGGGACGTCCCGATCTCCCCAGCGATGCGGCTTCGATCAAAGAGTTTGAAATCGTGCCATTCGAACTGGTGGTCTGCAATCTGTATCCCTTTGAAGCTACCATTGCCAAACCAGATGTGACCCTGCCCGAAGCAATCGAACAGATTGATATCGGCGGCCCCAGCATGGTCCGTTCCGCCGCTAAGAATCATGCCTATGTCGGCATCGTGACCAATCAGTCACAATATGATCGTGTGCTCGATGCACTCAAGTCTGGTCCGCTGACTCCCGAATTTCGACTGGAACTCTCTGCTGCTGCGTTTGAAATGACTGCACGCTATGATCGGGCGGTTGCCAACTTCATGGCTTCGGTTTTGCCTGCAGAAGCAGATTCACAAAGCCGTTTCGCCGAATCGGTCAGCATCAGTCTGGAAAAGCGGGATCAACTGCGTTACGGCGAGAACCCTCACCAGGGAGCCGCTTTTTACGCCGAACAGAATCCACCGGCTGCCAGCGTCGCCCAGGCAGAGCAGTTGAACGGTAAAGAACTGTCCTATAATAACTACCTGGACCTGGATGCCGCCCTGCAGATTGCCAGTGACTTTGATCAGCCAGCCGCTGTGGTCATCAAACATACCAATCCCTGTGGCTGTGCCACTGCAGAGACACTCGCTGAAGCATTCGAAAAAGCTTACGCCGGTGACCCGGTCAGTGCCTTCGGTTCGATTTTGAGTTTCAACCGTCCTGTCGATCAGGCGACGGCAGAAAAACTCTGTGAACCCAATCGGTTCATTGAAGCCATCATCGCCCCGGATTATGAACCCGCGGCTTTCGAACTGCTGACCACAAAGCCAAAATGGAAAAAGAACGTTCGTCTGATGAAGTGCCCGATGATGCAGGAGCCGGCTGAACCCAGCCTGGATTATCGTCGTGTATCCGGCGGTCTGCTGGTGCAGGAAAAAGACGAACTGCGTGACGATAAGAGCGACTGGAAAGTCGTCACCGAACGCGAGCCCACGCCCGAAGAACTCAACAGTCTGAGCTTTGGCTGGGTTGTCTGCCGCCACGTGAAATCGAATGCGATCGTCATTGCCAAAGATGAAATGCTGCTCGGTGCCGGAGCAGGGCAGATGAGTCGTCTCGATTCCTCCTACATCGCCGCTTACAAAGCCGGCGATCGGAGCCAGGGGTCAATCGTCGCATCAGATGCGTTCTTCCCCTTCCGCGACGGTGTGGATGAAGCTGCTAAAGCAGGCGTGACCGCCATTATTCAGCCCGGCGGCTCCGTGCGGGATGAAGAAGTCATTGCTGCCTGCAATGAGCACAACATCGCGATGATCTTTACCGGTCGCCGTCATTTCAAACACTAAGCCACTGAGATTGACTGCTGACGCAAGAAGCTTAATACGAATATCGCCGTGTGATGGGCCTGAACCTGTCACACGGCGTTTTTATTTCGCATTCACACGTTTGTGCCAGGCAGCATACCGCCGGGATAAAGACTCGACTTTCTCCGGATGTTGGGCTGCCAGGTTAGTGGTCTCGGTGCCGTCGTCTTTCAGATTGTAGAGTTCCCACTTTGTCGGCTGCTGGCGTGGTCTGATCGCTTTCCAGTCACCACTGATGATAGACTGCTGGCGGGGCAGGTCCCAGCAGAGTTCCGAATAAGGCTCGCGTTGTTTTCCCTCAAAGACGGGCAACAGGCTCTGACCTTCGACGGGTAGAGGGTGACGCCCTTGAAACTCCTGGGGATACTCGGCCCGGGCAACATCCAGAAATGTGGGCATAAAGTCCATCACATGTCCCGCCTGTCTGGTGACGGTACCTCCCTGCTGGATGATTTTGGGCCAGCGGACGATGAGCGGCGTACGGATCCCACCTTCGTAGCCTTCCAGTTTCGTCCCCCGGAAGGGTGTATTGCTGGTCGTCGCCCAGGCCAGACCGTAGGCGGCAAAGGTATCATGGGGACCAGGCATGTGATCGGGACCGCTACCCGGTTTGATTGGCACCTGGTCGCGTCGCCATTTTTTGTTGGGACGTTTCTCACTGAATCCCATGCCACTCTGTGAGGGAGCCAGCCCGCCATCGGGGGCGGCACCATTGTCAGACAGAAAAATGACCAGCGTATTATTTTCTGCGTCCGTCTCTTTCAGTGCACTCAGCAATTGACCCAGACCACGGTCTATCGATTTCACCTGGGCTGCATACACGGCCATCCGTTCTGCCTGCCAGCGTTGATTTGGCTCCTCGGACCAGTCGCGAATACTGGCTGACCGAGGTGCTAACTCCCATTCCTGTGGAATCAGTCCGGTTGACCGTTGATGTGCAAAACGACGGGCACGAACCTGATCCCAACCTTGGGTCAGGTATTGTTCACGGTAGCGGGCGATTTCCTGTTCCCGGGCATGCAGGGGCCAGTGCGGCGCGATGTGGGCGACATACAGCAGAAACGGTTGTTTGCCAGTCAGACCTTCCTGAAGAAACTGCAGTGCGTGATCATTGAGGGCATCAGTCAGGTAAAAATCGTCAGGCAGTTCAATTCGTTTGCGATCCAGGTAATACGGATTCTGGGCGACTTCATGAAAGTAGCTGATTTTACCCTGACACATCGGCCCGTAAAAACGATGAAATCCTCGATCGAGGGCAGAGTCTCTCCCCTGCCACTTTCCGACCATCATTGTCCGATAGCCGACCTGTTGCAGGACTTCACCAAATGTCACGCAGACGTCGAAATTCTTGGGTTCGTTCCAGCGATCTCCACGATGACCTGCCTGCTGACAATATAGCCCCGTTAACAGAGAGGCCCGGGTCGGTCCACAGATGGCATTGTTATAAAACTGAGTGAAACGCATCCCGTCACGAGACAGGCTGTCGATGTGGGGCGTATCGATTTCACCTCCGTAGGAGCCAATATCAGACCAGCCCAGGTCGTCTGCCATTACAAGTATGATGTTGGGACGCTGATCAGAGGCAGGGGCTCCAAACAAAACAGAACAGCTGAGGAGCAGAGCTAACAACAGGCAGGAGCGGAGCAACATACGGTTCATGGCGAGTCAATCAGGCTGAGATACGGCGAGAACAGGAATAGAAAACATGTAAGACGCTGTTTCTCATCTTACCAGACTGATTTCAGAAGCGTCAATTTTCGATAGAATAAACAGAAACGTAACAGAGCAAAATCGCATACCACACTGCGCAAAAGAAGAGAGCCTTCCTGATCCAGGAAGGCTCTCTTTGATTTTATACCACATCATTCGGGATTGGGAATGACGGGTGATTCAATCGTGATCGTTGGTCTTAGAAGACGAGGATTACGTCAGTACCAACGGTGAACTGGCTGTCCTTGGTACCACCGTCAGATGTGGTCCAGGGATCTGAACCGTCAGCCCAGTCCCAGCGGACTTCAGGACGAACCTGAATGCAGGAGTTGAGCTTGTGGTTGATACCAGCGGTAATTTCGTAGTAGTTCGTGCCCGGAGCACCCAACTGGGTACCGTTGTGGTCACGCCACCATTCAACACGCATACCAGCACGGGTTGAATCGCAGATATCGTAGAACAGGTACTGGTTGATACCGTAAGCTTCAGCTGTTACGCCAGCAGCATTAGCATCACCGTTCGGGTAGAACATGTGGTCGTGCTGGAATACGTAGCTCAGGTTTTCAGACAGTTTCTGCTGAGCAACAAGGCTGAAGATGGTCAGGTTGGAAGTACCACCGAAAGCGTCGTTTTCACCACCAGAGCTGATGGCGAATGTGACTGAGGTGTCTTCACTATCGCTGGTCCAGCCAACAGAACCCAGGAAGCTCCACTCGTTGTTCTGATTTTCAAAATCGTCCCAACCTGTGGTGATACCACCGGTCAGTGAGATGTTGTCGCTCAGGTCAGTACTGGCCAGAACACCGGTGTGGGTAAACGGCTCATCGTACTGCATGGTATAAGCATGTGAGTAGAAGAAGTTACCGGTAGCAGGTACAACTTCGTAACCGATAACGGTGTAGAAGTGACCAACGTTAACGGTAACACCGTTTCCGATGGGGGCATAGACTGAAGCGTACATCTGCGGCATCGCCAGACCAATCTGGTTGGCAGTTGCGATGTCGTTGTCAGACCAGCGACCATCGAAGTTCGGTGCGTTGTTAGGACCACCGAATACGGCAGTATCAGCAGCGTCTGAACCGACGAGCAGGTCAACACGACCACCCCAGCCGAAGCAGTCTTCGTTGGCGGCAGCGTCTTTTTCCAAAACAAAGTACAGCTGGTTCAGCATGAACTGGCTGTCAGCCTGGTTGAATCCAACACCAGGGGTGTTCAGATTGTTAGCAGGACGGTTTCCGTTGAATGTAATCCCGAATTCCAACCAACCACTCAGTTTCCAGCCGTTGTCTTCCAGGATGTTTCCACAGCCGTCGCAGTCGTCAAACAGACGAGTCAGACGTCCGCTGCAGCAGTCTCCATCATCACCGGCTTCTTCACCGCAACATGTGTTGGGATCGGTGCAGCCATCAGTGGTGCAGGTAGGGGCACAGGTTTTAGGGGCACAACATTCAGCGGTTAACCGCTCAAGTTCGACAGCCAGCTTGTCACCAGCATCCTCGAACACTTTCGTGCAGCAAGGGTTTGATGCGGGGACGCACGAGGGAGCACATCCGGCATCACCACCAAATGCTGGCGAAACAGCCATGAGACCCAGCCCGCTCAGCAGGAGCCCAGTCAGTCTGGCTTTTCGTTTCAATTCCTTCAGTTTTCGCATATTTTAACTCCTGAGTACACCTTCTTGGGTGCTTGGTCTCCATACCGTCAGAAGGGAAGCGCGCATGCTTTCCGGTAATTTAGTTTGGTAGAAGCCATACTGACGGTTCTAAATCAATTTCCCATCGTTAGATTAAGAGAACCAGTTACGGTCCACAAATTGAGCGCTAACTTAACGATGGCTCTAACTCGGAATATCGGAATTCTCAGTAGTGCTTTTGATCAAAAGAGATACGTCAAGAATATTCTGACTGATCGGGAGGGTCTGGCTGTTCTCGCCAGATTGCGGAGCCGGAATAGTTTAACAGTTGCTGAAGAATGTTAAACTTGCGCGAATATTATGCAGGCAGCGCGCAGTAACCCTCAATACTCATATAAAGTAATGGGAATATAAGGGTTTGGATGCAGTTTAATTAACAGGCATCAGGCGAATAAGGCGTCGACAAAACCTTGTGGATTAAAGAGTTCAAGGTCATCGATTTGCTCTCCCACGCCTATATATTTGACCGGTATGCCCATCTTCTGGCGGATTGCAACGGTCACTCCACCCCGGGCTGTGCCATCTAATTTTGCTAAAATTATTCCAGAACACTCGATTGAATTCGAGAAATGTTCCGCCTGGCTCAGACCATTTTGCCCAGTCGTCGCATCCAGAACCAGCAGGTTCTCGTGTGGTGCACCCGGGATCTTCTTATCTACGACACGTTTAATCTTTTCCAGCTCTTCCATGAGGTTGGTATGTGTCTGCAGACGGCCCGCAGTATCAATAATTAAATAGTCGACGCCGGTTTCCAGTGCTCGTTCACAGCCGGAGTAAGCGACACTGGCCGGATCGGTACCGTCGGGGCGGGTCACGATTTCACAACCCAGGCGGCTGGCCCACATGGTCAGCTGTTCCACAGCGGCCGCACGGAATGTATCACCCGCAGCCAGCAGGACTGATTTATTCTGTTTAATAATCAGGTTTGCCAGTTTGGCGATCGAAGTTGTCTTCCCGACCCCGTTGACACCGGCGACCAGAATGACCGTCACACCATCCGGATTGTGTTTCAGCGGGGACAGGGGATTATTCAGGTCCCAGCGGGTATCACCTTCTCCTTCCAGCAGCGTCCGGATCTTTTCCTTCACGGTTTCCTGAATCTCATCCAGGATCACGGTACGACCACCATGTTTCTTGCGGATTTCATCACAGATGGCTGCCGAAGAGACAACGCCCATATCCGTCTTAATCAGTCGCGCTTCGAATTCTTCAATTTTCTGATCATCCAGAATCTCCCCCGCCTTGAACAGGTCGCGTACATCGGTGCGCAGGACATCCTTGGTTTTCTCTAAACCACGTTTCAAGCGGTCAAACAGACCCATTGTTATACTTTCTTACTGGATGATACTTATCTATGAATCAAATGTGTTTACCGACTGGGATAATATAGTGTAGCGGAACAGACGGCAAGTTACTCACTTTTAAAGGGGGGAATGGTCTCTAACCAGCGGCGTCCAGCAGCTGATTGAACCGCTGCATCGCCTCTGACCAGACAGCCTGATCCTGAGGTTCATATGTTGTCGTTTCCGTCGAATTCCTGACGATCTCACGAATTTCAGCCAGCGAACTGACAGCGCCTGCCGCACGGGCCTGCACCAGCACATTACCCAGCCCGGTTGCCTCCACAGGTCCCGTGATGACCGGGATCTGACAGGAATTCGCGGTAAACTGGTTGAGCAGCTCATTCTTGGTTCCACCGCCCACAATATGCAGGACTGTAATGGGTGTTCCCGTCAGTTCTTCCAGCCAGTCAAGCACCTTGTGATATTTCAGAGCCAGGCTCTCCAGCGCACAACGCACAAACTGACCCGGAGTCTCGGGGACCGGCTGGTTGGTCTCCTGACAGTACCCTTTGATTTCTTCCCGCATGTCTACCGGACTCAGGAACCGGGGATCATCGGGATCCACCAGGGACCGGAATGGCTCTGCCTCCGTGGCAGCCGTGGTCAGCGCTGTGTAATCGAGTTCGGTTCCCTCCCGTTCATAGCACCGCTTGCATTCCTGCACGAGCCAGAGCCCCATGATGTTTTTCAGCAGACGATACGTTCCATCAATGCCCCCTTCATTCGTGAAATTTAATTCGAAGGCCCGTTTACCGATAACCGCCTGATTGACTTCGACTCCCATCAGGGACCAGGTTCCTGAACTGATATACGCCCAGTCGGGGTTGCCTGTATTTGCAGTGGGAATCGCAGCGACCGCGGAAGCCGTATCGTGGGTCGCGGGGGCAACAACTTCAATTTTAGAGAGGCCGGTCTGCCGCATCACTTCTTCCCGTAAGGTCCCCAGCTTTGTTCCCGGTTGTACCAGCTTAGGCAGCATCGCGGTGGGGATCTCCAGTTGACGTAACAGTTCATACGACCAGTCGCCTGTCACAGGGTTGAGGCACTGGGTCGTGGTCGCATTGGTAAACTCAACGACCTGGCTTCCCGAGAGCAGCCAGTGGAAAAAGTCCGGCATGAGCAGTAACACGTTTGCCTGGTTCAGCAGTTCCGGATCGCTCTGCTGCATCGCCAGCAACTGGTAAAGTGTGTTGATTTCCATGAACTGCACACCGGTGGCATCGAAAATCTCCTGCTGGGGCACCCGGGAGATGGCCAGGTTCAACATGCCTTCTGTCCGCGGATCTCGATAATGATAAGGCTGCCCCAGCAGTTCCTGTTTCTCGGAGAGCAGGGCATAGTCAACGCCCCACGTATCCACACCGACGGAGATGATCTGATCCCCGTATTTCTGTGCAGCCAGTGACAGGCCCTTCAGGATCGAAGACCACAGGCCGATAACGTTCCAGCGTTTCGTACCGGCCACCGTAACCGGCCCATTGCTGAACCGGTAAATCTCCTCGAGGCGAATCTGCTGGTTCTCCAGAATGCCTGCCAGCACACGTCCACTTTCTGCCCCCAGATCGACTCCCAAAAAACACTGTGATGGCATGGATCAGCCCTTTTGATTCTAAAAAGCGGTGTTGATAAACTAGAATTTAATGCTTCGCGATTGAAACTGCATATTACAAAAAGTTCGCGGGAATTTCATTGGCTACCGGTTGTCCCTGCTGAAAGAATTCTCGATCATAAGCCTGACAAACGAAAACATTCTGATCGCCGGGACATCCCGGGCTGGACTCACATCGACTGATACGACTGAGAGACATCGACTATGAAAGCGCTATCGCTACTTTTTCTCCTGATCGCCGCCTGCGGTCTCACTCAGAATCACGCCACCGCAGCTGAACCGGTCAAACTGATCTTCGACACCGATATCGGAAATGACATTGACGACGCCCTGGCACTGGCCGTCATTCATGCCCTGCAGAGCCGGGGGGAATGCGAACTGCTGGCCGTCACGAGCAGTAAGGATAATCCGTATTCGGCGCTTTACTGCGATGTCGTGAATACGTTTTACGGACGCCCTGAAATCCCACTGGGACGCGTGGAGCAGGGTAAAACTCCCAAAGACGGATCCTATGTAAGGAAAGTTGTCGAATACGCCCTCGAGGGGAAGCCTGTGTTTCCGCGCCAGTATGACTCTGCGGATCAACTGCCGGAAGCTGTCAGCCTGCTCCGCAAGACCCTGGCCGCTCAACCCGATCATTCGGTGGCCCTCGTCGTGGTCGGTTTTTCCACGAACATCGCCCGCCTGCTCAAGTCACCTGCCGATGGCATCAGTCCGCTGACAGGAAAAGAACTGGTCAGCCAGAAAGTCAAACTGCTTTCCCAGATGATCGGACGCTTTGAACCCGGCAAGCCAGCCTCTTTCCACGAATATAATGTCAGGGAAGACGTCCCCGCGGCTCGTACCCTGTTTGAACTCTGGCCGGAAAATGTTCCCGTGGTAGCCAGCGGCTGGGAAATTGGCAGAGCGATTCAGAACCGGTCAACCAGTATTCTCAATGACTATAACTATGTGAAATATCACCCGGTCAAGCTGGGCTATGAGTACTGGCACAAAATGCCTTACGACCGGCCCACCTATGATCTGACCAGTGTGCTGTATGCAGTACGTCCCGAACGCGGCTACTTTGGCAAGTCAGCTCCGGGACAACTGAAGATCAATGAATCTGGCAAACTGGAACACCATACAGAAAAAGCAGGCAAACATTATTTCCTGACCGTCTCGCCAGAACAGGTAGTGCGTACTCAGGAAGTTCTGGAAAGTCTGTCCAGTCAACCCCCGTCGAACTGATACCGAATCAGGACTCAGGTCCCCTCTTTCAATAGTTAGCGAAATTTCATGAGCGAGCAGACTGAACAATCCACTGATCCGACATTTGGCACTCGTTTTAAAACGGCGTTGAAAAACCTGGGGATCGGAATTGTGTTCCTGATTGCGGGGCTGTTTCTGCTCTGGCATAACGAAAGCAGAATTCTGGAACGGGAGCAGAGTATCACGCAGGCGGAAGCAGTTCTCTCTGAAGCCGCCGCCGATGCAGAATCAGGGGCAGACACAAAGTCTGCTCCCCAGGATACTCAGGTCACCACTCCCTTTCGCTGGGCCTTACGCCTCGGGGGCTGGGTGATTCTGTTTCTGGGGCTGGCGACACTCTTTAAACCACTGGTCGTACTCGTTGAAAAGATCCCCTTGATCGCCAATTTCGTCGGACGCGGGATCACGGTCTTCGCTTTGCTCAGCTCATTAAGCTTGACTCTGATTCTGATTTCAGCCGTCTGGATGGTCGCGCGACCCGTCTTTGGGGCACTCATGCTGCTGGCCGGAATCGTCCCCCTCTTCACCTTATATCGCTCCGGGAGAAAAGCGAGACTCAAACAGGCCTGGAAAAACGCCTGAATCTTTCCCTGCAGTGATCTCCCTGATCTCGCGGATTACCAGATCGGAGTACGCGCTACCATGCCTTTCTATCTTTCCTAATGTGGTGCGTTCTCGTGTTCGGCTTCCGAACTTTCTGCCCAAGAACGCAGGATTCCTACAAGTCGAATAACCCTCATAACCGATACCTTTGATATATCTAATACCCATCACGCAGGAAATCCTGCGCGAGAGGGGGGGATTTACTGAACCGTCCCGTGTTTCAGGGCGGTTTCGTAGAGTATCCGGCTTGTCGACTTCTTTTATAATGAGATTGAAGTACAACATGGTTAATCCGGCCTATCGTTTAATGATTGGGATGATTGTTCTCCTGTCGGGAGTGGGCTTCCGTACTGCGCAGGCTCAATATTCTCCTGCCATGGGGCAACCCGGCGCACAGGGTAATCCGTACGCGACTGCGTCCTACGGTGGTGGTCACAAAGGTGGCATGGTTTATGAACCGGCGCCAGAATATTATGCATCTCCCGATCAGTATGCTTCAGAGTATTACGCACCCGATTATTACGGTACGAGTAACTCGGGGACTGTGATGCAGGTGCTTCCGGAAGACCGGGGCTGGGCCTACGATCATCCCTGGGATGGCTTCTTTAAGAATCTGGCTGAAAACAGCTGGTTGCGCGTCGAATATATGCTGGTAAAATCCCCTCCGGGAAATCAGCTGATTGGTGCTCCAATTCCATCAGGCAATGATCCGCGTCTGCCTTTTACCACCGCTGATTTCGACGGCTTGGGAACTCTGTCCACCAAGGAAGCGGATCTGAGTTCGATTGGCACACAGGGAACCAACGGGCTGCGTGGAACCTTTGGTATCGACTTCGAAAGCGGTACGATCGAAGCCATATTCTTTGGGACACAATCCGACGTCAGTTCTGTCTCCTACGGTCAGGCTGATCTGCTGGGACCTAACTTCGGCCAGACAGATTTGATTTCGATTAATACTCTCGTCGACGGTCAGGTTGGAATTGCTGGCAGAAACTTCAATCAGAAATTTGCCGTCAATTACCGTTCTCAGGCATGGGGCGCGGAAAGTAATTATGTCGTCAACACAGACCAGTTGTTTTTCAAAACTATTTATGGCGCTGGTGGATTTCAGGTGCGTCCTCTGGTCGGTTTCCGCTATCTGAAAATCGCCGAAGACATGAACGTCACCGGGGACTTTGAAGAGCTCAATACCATCCCGACGGTTCCTCTATTCACAACGACAATTGAATCGTCCACCAATAACAAACTGTATGTTCCACAGGCTGGTATCCGCATGGAGTTTGTGCATCCCTGGTTCACGATCTCTGCTGAACCTAAAGTCGGTTTCGGTGTGAACCATTACAAAGGGAGTGTGCTGACCGATCAGTTCTTCGGACCTACCGATCCCACACATCTCACGCAGATCTCACAGACACGTTTCTCTCCCACCTTTGAATTCGGCGTGAATGCACGCTTCCATTTGAACCAGTGGTTTACCTTCAACGTGGGGTATAACTTCCTGTGGGCCAATCAGATTGCCCGTCCAGGTACGATTGTCTATTACAACAGCAGCACAGTCAGCAATGTCTCCCTGCAGGCACAGGACAGCCTGGACAGTTACAAGCTGCACGGTCTTGTGCTGGGGGGGGAAATCCGCTGGCCGTAAGAGAAGCTGCTGAGTCCGTTGTGGGGTTCAGCACTGCAGATTAAGCGATCAGTTTATCTACGACTTTACCACCCACATTGGTCAGTCGGATATCCAGGCCACCGAATTTCTGTGCCAGTTTAAGGTGGTTTAAACCGAACAGGTGCAGCAGGGTCGCGTGAAAATCGTTGATGTGTACGGGATCCTCTTCCACCGACCAACCCAGTTCAGTGGTCTTCCCGATAACCTGTCCCCCTTTTACGCCACCGCCGGCCATCCAGAGACTGAAGGCACTGGGATGGTGGTCACGTCCGGTGACCGCTTTAGAGCCCGTTCGGTTTTCACCGAGAGGCGTTCTGCCAAATTCCCCGGCCATCACAACCAGTGTGGAATCCAGCAGACCGCGTTGTTTAAGGTCTTTCAATAGAGCAGCCACGGGTTGATCCACGATCCCTGCATTCCGTTCGATTCCTGCATCCAGACCGCTGTGGTGATCCCAGGAAGCGTGATACAGATTCACAAAACGGACACCACGCTCGACAAGTCGACGTGCCAGCAGGCAGTTACGTCCAAAGGCGGCTTCTGTATCCGAGCCACCTCCCCGTTTGCCTTCCTTGGTATTCCCCTTGCGATTCACGCCGTAGGCTTCCTGCGTCTCTTTTGTTTCACTGGAGAGATCAATCAGTTCGGGAGCCGAGGACTGCATCTGGAACGCAAGTTCGTAGCTGGCGATCCGACTCGCAATCTCATCATCGCCCGTGCGCTGCAGTTGCTCCTGGTTCAATTGCTTGATGGCTTCCAGCCCCGATTTCTGAATCGCAGAATTGATTCCCGGTGGATTATTCAGATTCAATACGGGCTCGCCCTGATTACGAAACAGTACGCCGGCATACGTCGAAGGCAGTGAGCCACTCGACCAGAGCGAAGCCCCGCCACTGGCGCCACGACCCGCCGTCAACACGACATAACCGGGCAGGTTGTTGGACTGACTTCCCAGTCCGTAGGTCAACCAGGAACCGACACTGGGTCTACCGAACCGTCCTACGCCGGTATTCATCATCAGCTGCGCCGGATGATGGTTGAACTGTTCCGTATACATGGAGCGAACCAGCGCGATATCGTCTGCGCAGGAACCGATGTGAGGCAGTACATCCGAGAACTCAGTCCCACATTCCCCATACTTCTTGAACTTGCGCGAACTGCCACTCAGCGTCGCTGATTCTTTATTAATGAACGCAAACCGAACTTTCTCTGTCAGCTCTTTTGGGAGCGGCTGACCGTTCAATTCCTGCAGCTTGGGTTTCGGGTCATACAGATCGATCTGGCTCGGACCGCCGGCGAGGAAAATGAAGATGCAGTTCTTCGCAGTCCCGGGGAAATGGGAGTCTTTCGGAGCCAGGGGATTGGCCAGACTGCCTGAGTCTTCCCCGGCCAGAAGTCCTTCTTTCTGCATCATGGCAGCCAGGGCATAACCGGCGACACTGCAGGATGAATTCATCAGAAACCGACGTCGGGCCAGATTCAACGATTCAGTGGGAGGATTCAACATGGCAATGATCCAGACTCAAAAAATGATTTCAGATAATGATAGCTGTCAGTGGAAAAACTAGCTGCGGGTGACGAATTCATCCAGGTTCAGCAGCACCCGGCCGATAATGATCCAGGCCGCGACTTCCTGAGGAGTACTTCCCGCGGGAATCGTCTGTTTGCTGGTCAGTTCGCTTACCAGTTTGGGATCGGACTTTAACAGTCGGGTCTGTTCCTGGTAGAGCTGTTTGATGATTTCGACTTCTGACTCCGCAGGTTCCCGGGTCAGGCAGAGTTCGAAGGCATGCTGAATCCGCTGTTCCAGGCTGCTGTTCTTTCCCTGAGTTTCACTTACAATCCGCGGGCCGAGTGACTGGGAGCATTCAAAGAAGACCGGATCGTTCCAGATCGTCAACGCCTGGAGCGGCGTATTAGAACGCTCGCGACGGGTGCAGCTCAGGTTGGAATCAGGGGAATCGAAGGTCATCAGCATCGGGTAGGGCACGGTTCGCTGGAAGAATGTGTAAAGCCCCCGCCGATAGCGGTCATCTCCCTTACTGGTCGGCCATTTGACGGAATTCGCATAACCCAGACTGGCGATTCCCTCGGGTTGAGGCGGGTTCACACTCCGGCCGCCGACCTTATGCTTGAGCAGACCACTGACCGAGAGGGCTTCGTCGCGGATAATTTCCGCCTCGACTCGCAAACGGTTCTGATGTGACAACCAGGCATTGTAGGGATCGCGTTCCGCCAGTTCCGGACGTTTTTCGGAAGACTGACGATAAGTGGCGGAGGTCACAATCAGCCGGTGCAGCTGTTTCATGCTCCAGTTCTGTTCGCGAAACCGGGTCGCCAGCCAGTCCAGCAGTTCGGGATGTGAGGGGGCCTCTCCTTGTGTGCCGAAGTCATTGATCGTGGGGACCAGGCCTCGTCCGAAATAGCGGCTCCAGATCCGGTTGACTGTTACGCGGGCGGTCAGCGGATGCTGTGGATTGAACAACCAGCGGGCCAGATCCAGACGAGATGGCTCTTCTGATTCCAAGGGAGGCAGCACAGCGGGAGTATTCGGTTGAACTTCATCCGCCGGATTCAGAAAGTCACCCCGGACCAGCAGACGTGTCTTACGTGGCGTCTTCAGATGATCGACGACCTGAGCTTTCGTGGTCTCGGATGGATCCTGGGGGGCTTTTTTCCTGTGAGCCAGTTCCTGGTCTTTCAGCTTCTTCAGCTCGGGATCGATCGTGCGATAGTATTCGCGTAGTTCCTGTTTCTGGACCTCAGTCCGCTGATCGGTTGGCGTATTGAGTGTCTCGGCGATCAGGTCTGTCATCCCGGTCAGGGGCAGCGGCTTTTTGTCGGTGGTCAGTGACAAGCGAAACCGGCCCAGGTTGTGATACAGTTTGCGGGTAGTCGACTGCTGCAGCGTGACGGTGAGCAACATCCCTTTTTCATCGCCAAAGCTCTCTTTGGTTTCAAAGGTGGCGATCTGTTTTTTCCCCTGTTGAGGACTGATTGACCAGCCTGTGTGCGGGCTGTTGTTAATCACGCGGTCAACTTTAAAGCCCGCCATCTCGAAGCTGGCTTGAGCTTTCTCCAGATCGATTTCTTTCGCTTTATCGGGCGCATTCAACGGTGCTGCCTTGAGTGTCAGCATTGTCAGTTCAAAATCGCCGGTCGGACTGCGTCCCGGTCCCTGGCGAGGCAAACTCGGATCGGGCAGGGCTTCCAGTCGAATACCATTGATGTTCTGCAGGTTCGTTTTAAAGGTCAGCGTATAAATTTCTGCCCGTCCGGGGTTTTCTCCGGATGCCAGAATAGAACGGTCTGGCAGCACGCTGAGGGTGGTATTCTGTTTTGCCTGGAGAGACTCAGGTTGCAGGATGTTCCAGACCGGACTCTGGTCCGGTTTCTGTTGTTCCCATTTTTCCATCGAGCCGACCAGTTTATGCTGTTCATATTCCTGGACTGCTTTGACCAGCGGCGCATGTGCTTTGAGGTAGACCTGGTTGGCTTTCTCAAACGCCGCCTGTTCTTCAGGCAATGGTGCGCCGATATCCGGCTCGGTCAGAGAATTGAAAAAAGCATACAGCCGATAATATTCCCGCTGTGTGAGCGGATCGTATTTATGCGTGTGACACTGCGCACATTCCACGGTCACGCCCAGCCAGACAGAGCCCAGGGTGTTGGTTCGGTCCACGGTGCGTTTGACGCGATCTTCTTCCGGGTCTGTGCCCCCTTCGCGGTTAATCAGCGTGTTACGATGAAAACCTGTTGCTACCAGTTGGCTCGTATCCGGATTCGGCAGCAGGTCTCCGGCAATCTGTTCGATGGAGAACTGATCGAACGGCATGTCTTCATTGAGTGCGTTGATGACCCACGTACGCCAGCGCCACGCATGCGGACGCTTGCTGTCTTTTTCATAGCCGTCACTGTCCGCATATCGGGCCAGGTCCAGCCAGTGCCGGGCCCAGCGTTCCCCGTAATGCGGCGATTCCAGCAGTTGATCAACCATGTTTTCATACCACTGCGGACTCGGTTCAGAACTCCAGCGCTTCCACTCTTCCACGGAAGGGGGGAGGCCGGTGAGATCCAGATACGCGCGGCGGATGAGTGTGCTGCGATCTGCCTCGGGGGCAGGCGTTACATTTTCCTGTTCCAGCTTTCGCAGGATAAAGGCATCGATACCGTTTTTGACCCAGTCTGACTGTTTGACCTGGGGAGGCTGTACGTCTTTGATCGGCTGGAACGACCAGTGGTCAGAGCCTGGCGTCTTGTTCTGCCCCGCGACTTCAGGCCAGACGGCGCCCTGCTTGATCCAGGATTCAACCAGAGCCAGTTCCTCTTTCGTCAGCGGGGTGCCTTCACCTTCGGGGGGCATTTTATCCCCCTCCCCGGTTCCGGCGAGGCGATGATAGAGTTCGCTTTCGTGACTGTGTCCCGGTTTAATGGCGATGCCGCTATCGCCCCCTTCGAGGGCGCGGCTTTTCAGATCGAGGCGGAATCCCCCCTCCTGAACTTCACTTCCATGGCAGGAAAAGCATTTGGCCTGGAAGAGTGGACGGATCTGTTTCTGGAAATCGACAGCCGCTGTCTTCTCTGATTTTTCATTCGCAGAGAGCATCGCAGGCGGAAGCAGCGACGAGGAGAGCAGAAACAGGGAACCGGTAAATGTGAGTAGACCGAATTTCATAGACTTGCCCTCATTGTTATCAGGCAATGCAACGATCCGGGTGCGTCTCTGGAAGGCCAATGCTACGCCATCGCAACATGGGAGAACAGGTGAGTCCCCTTGATGATCGCTGTTACAGATAATAGTAATCGGATCAGACTACTATTGTCAATTATTCTCACCGCGTGTGCCTCTGACCAGACCATAACGTGAAAAACCTTGAGAGAAGAGTAAATCTCATCTCTCAAGGTCTGATTGGTGATTATCCGCTGTTCAGGCAACGCAACTACAGATTATTCGTCTGCCTTGGGAATCGATGCTTCAATCGGAAACAGTTTGAGTAACGCCTGTTTGTTGGGGCGTGAACCGTATTCGCAGAGTTCGAACGATTCGGCGTATTTGACCTGCTTACCAACGTCTTCGCCGTAAATGTTAATCAGCTCTGTGCGGTACTTGTTGGCTTCGTTCGACTGACGTCGTGTCCAGGAAGGGCGGAGATGTTCAACTCGCAGTTCCGGGGGATTCGCAGGAGGAACTTTGGCGGCGCGTTCCGGGCTGCCACCAGCGCCCCCTTCCAGAGACTGAGATACCAGTTGGGCAACCGCTTTCAGTTTCTTTTCAAACACATTGTCTAATGCGACAACGACATCTGGACGGAATGGATAGGGTTTCTGAAAGCCGTCACTCGAATACATGAAGACGGGGTTCTTTTTCAGCCGCGGGACATCCGGGCAGAAGTAGGGGACTGTTACCATGAACGCGGCGTCCTGCACAAGCACACCAACATAACGATGGTCGGGATGGTAGTCCCACGGACGATGCGAAATGACCAGATCCGCTTTCCATTCCCGGATCAGTTTGACGATTTTTTTCCGGTTCTCCAAAGTCGGCAGTAGTTCGCCATCGTGGATATCCAGAACTTCTGTTTCCACTCCCAGGATCTTACCCGCGGCTTTGACTTCTGCGCTACGACGCTGTGCCAGCGTTCCGCCGGCCATCTCAAAGTGACCGATGTCACCATTCGTGACTGATACCAGTTTGACTTTATGTCCCTGTTCGGCCCACAAGGCTGCGGTACCTCCGTTTTTATATTCCGCATCATCCGGATGCGCACCAAAGCAGATGATGCGCAGCGGTTCGTTGTCTGCAGCAGAGAGCGCGGAGGGGAGAATCAGCAGGGGGCAGGCCAGGAGTAACAGGGGGGAGATGACGTTTCGCAGTAGCAGCATCATGGTCGAGAGCTCCGGTTGAGGGGGATTCAGATCAATTTTGAGACATGTATCCAAAATACCGGACCGCTTGACCAGATGGTAGTGTGGCGCATAAAAAAAGGCTCGCCGAAGCGAGCCTTATGATGTCTTGCATTGCTTTACTTGGAAAAGCTGCGAACAGTTTCTGTCTGAGCCCGGGCTGGGGCTTCTTCAGATTTGTCGACGTCTTTCCGGTTGCGGGCACGTTCGTGAGAAATGCCAACCAGTTGAACGGCGAACTGCAGTTCAGCAGGATTGAAGTAAGGCGAAGGTGGCAGACCACCAACGTGTTTGATTGATTTTGAAGCGAGTTCCTGCCAGCTCATCTTGTTGGCGAGGTGCCAGGCTGCTGCCTGACCTGCCTGCTGGTTAACCCGGCCGGTTGCGACCAGCTTCAGCAGTTCCTGCAGAGCAGGATCTTTGACCATGTCTTCAGTTTTGACCATCCGGTATTCCATCCGTGAGGAAGGCTCTTTTTTACCGTGTTCGAGACAGACCGAAGTGTAAGGAACGTAAACAGTTTTTTCAGGAGGAACAGAGAAGAAACCACCGCCGGCACCACCAGCGCCACCGGCTCCCCCTAATCCACCACCGAGTCCGCCGCCCAGACCACCGCCGGCACCACCGCCGGCTGTCTGTGCCTGACCACCCTGGCCGCCACCGAGCCCGCCGCCTAAGCCACCGCCCAGACCGCCACCCAAGCCACCGCCGAGGGCACCCTGCTTAAGAACCTGAACTGCCAGGAATGTTTCCGGCAATTTTACGTTCAACGGTTTATCGTTATTGTTCGTAATCAGAACGTTGCCACCTTTGGAGCTCTTCGCGATGATTTCGACATCGACCAGACCGGATTCCATGGCGTCAAACAGATCGTCTACCTTTTCTGCAGAAGGATCATATTTTTGCGGACGGATCGATTTTTTGCCGGCCTCCACGTTTGTGCTCAGGCAGAGAGCCAGGCAGCCAGCGGTCAGAATTGTCAAAAATCGGGACGCGGTTTTTGTGGACAACATAGAAAACGTTCCTGTGGTTCACGGAGAAAATACCACTTTCGTGTGGTGTAAGACGAGAAGTCGCTGAATCAGCTATTTATTACAACTAACCCAACATTATCATCTTACAGCATACAAATTGGTTCTGGCAACAAAAAGTTGCTGGTAAACCAAGTTTTTCACAACTCAACCTGCCGGCTGTTAAAGTCAAACCGGTCAGGTAATTCCTGCGTAGCAGCTGATTATGCAGGTTATGCGGCTGGTGAGGAAAGCGCTTTGAGCTCACCGCCTGCTGATTTCCTCCGGGGAAGCGCATTCTAAGCCTGTTAAGAGAAGGAATCTCAGATTATGATGAAGCGGTCAAAACACGATTAACGCTTACCAGTTATCAACTTATGGGAAGAAAACATGGAGCGGGAGATCACTGCGGAGAACGTGATTGAGTATCTCAGGGAACAGGGACAGCTGAAACCTGACGAGCAGGCGGATGCAGAGGCCCTGGCCTGGGGCGTTTCCAATATCGTCATTCGTATAGATCGGGCAGCGGACGCCGATTTTGTGATCAAGCAGTCCCGCAAGCAGCTGCGGACCCAGGCCGAGTGGTTCAGTCAGCTGGAACGGATCTGGCGCGAACTGGAAGTGATGCAGGAACTGGAGCAACTGTTACCTGCGGGGGTGGTTCCGCGTGTGCTGTTCGAGGATCGGGACAACTACCTGTTCGCCATGGAAGCGATCGCCGCCGATCACAGGGTCTGGAAGGCAGAACTGCTGGACGGCCGAGTAGAACAAACGGTGGCCCGCGAACTGGGGAAATATCTGAGCGCCATCCACAGAAAGTCATTCCTTCAGGAAGGCTATCAGCAGCGGTGGGGGGACTGGGAGATCTTTGACCAGCTGCGCATCGATCCCTTCTACCGCTTCATTGTTCGCTCACATCCGGAAATCAAAGAGTGGGTTGCAGAACTGATTGAGGAAATGTCCGCGCATCGGCTCTGCCTGGTACTGGCGGACTTTAGTCCCAAGAATATCCTGATCACCGACGAGCAGATCCATCTGGTCGATTTTGAGACGGCCCATTTTGGTGATCCGGCTTTCGATTTGGGATTCTTTCTGAGTCACCTCCTGCTCAAGGCCATTCATTTTCAGGCAGAGGGAACACACTGTATTGAGTTGGCGGAAACATTCTGGGAGTCCTACCTCAGCACCGAGGTCGTCGCGCCTCTGGAGCCGAGTCCCGAGACTGCTAAAATGGAGGAACCACAGATCGGTCAGCGGACCATCAAACATCTGGCAGCCTGCATGCTGGCCCGCGTCGATGGTAAGAGTACGGTCGATTACCTCTCCAGCGCGCAGCAGGACCAGGTTCGATCTTTCGCACTATCGCTGATTCTGGACGCACCGGCTTCCCTGCCGCAGGCGTTTCAAAGACTGCGGGAGATGCTGATCTCCTGAAGGGGCTCGGGTGACGCGGCCCGAGAATCCTGTTATGTTTAAATAAGGAACTGTCTGAGAGCGTCAGGCAATATTTCGGAACCACTAAGGCAGACGGGAGAGTATTCTGTCATGACACAAATCGAGTATGTGCAGGCACGCGAAGTATTTGACAGTCGGGGCAATCCCACGGTGGAGGTCGAAATCTGTTGTGCCAATTGTCGTCCGGGGCGGGCCATCGTGCCCAGTGGCGCCAGCACCGGAAAGTTCGAAGCCGTCGAACTGCGAGACGAGGATCCTGCCCGCTTTGACGGTCTGGGAGTGACTCGCGCTGTCGAGAATGTCCGCCGCGAAATTGCGGATGCACTGATCGGTCAGGATGCCGCTGATCAGCGGGCCATCGATGATCGGCTTCGCGAACTGGACGGAACAGAAAATAAATCTCGGCTGGGAGCGAACGCGATTCTGGGAGCCTCCCTGGCTGCGGCCTACGCTTCTGCCGAGTCACAACAGCAGAGCCCCGTGGAACGCTTTGCGGAAATCTGGTCGGACTATCTTGAGTCGCAGACCGGTGTCGAACCGGGACAGAGGGCGCGGACTTCCCTTCTCGCAAAGTCGATGTCCCTTCCGCTCCCGATGGTCAACATGATCTCAGGGGGATTACACGCAGGTCGCAATCTTGATTTCCAGGATTTCCTGATTCTGCCGGTCGGAGCGACCTCGTATCGTCAGGCCTTTGAATGGATCGTCACCATCTACCGTCGTCTGGGACAGATCCTCAACAAGACGGGACATGAAGGCACCCTCATCGGTGATGAGGGGGGCTACGGTCCCAAACTCTCCTGTAACAGCGAAGCGGTCAAATACGTGGTCGGTGCCATCGAAGCCGCGGGCCTGACACCAGGCGACGATGTCGCCATCGGTCTGGATGTCGCGAGTACGCACTTCTATGATGCAGAGAGTAACACCTATCATCTGAATGCGACGGGGGAGGAAGCACTCTCAGCTGACGATGTGATTAACATGCTGGAACGCTGGGTCGACACCTATCCGATCGTCAGTATCGAAGACGGCCTGGCCGAAGATGACTGGGAAGGCTGGAAGAAACTCACCGAACGCCTGGGGCATCGCGTGCAGCTGATTGGCGACGATCTGTTCGTGACCAATCGACAGCGGCTGCAGCAGGGAATCTCCAGTCAGACTGCGAACAGTGTGCTGGTCAAACTTAACCAGATCGGCACTCTGACCGAGACGCTGGAAACCCTGCGGATGGCCATCGATCACGGTTACTGGCCCGTCGTCTCTGCACGCAGCGGTGAAACCGAAGATACCACCATCGCCGACCTGGTTGTGGCAACCGGTGCCGGTCAGCTGAAGGTGGGCTCCGTGGGACGTAGCGAACGCCTGGCCAAATACAACCAACTGCTGCGACTCGAAGAACTGCTGGCGGATCGGGCTCCCTACCATGGAGGCGGAATCTTCTCGAGTCTGCAGCGGTAAGCAGGTCTTTCAGTTGATTCCGGAGAGCGAAGCCGATTGTGGACCGCGCTGGTTCCGGGAGTAGAGCGTGATGAGTGCATCCAGGTCAGCCTGAAGCGACTGGAAGACGCGAAAGATACTGACCGCTCCCAGTGTGCCTGCGACCGTAATCAGCACGATGGCGAGTTTGTCATCCAGGTTTAATATCGCCAGGGCGGCGATGCTGAGCATCGGTACCAGGAACGCCAGGATCAGATAGACCCAGCTCAATTTCTTGAGTCGCTCCAGTGGCTCAGGAGATTGCTGGCTGAAATCAGCCCGCTCGATCAGTTGCGGATAAATCGTATGCAGGCTGAAATAGGTGACCCCAAAAAACGGGTAACTGGCAGCGATCAGGCCGCAGAGCAGCAGAGATCCCAGGAAATGCAGATACGCAGAGACCGGCAGCGAACCGATGGCGTAATGCATGCTCACCGGATAGGCGATCCCCGCGATGATCCAGAGCGTGGTGCAGATCAGGGCGGCATAGTGTCCGAGTCGCAGACAGCGTTTCTGTAGCATCGTATCTGGTGGTGCAGCGGGCTGCGCAGGAGCTCGTTTCGGGGCGCGTTCTCTGACCAGTGTCCAGGTGAGCCAGCCCATCAGACCGAGGCCAGTCGGATAGGCGATCAGGTTGATGGTGGTCTGAATATTCCAGAAGGCATCCTGCGAATTTTTCAGTTGCTCGATGATGTGCTTCTGGTTGTGGAAAAAGTTAAACAGTCCCGCCAGGATATTAGGTATCGCGACGATTAAAATTATGATCAGTACTTCACACCCGGTGCAACGGGCAAACCAGCTTTTCGATGAAGGAAACAGGATCTGCTGGGCACGTGGATTCAGACATAACTCGAGCTGGCTGGCCAGTTCCTGGCCCGAATTCCACCGCTCTGCAGGATCGGGAGCCAGGCATTTCTGGAGTACGGTAATCAGATGCTCGGGGCAATCGGGGGGCAGGTGCTGAGGAGCTGCCTGCAGGCTCTGACCGGCTTTGCGCTGTTCGATCATCTGGCTGAGCAGGCTGGACCAGCTGTCGGTCATCGCAGGATTCTCAAAGGGGCGTTTTCCGGTCAGCAACTCGGCCAGCATCAGCCCCAGCGAAAAGAGATCGCTGCGCTCATCCAGGCTTTCGGGCAGGCGCGTATGTGTCGGATCATAGGCTTCCAGCTGTTCGGGCGACATGTAAGCCAGGCTGCCCCCGAAATAGGCTGCGGGTGTCGTCCCTGTCACATGCGAGCTGAAGCTGATGTTGAAGTCGGCCAGTTTGGGAACCCCTTCCGCAGTCAGCAGCACATTCGCAGGCTTGATGTCGCGGTGCAGGACTCCTTTCTGATGAGCATAGTCCAGCGCCTTCGCCAGCCGGATGCCGATCCAGCAGATCGTCTCGGGCCAGGTGAGTGAATTCAGGGTCTGGTAGGTGACCGACTCGGTTGGTCGGCTTTCTCCCCGCAATTCCAGTGACTGGTTCAAAGCGGAAACCAGCAGGCTGCCTGAACGCTCTGCGGGCGCCGTTTTGCGAATCAGTTCTATCACTGACTGCAGAGTTCCTCCCGGCAGATACTGCATATACAACAGACGCAGTTTTTCATCGGGAAGGATGCGCTGGTCAAACACCCGTACGATATTTTCGTGGTCGAACTGAGCCAGGGTCTGTGGTTCGTCGCTGGAATCCTCCGAGATTTTCAAAGCGACCAGACGCTGCATCGAATTCTGGCGGGCCTGGAAGACGCGGGCAAACGCACCCTGACCGAGCAGGGTCAGCAGATCAAAATCATCTACTGTCTGTCCGGGCTGAAACTGATGCCATGTCTGAGGTCGGATCTTGTGAAACAGACTGGTGGTCTGGTAGGCATGATCCAGATCGAAGAGTTGCTGCAGTTGTGGACTACCCGTGGGGAGGTAGCCCAAGTATTCGTCGGGATCGACATCAAATCCGTTCTGCCGCCGGAGATGATATTCTTCATAGAGCAGGTCAACGGGCAGACTCGCGGTCTGCAGTTCGGGGAATTCCTCAAGGTATTCCTGCAGGCGTTTAGGGAAATTGAAACGCTGCCAGCGATATTCGAGGTCGATTTTGATCAACTCGCTCAACAGAAAAACCGGGACCGGCTTCGTTTGTGAAAGATAAGCACGTAACTCGGGCGGTTCTTCTGCAGACTCCCAGTCGGAAACAAACTGTTCCATGGCTTCAGTCAACGCATCAAGCGCAAGCTGGCTCTCTGTTGATTCAAGACCTGGCGTAGCTTCGGACAACAGTGAACTCCCGGGTAATGGTCTGGCGGATTCAGACCTGGAATCGAGCAGGTTTATGTGGCTGACAGGCGCTAGACGTGCTATAAAATGTCAATGTCTTCTGTAATACAGTCCACATGGTAATCAATCCTGCACGGCGATGAAAGCAGAATGCTGTGCGTAAATGGTTGAACTCAGGCAGGAAGTAAGAAGCGGCATGGCGGCAGATATTGAAGAATTGATCCAACGGATTCAGCAGGGCAGCGATCCCGCGCTGCTGGAATTTCTCGAAATCCATCGTGCCCCTTTGCTGGCGTTCATCAACAAAAACATGAGTGATGCGCTGAAATCCAAAGTGGAAGCGAACGACATTCTGCAGGAAGTCTCGCTGAATGCCGTCTCAACATTTTCTGAATTTGATTTCGAAAAGAAAACTCCCTTTAACTGGCTCTGTCATCTCGCAGAACGGCGGATCATTGATAATCACCGCAAATACTTCCAGGTGCAGAAGCGGGCTGCTGGCCGGGAGATTCGTCAGCCTGCTGGTGGTGATGCAGCAGGGCAGGGTTTTATGGATCTGCTGGTAGCCAGTATGACCAGCCCCAGCCAGGCGTTCTCCCGCGGTGCCCGGGAAATGAAACTTCTGACCGCACTGGAGTCTCTCCCCGAGGAAAGTCGCGAGGCCATTCGACTGAAATATGTTGAAGGACTTAATTCCAGTGAGATCGCTGACCAGCTGGGTAAATCGGATGTGGCAGTGCGGGTGCTCGTCAGCCGGGCGATGGCAAAGCTGCAGGAGCAGCTCAAACAGGAAGATGAATTTAAAAGTCTGCTGGGAGGCTGACTATTCTTCTTCCTCCTCTTCGCCAGGAGCGGGAGACAGTTCCGAGTTGATGCGGTCAATCATCTGCCGTAAGCGTCCCAGGTTTTTGCGGTTGAACAGCAGCGAAATCCTAGGCAGGTCGACCAGGTGTTCGTCGTCCATTTCCAGATCATGGGCATCGACCTTGGTGATGATACCTGATTCCAAAATGTCTTTGAATTCGATGTTGAGCTGTTCCACGAATTCATTGCTGGGCTCGACGTGCAGACGCAGTACCAGGCGTCCGTTTACGTACCGCATACTGTTGTAGACGCTGTAAAAACCGATGATTTCGTCGACGGCATCTTCGATGTCATCGGTGATATGAAACAGTGACAAGTCTTCCGGAGAGATTAGTTCATGCTTCAGCAGATTGTTTTCAATGTAAGCTTTCCAGTCATTCCAGTACGTGCCTCCCGGCGCTTCCAGTAAGACGATGGGCATCGGATCCCGTTTCCCGGTCTGAACCAGCGTCAGGGTTTCGAATGCTTCGTCCTGGGTGCCGAATCCACCCGCACAACAGACGATCGCGTGGACCTCTTTCACAAACAGCAGTTTGCGAGTGAAGAAGTAGTTCAGGTTGACCAGTTTTTCGTCTTTATGGATGACGTAATTGGGTTCCTGCTCGAACGGGAGCATGATGTTGACGCCCATCGACATATCGGTCCCAGCACCTACGTGGGCGGCTTCCATAATCCCCGGGCCGGCGCCGGTAACGGTCATCCATTTTTCTTCCGCCATTCTACGACCGAAGTGCAGGGCCTGCTGGTAAGCGGGATCGTCGGGCAGAGTTCGGGCTGAGCCGAAGACGGTCACTTTTCGCTGCTTGCGGTAAGGTGTGAAAACCTTGAAAGCATAGCGCAGTTCTTTGAGTGCCCGGTCGAGAATCTTGAGGTCGCCGCGCGTTGCCTGGTCCTGCTTGAGTTTGTCAGCTGTGTCTTTGATACTGGCAATGATCGATTCGTGCGGATACAGCTCGGTGCAGTGTTCCGTTGGCAGTACGTCAGACTCTGAAACGCGGGGGCGGGTTTTTCGATATTTCCTCGACATGATCAATTAATCCTTTAATGTAGCTGGTCGAGATGAAGGCTGGTAAAAAATCGTTAACCCATCAGGGCATCGAGGGCTTCGTCCCTGGTTTCGTAAATCGCCCAGAGGGTGTCTAACGCCGTAATGCGGAGTAATTCGCTGGCCATTTTACTGGCACCGCACAGAACCAGTTCGCCTCCACGACTGCGCACATGTTTGTGGCATCGCAGCAGCAGGGCCAGGAAGACTGAGCCAAAGTAACTCACATCACTCAAGTCAAAAACAACCATGGGAATTTCGACTTCCTGCAACGGTGCCATGACGATATCAGCGGCCTGTTCGATCAGGTCCCAGCTCATAGATTCCACGTTGCTCGCCGGAATGATTACAACCGTGTTTCCATGCCATTCCAATTGAAAATCGTCGTGGTAGTTCGTCATGAAGTCGTTCCGCGGTGAAGATGTGATTCTCTGGATACTGAATATGAGTGCAATTACAGCCCATAATACTGTGAACACCGAGGCGAGAACAGGCTACTAGAGGCCCAAAAACGAGATTTCACACTTAACGCCCTGTAGACAGCCGCGAACTGGACCCTGAGTGCTGAGTTTGCCACCAGTTCATCCAGATTTTCGCCTGTTCGCTGGGGCTGGAAACCGTCTTCAATTCCGCTGGTTGATCGGATGGGGGAACCAGTCTGCCCAGGCTGCTCAGAATCTCTTCCAGGGTGGACGAGTTACGTTCGGTCCAGGCCATCTGGATCAGTGGTTCTACGAAGCGCGTCTGTCCCGATTCTCCCATTTCCCGCACGGCGTCCCGCCTGACTGCACTGCGGGTGTCGTTGGAAAGACGCACCAGTTCCTGCATGCCCTGGAAGTCGCCCAGGTGGCTCAAAGCGACCACGGTTTCAAAGCGGACACGCTGATTCGAATGGGTTAACAGGTTCCGCAGTGACGCCGGTCGCGACGGGTTTTGTTCGTCGGATTGAACCCCATTGATGGCGATGGGATTATGGCATTGTCCCAGGGCACGGATGGCGGCCAGTTGCACGGAGTGGTTGCTGTCATTCAACAGGGGTAAGACCCAGGGGGCATACTGGGGAATTCCGTGAGCACCAAAATACTCACAGCCCAGCACCCGAATGTCAGGCCAGTTGTGATTGATTGCCAGCAGGGCAAGCTGGGCGGCCTCTTCATAGCTGTCTCGGGAGATCGATTCCATCACAATCCGCCAGACGAGCCGGTCCTGTTCCCGGGACATCATGGTACGCAGACGTTTGACGATCACCGGATTGAGCGAAGATTTCTGTGAGCTCATAAACAGTTGCTGGGCCGCCTGACGCCGGTCGGTGACATGCGAACTATTTAACTGCTGGAGTGCGGCGTAATTTGTATCGAGTTTGGGAAGCAGGTCGCTGTATACCTCATCCGGGATGGCAACCGATGTCTCCAGAATCATCTTCTCCAGCTGATTGACTTCTTCGGGTGTCAACTGGGTCAACTCCTGGAAAGCGTGTTGCCAGCCGGGAGCGTCGGGGCTCTGGTTGATCAACTGTTGGAAGTAAGCCTGCAGTTCCGCGACACGTCCCTGATTCACGCGGGATTCCTGATGGATTCCCTGCTGCATCAACTGAGTCCAGAATCCGCCGGGAAGTTGTCCCGACTGCACCAGTGACTGGATGGCGGCTGTCCGTTCTTCACGTGAGGCTTCGATGGAGATGATCCCGCCGACACCCGTCCGTTCAGTCAGCTGCAACACACTGGCGCGGCGTGTTTTGAAGACGCCTTCCTTAATCCCTTCCAGCAGGAGTGGGATAGCCAGTTCGTCTGGCCAGTGTCGGATCGATTCAATCACGGTGAGTTGTACTTCGGTGCTGCGGTCATTGATCAGGGACTTCAGCTGCAAGGCGGCATCAGCCGTAGGAGACTGTCCCAGACCTTCGGCGACCGCCAGGCGTACGGCAGAGGAACTGTCATCTCCCAGGCCAGCCAGGTAAACCGGACCCCAGGAACTGAGGCCTGTCGCTGCGGCGACACGTACTGTTTCCTGGGGGCGGGTGGATTGCTGTTTCAAGATGCGGAGGGCAGAGTCGCTGCCCAGCAGTCCCAGGTTTCTGATAGCTTTGTTCTGCACCAGCATATCAGCGTCTTTGAGCTGTGCTGTCAGGATGGCTTCGGCGTCGGGATGACGAACCACGGCCGCCCAGTAGCCGAAGTTCCAGCGAATGATGGCATCCGGATCCCAGCGAACCTGCATGATATTCTCAGGCCAGGCAGAAGACTGGTAAGGACGCGGTTGTTGTGAGGCTGCACTGCGATGGGAAAACTGATCCGGTTCCGCATAAAACCAGAGGCCGTGCATGATACAGCCTTCCAGGGCCGCCCGGCGAAGTTCCTTCGGTGGCAACGCGTTGCTGTCAGTGATATCCATCGACTGGTTCATGGATGTGATTTGAGCAGGTGGCATGAAACGTGACAGGCTGCGGTAGAGTTCCCCTCGCAGCTTGAAGGAAATATCAGGATGCGAAAGCAGTTGGGTCAGGCGTTGCTTAGTCTCAATAGGCAGCGCGTCTGCATGTGCCAGTACCAGCGAGAGACCATTGAGTGCCGCGAGTCGTATGCCTGGCGAAACGCTGGCTTTCTGTTTCTTGTCAGACTTTGATTCGGAATCCGAACGCTTATCCGCTTCACAGACCAGCTTCTCCAGCGTCGGAATGGTGTCGGCCGCAGTCCGGGGGGCCAGGGTGGCCCAGAGGATGGTTGCGTTCCAGCCTGCCAGTGTATCATGTGCGGCCAGTTGTTGCAGGGCGGCAATTTTCTGTGACTTATGCGTCGGTTCGCTGTCTTCTTCCCGGTGGAAGAAGTCGTGCAGGGCATTGAACGACCAGCTCTCTGCTGCTGACTTGTTGTTGGGAGCAGTCGGTTTCTCAGCCCCAGCTGATTTCTCTGCTGTGGTATCGTCTGCGTCCTGTTCTGCTTTTGCTGACTTATCAGGCGTTTCGACAGCTTGCGCGACCTGTTGTAGAGGAGAGCTGTCCTGTTTGACGCCAAACAGCCAGCGATGGTTGTGTGGGGCAGAGAGCTCCGTTGTTTTTAAATCGCGAAGCGTTATCCATTCGTCATACGGAGACCAGTGATGGTTTTTGACCCACAGATCCTGGGAGAGATAAACGTTTAAGCCTTCCAACTCGGCGGGGATCTCTGGTTTGAAGGTCTCTACCTCTTTGAAGGCAGTTACGACCGGCGTTTCACTGACGTTTTGTAACAGACTTTTCTGACATCCAGAGAGTGCCGCGCAGACCAGAAGCGGGAGAGTCCACGACAGCCATTTTTGATGACTTCGACGAACCTCTGACACTCGGGCTAAATTGATTCCGCGGGGGGAAGCAGATTTCATGCGCGAAACTGATCGGTAGGTTGGGATGTGAGTTCGATTCACTTCTGGAACAGAAGCGGGAGTTGAGGACCGAACAATAACAGATGACTGAATTTAGGTGAAGAGCAGTCTCCATTCATTGGTGGCTGCGGAGGTCGCTGTTCGTGGGGCTGATATTGTTAAAATGGGATGAACTGCTCTTTGTGAAGGCTGTGTATATTTCCTGGATTGACGGCGAGGGAGTCTCTATTTCGCTTCCATGGTTCGCTTGCGGAGAGACTGTGGGTATGTCATGCTCTGGATCTATCTTGCTTAACTTCACAGAACCAAAAATCAGGATATGGAGAGAAAAGACCTATGTTGCGAAAAATGTTACCAGGAGCATTGGCACTGCTCATGCTGATGAGCGGGGCTTCCATCCAGGCGGAAGAAAAAGCACAGTCGGGCAAGCAGGGGGCTGCAGAGCTCAAAACCACGATTCCGGTCAACATGGATTACCTGATCTATCTGCCCGAGAATTATGATGAGAAAGAAAAGTGGCCCTTAATGCTGTTTCTGCACGGTGCCGGAGAGCGGGGAGATAATCTGGATCTGGTGACGGTCCACGGTCCTCCCAAGCTGATCAAGAACGGAAAGCAGTTCCCCTTCATCGTGGTTTCTCCCCAGTGTCCTGAAGAGCAACTCTGGCAGCCTGTGGAACTGACGGCTCTGTTGAATGACATTGAAAAGAAGTACAAGGTCGATAAAGACCGGATTTATGTAACGGGCCTGAGTATGGGAGGCTTCGGTACCTGGTCCCTGGCCGCTTATACCCCTTATCGCTTCGCCGCCCTGGTGCCGATTTGCGGCGGTGGTGAAAAGTTCTGGGTCAAGAAAATCAAACACGTTCCTATCTGGGTTTTCCACGGCGCGAAAGATGGCGCTGTGCCTCTGGAACGTTCGCAGACCCTGGTCGATGTGCTCAAGAAAGAAAAGGCCGATGTTTCGTTTACGATCTATCCGGAAGCCGGACACGATTCCTGGACGGAAACCTACAACAACCCCGAGGTTTACGAATGGCTGCTGAAGCAGAAACGCAAACCCGAAAAGGAAGTCAGAGCCGCGGAAGCCAAAGCAGAAGCAGAACGCAAAGCAAAGCGTGAAGCAGCGAAAAAGAAGAAGTAGTCATCACGATCAGTGAATCAGGTTGACGTAGACTGCTGCGTCAACCTGTTCTCTGATACGGAATGTTTATTGAACGAGACCTTTGGTCAATTCCATAAAGGCAGTTTCCAGGTTGATTTCTTCTTCACGGAACAACTTGAGCTGGAAGCCTTCTCCGATCAGTAGCGAGGGAATGAAGGTATAGTCCTTCACATCATTCTGCAGCGTCACCAGCATTTCATCTTTCTTGATTTCCAGCTGAGAAACCTGGGGATGCTTTTCCAGCAGGGCTGATGCCTTGTCGGTGTTCTCAGTCACCGCAACATGCAGCAGAATCCGCTGACGTGCTTTCTTCATGACCTCATCGACGTTGTCATCGACGATCAGGTTTCCTTTTTCGATCATGCCGACCCGCGTACAGACGTCTGCCAGTTCGGGAAGAATGTGACTGGAAACGATCACGGTCTTCTTCATTTCCCCCAGTCGTTTGAGCAGGTTACGGATTTCGATACGGGCACGGGGGTCGAGACCACTGGCGGGTTCGTCGAGGAGCAGTACCTGCGGTTCATGCAACAGCACACGTGCCAGCCCGATTCGCTGAGTCTGGCCGCGGGACAGCTGATTGACCATGGCGTCCCGTTTGAATGTCATGTCGACCAGTTCCAGTTTCTCTTCGCAGACCTTGCGGCGCTGTGGCCCTTTGATGCGATAAGCCGAGGCGAAAAACTCGAGGTATTCGATCACGGTCATGTCGTCATAGACGCCGAAGAAGTCGGGCATGAAGCCGACCAGACGACGGATTTCTTCGGGATGCGTGTAGATCGATTTCCCGCAAACATAGGCTTCGCCATAGTCCGGACTGAGCAGCGTGGCGATCATCCGCATGGTCGTGGTTTTGCCCGAACCGTTGGGGCCGATAAAACCGAAGACATCACCTTCACCCAGGTTCAGATTGATATTATTCACGGCAACCAGGTTACCGTAGCGTTTGGTTAAATTACGTGTTTCAATCACTCTTGATCACTCCCGGTAGGTGTGTCCTGCTGCTGGGGCAGTTCTTCTTTTTCTTTGTTCTCTTTTTCGTCCAGCGAAGGTAACTCGTATTGAATTTCCCGCGAGCGTTTCACGGGGATCACGACACGCAGATAGGTGTCCTGCTGATCCTGAGGCAACTCGGTGTCGTCCAGCTTTACCTGGCTGAGGGGCTGATCCAGTCGAGAGAACAGCACTGCTCGTCCCAGCCGCAATTGTTCGGTGAGATCCAGTTGCTCGGCGGCGATATTGGAGAGCCCTGTATAGCCGAAGCCCCCTGAGCTTTCATGGAATGTCAGAATCTTCAGGATCTGGTAAGCGTTTTTGGAGAAGGCATCGTATTCTGTCTGCTCGGTGACAACATTACCCGCATTCGCGCCGCGGGCGGCGATCCGTCGCGAAACCGAACCAGTAAGATAACCTTTGATGTTACGCGATTCGACCAGCGGACCATTGATGTCCCAGACCTGGTCGGCAGGAATGTATGAGTCTTCCAGTTGTTCCGGATTGACGAGGGGGAGGTAGATCCGGTTGCCATACGCCAGCACCCAGTCCTTCAGAGGACCGGAAAAATGCTGCGTCAGGTCCCCGGAGAGTTGCCCCAGGCTGTTCCCTGTCAGATTCGAAGTGAGCAGCTCTGGCTGCTGCTGTGACCAGTCTCCCAGCAGACTTTTGGTGCCCCATTTCAGCAGGGGCAGATTTTTGATTTCGGTGGAATCCGGAGTGAACGCATACGTGGGGCCCGTAATCGTGCCTTCGGCAGAGCGATACATGCCGGCAAACGTGGTTTCCGGCAGACCATTCCAGCAGAGGTGTGTCGGAAACTTGTCAGACTGGGCTGTGGTTGTGGGAATTTGAGACATCACCTGAACCTGGTAACGCCGCGTTTCCGGGCTGTAGAGATTCAGGTAAAACCGCCCGCGGAGTTGCCCGGTGGTGGCATCGTAGTCTGTCAGATTCAATTGAGTCGAATGTAACTGGGAGCCGTTGTTCTGTTGGGCGGTCAATACACCCCAGCCGGCAGCCAGCAGGACCATTGTTGGAAAAGTGAACCAGGTGATATGCGGTTTCTTCAGAATTCGATGTACGACCAGGTAATCGAGGGGGCCGATGATCAGCAGATAGACCAGAATCAATCCCATGACCCACCAGTGTGAGGCACGTTTGACACCCAGGAAATTCTGCTGTGAATGAAACATCTGTGTTTCGAGCTCGGAAATTCCGGTCTGCGAAATCCGTTTACCCAGCTCGGCATTTTTGCTGCGCGTGGCGGTGACCTGATTTCCACGGAGTGCCAGTTTGGGGCAGAGGTTTTCCAGTCCGTCCCAGCCGGACAGCGGACTTGTATTCAGATCTAAAGCCAGGAATGTGACCACACCCAGTCCAAAAGGAACACGGACGAGTAGCGGACCATCCAGCGAGGTGGCCAGTACTTCGCCGGCGTCAATTTGAATGCGAGAAGCAGTGGCGACACCACGAATTCGTGAGCGGACGGTTGCGTACAGTTCGAGGCTGCTCAGCTCACGTACGCGGCTGGTTCCCAGAATCTTGACTGGAATCCATTTGGCGAAATCACTCTGCTGGTACGCCTCCTGGTCAGTGCCTACGCAGATCACGAGGTGACCGCCGCTAGCGACCCAGTCTCGAATCGCTCTGTTTTTCACCCCATCCACATTGTAGTCGCTGTCGACAATCAGAGTGTCGAGGGTGTCATAGCCATAGGCGTCTTCGGGCAAGAGTGCCTGATCGGAAATCTGAACGCTGTACTGATCCAGATTCGGGTCGAGTGTCTCCAGTTCCGTTTCAGGGATCGTGTCATATCCGGCTACCTCACCGATGGTCGCCCAGAGCTCCACTGACTGTTTGATTCCCATGCCTGCGAACTGATTTTGTGCAGATCGGGGTGTGTAAGCGAACTCCTGCAGGACCGCCTGGGATTTGGCCTCTTTCAATCGGATCCGTAAGGGGCAGTCCAGCAAACCTGCTTTGAACAGGGAGCGTAACTGGTACTCACCTGGTTGCGGACATTCAAAGGCCTGCGAGGGGACTTCCGTCGGGTTTCCGTCCGGGGAGAGGGCGGTAACCGTGAATTGCAGACTGGTGGCTTCTTTTGTCGTAACTTTGAGCGTCACAGGAACCCAGCGTCCCACCTTGTAGATGCCGCCAAAACCGACCTGGACCTGCTCGACTTCAACAGCACCAGACTGTTCCGCTGCAGGCGACAGGGAAGGCTGTGCCCAGAACAGCAGTAACAGCAGCATGGAAATGAGTGGGGTTCGGAATACGAGAGGTGATTTCATGCTATCTTAATTCTGTCCCCGGAAGCCGGGACAGAGGCCCGAAAACAGTTCTGGTAATGGATTTGAGTCGTCTGAAGAACTCAAAAGTCAATTGGAATGTATCACGTGAATTCGCTGTTGTTATTATGTCCTGAGTGGAGATCAGTCTCAATACAAGGCCTTGACAAATAAAGGGTTTCCGAGGATTAACCTGTTATTCACTCAAAGACTGCTCGTCAGATCAGCAAGCAGGCTGCCGAATTTGTCCAGTGCGGGCTGTGGGATGGTGTGGGGACCCACGAATTCTGTGAAATCGACCGCATAATCCCGTTGTTCCAGCATCTCTTTCAGCCAGATCGCCCCATCGAAAGGCAGAATCGGGTCCTGAGTGCCATGACTCTGCTGAACAGGAAACCGGGCTGATTGATCCGCCAGGACACCCCAGCGTTCTTCACAAAGCAGAGTGCCTGACCAGATTGCCAGTGCGGCTGGGGGCTCGGGTAACTGCAGAGCCACTTCAGTGGATACCATGGAACCCTGTGAAAACCCAGCAAGCACGCACTGAGACAGCGGGACGCCTGTTTCCTGCAGCAATGCATCGAGCATCGCACGATACTGTTGGCCCGCTTCCAGCAGTCCATCCGGAGTCTGACCGCGCTGATCCCGGATTTTTCCGGTTGCGATTGCTTCATTCAGAGCGGCGACATCCAGCATCCACCAGGCACGTCCACCGGGAATTCCCATCTCAATCAGAGAGAGGGGGGCTGCGGGAAATACGAATTGAACCTTGTCCGCGAGTGCCGCATTCTGTCGAAGAATTTCCGGACCCAGGGGAACCAGGTCGTCGCCGGGGGCACCAAATCCGTGTGAGACGACCGCGATGATTTGAGGTTTCGTCTCAGCGGGAAGCTGATCATAGATCTGGCAGCTGAGAGGACCGAAGGTACGAGTTGTGAGAGCCATGAGATTACCGTCGATTCAGTATGAAAACGCTAAAAGAGTTATGAGTTATTGATTTACAGCACTGATTGTGTCTGCGCAGAGCCATTTTATCAATCGCGCAGCCAGCCGTCTGAATCAATTTGTGGCGATTGTCATCGAAACCGCACCACTCTGTCGTCATCTGGTAACGGCTGTGATGAGCTCTCAATGAAACGGGTTTGATTAAAACTCTGATAATTCTAGAGTTACTGCAGTTCTGAAGCTTCTCAGCCCATTCTGGAACATGGTTTGCGACCTTCCTGAGGCACGCACACTGATTGATGCAGGAGTATGCCAGGGGGATCAGACTCTCTGGATCTGATCGAAGGAGAATCACGATGTTTCAGCGCACCAGACAATTCGGCCTGATAGTTCTCTTACTGGGACTGTGGTTCATGCAGGAGAGGGGCCTGTATGCCCAGTCGCCGGGGCCGGAAGTGTTAGGGAGCCAGTTGAATCGTGATTCGTTTCAGCTCTGCCGGGAGATTCGCAGCCGATTTCGGGGGATTCGTGGACAGCGCATGTACTACTCGAAGGCACGTGAGATCCATGCACTGGCGGATGACATTCAGCGGATGATCATCCTGAAGGCACCCGTCCAGGGGATGGATCAGGCACTGGTCGATCTGGAACTGCTGGTTACGGATCTGGAGCAGACGCTGAAATCGGCCCGGTTACCGGTCCTGACTAGTCCGGTAATCAAGCCGACCGGGCCGAATGGATATGTCTTTTATGGCGGCAACGGATATCCGGATCCCTGTTTTCGCTGTCAGGGATTTCCTTATCAGATGATTCCGGAACAGAGTCTCAATGAAGTCTACGGAACTTTGCAGGGGATGCAGTTTTCAATTCGACAGTTACAGGCTCATTATGCACCTCCTGTTGCGGTGCCGGGGAAACGGACGTTTCCGGCGCCGGTGCCGGGAACCGACTCAGATCTGCAACCTGAGTTTCCTGCCAACCGGACACCGCAGCGGTCCCCACCGCTCCAGCCACGTCAGCCAGAGCGCGATTCCGACTGGAAGCCGTCTCGCAAGACCGCACCGGTGTTTCCTGCTCCGCAGCAGAAGTCCACGCCACCGACTCTGGAAGGACCCGAATTTCTGCCACCACTGCCGATGCCGGAATAAGGATCTGCACTTCAGCCAGAGTGGATATGAATTTTCAGCCACTTGTCTTTTCGGAGAGGATGCGTCAACATGTTCCTGACTGACGTGACGTTTAATCAGGAACGGGAAGTATGCTTGACTATGATGCTGAGGAAGTGACCGCTTATTTGCATGAGCATATTCCAATCACCCGCGCCATGCAGCTGGAAGTGATGCCTCCTGAACCGGATCGCCTGCGGCTGCTGGCCCGATTGAAGCCGAATCTGAATCACCAGGAGACTGCCTTTGGAGGCAGCATTGCCAGTCTCGGAATCCTGGCCGGCTGGACCCTGATCCATCTGCGTCTACATGGTTGTGAACGCAGATATAAAATCGTGATTCACAAAAGTGAAATCGAGTTCCAGCGCCCCATCGAGGCTGATTTTGAAGGGGCATGCCTGTTCCCGGAGGAGCCCGTGTGGGAAACATTCCTGGCATCTCTGCAGCGGAAAGGCAGAGCCCGGATAGAACTAAATCCCCAGGTAATGGTCAACGGCAAGGTTGCCGCGACCATTAAGGGGATCTTCGTCATTCGTGAATTGTCAGACGTCTGAACCCACTCAGCTGGTTTCCGTATTCTCAGTGGTTTCGGGCTCCGGGAGTTCCGGCGGAGGAATCATCTCCGGTTTATCGCCGTAGAACAGATGCACGTCCCGTTGTGGGAAGGCGATTTCAATATCGGCCGCATTAAACTGTTCGTGAATCGCAGTATGAATCTGGTGAATCGCCAGCAACCGGTTATCAAGGTCAGGCAGGTAGGCTCTCAGGATCAGGTTCAACGTACTGTCGCCGAATGATTCAAAGGTGATGCTGGGAGCCGGATCCTCCAGGACCAGCGGATGGTCCATCAGGATTTTCATTGCCAGGTCAGTGGCCTTGTTCGTATCGGTACCGTAAGCGACGCCCACCGTGAGAGTCACACGATTGACAGAATCAGTCAGAGTCCAGTTCAAAAGTTTGCCGGTAATGAAGTCCCGGTTGGGAACGATGTATTCCTTGCGGTCCCAGTTGGTAATGGTGGTCGCCCGCATCCGGATTCGAGAAACGATGCCTGTGATTTCATCCACGGTGATAATGTCTCCCACGCGAATTGGTCGCTCGATCAGCAGAATCAGGCCGGAAACAAAGTTGGCGAAGATTTCCTGCAAACCGAAACCAAGGCCGAAGGTCAGGGCGGTCGCCAGCCATTGCAGTTTCGACCAGCCCAGGCCGAGTGCATTGAAGACTACAAAAATACCAATCAGAGCCACAACGTAGCGGGCCAGACTGGTCGTCGCATATTTCACAGAGGAGTCCAGGGGGAGCCTTTGCAGCACCAGGAATTCCAGCAGTCCGGGAATATTGCGTGTAGCGATCACGGCAAACAGGGCATAAATCAGTGCCAGGGCGACATCTAGATAGGTGACCGGTTCCAGACGCTCTGTGACTTTTGTCGTGACATTACCGTCAGAGTCTTTGATCTCTTCTTCGGTCTGGACCTGACTCGACCAGAGCTTGAACGAGTCAAGACGATTGAAGGCGGGCATCACGTCCCCCCAGATCCCGAAGGCGCCCAGCAGCAGGATCACCAGCATACACGCATTAACCAGTCGTTTGATCTGGGCGGAGATCTTGGTCAGGTCAGCCGGGTTTTCTTCTTCGGTCGTAATCCCGGCAATGTTGGACTCAGGTGTCGACGATTCCTGATTCTCTTTACGCAGTGCCTCCAGTCGTTCCTGATTCAGTTTATGGCTTAACTGGCGATGATGGATCAGAATCCAGCGCAACAGGATCGCGCGGAACAGGATCACGCCCAGGAAGAGCCAGAGCGTCAGGAAGATCAGGTGGAACAGGCTCATCGCTGTGAAGTAAAAGCCGATCAACGATAGCAGGATCAGACTGCAGGGAACGGCCAGAGCCAGGAAATAGACCAGATATTTCAGACGGTCATACCAGACTTCCTGGTTGTAGTTCATAATCGACTGAAAGAGACCGGAGCGGGGATGGAATACCCGGCGGGCAAAGATCGTATACGTCACCAGTAACGCGACGAAGAACAGTCGCTCCAGCAGATCCTGGGTGCGATCGACCTCCTTGCCATGCAGGAGCAGTGTGACAAAGAGCAGGGGGACGGAAACACTGATCACCCAGCGGACGTTTTTCCGTACGTAGAGCACGGTCTGTTTGTACCAGCCAAAGTGCGATTCCCCCAGTCCCAGAGGACGACAGATCTGGCGGATCAATTCCCAGAAAAACAGCAGCCAGGCGACCTGCCGCAAACTGGAATCCACGGCTTTGACGAAGGGAGCTGTCTCGAGACCACTTCCCAGACGCCAGGCGAAAAACCAGATGAATCCCGGCCAGACGACTGCAATGAACAAGGTCAGGAAGGCGACGCGCGCGGTGATTCCAAATTTGCGAAAGCTGCTGCGAATGATTTCCTTGTTGATGATCCGCAACTGCTGTCGCACATTGTACGCCAGATAGAGCAGACTGATAAAACAGAAAATCCCGGTTGCATAGATGATGGGGTTGGTGATGATATCCTGCTGGATGGCTTCGAGTAGCTGTTTCCAGTGTTTGAGGGAAAGTAACCAGCTCAGGGAGTTCGGAATCTGCTTCGCTTCGGCAAACGAGATCGGAGGCGAACTTTTGATCCAGAAGACCCGTTCCTGAATGTAATCTGCATATTCTTCCGTCTGCTTGACCAATTGTGTTTCTGCGACATCGAGGTCCATCAGTTTATTGAAATATGCGTTATTACTGCGGATCAGCGTATCCAGGTACTCTTTCTGTTTGGCCAGTGTCTCTTCGACAATGCTCTTGAGATTCGCTTTTTCGATATCAGACAGCTTTCGCTTGCTGTCCTTGATGATGTTGTCTGTGACGGTTTCAGCAGAGGGAAATTCTGACCACTCATCATCCAGCTCAAACAGCCGCAGGTGAACTTCGTCGATTTCCTTAGCGCGTTTCTCGATGCTCAGTTTCCGCGTCTCTATATCGGGCAGGGAAGACTGCTGGTTTCGCAGGAGTAACCCAATCGGTCCGGTCAGACCGATGGATGTTTCTTTCTCCTTGGTTTGGGTAAACTGCTTTTTGAGCTCATCCAGTATTTTACTGGTCTGGGAATACTTCTGATCGGCCGATTGAATTTTATGGTTCAGGGCCTGAATGTCTTCGGCATACTGCTGGTTCTTTTCGGCCAGGGGTTGCAGCAGCGGATTGGTCGCAAACACTTCATCCCGGGCTTCCTGTACCCGCATTTCGGATTCGATATTGCGGCGTTTGGCAATCTGTTTCTTGAGTGCCTCTACCTTTTCAGATTGCTTCTGAGTCTGCAGTTTCAGAAAGTCCTGTCTTACGCGGGGATAACCAACGGCCTCCTCGGCCTCATAGGAAGACAGCTCACTTCGCAATGCCGGCTTTTCGGTCTTCAGCAGGCTGATCCGGGTTTTCAGCTCAGTCTTGCGGGCATCAGTGACAATAGCCGGTTCGTCAGCCGGGGCGGGGAGTGCCAGCTGTTTTTCCAGGTCACTGATCTTATTATCGATCTCTGCGATCCGGGTCAGAATCTCTTTCTGCCGATTCACTCGGCCAGTAATCTGTTCATCCCAGTTGGATTGTTGTTGTTTGAACTGCTCAAGATTCGCTTCCTCTTCCACCAGCGTTTGCTGTAGCTTAGGCAAATCCTGCATATGGTCAAAAGAAGGTACAGGTAGTTTATTGAGGTTGTCAATCTGCTGCTTGACCTGGTCCAGCCGCTGCATCGCATTTTTAGCATCTTCGGCATAACGACCGGTAGCCACCTTAAGGTCTTCCGCCTTTTTAAGGTTGGCCAGTGCCTGGCTGTAGAACTCTCCGGCTTTTTTCTGGTTGTCCTCAGTCAGATCTTTGATATTTTTAATCTGGTCGATTCGCTTCTGAATCGACTCACTGGTGATCTGAGGTTCTTCAGTTGTGGTCGTTGAATCGCTACCATTGGCAGGAGCCGGTTTCTTGGGCACCTGGGAATAGGAACTGGAGATAAATCCAGTCAGCACTAACAGAACGATGCCAACAGGCAGGCAGGATGTCCGCAAACGAGAACGACAGAACATGAGACGGCTATTTTCTTTTTTGAATCAATTCGAATTAGCTGAGGAGTTTCAATCCCAGTCAGGGATTGAGCTTTCGCGGCACAGTTTAGTGACTGAGAGGGGGCTAGGGCAAGGTGTGATCCAGTAGGCTGGACAGGATTGCGCATCTGGATGAGACCGTCAAGTATGCCTGGGGGGCACCGACTCTAGTCAGAGACCACATACAGAAACGTTTAACTACAGACCGGCGAGATACAATCTCAGCTCTATCTGAGACCTGATGTCGAGTTAAAGAACTTGGGAAGTCTCCAGGAATAAGTCCTTGACACTTACACACGTAGGGGTGAATAATACTTATAGAGTTGTTTACGGACAATTTCCCGCCTGAAGTCCTGTTCATATTTTACTACCTGAGTGGGCTCCGACCTGTGCAATTACATTCCACATTCATTGAATATGAATCACAACTGCATTGGGCAGCACGTGTTATGATCCGTGCCTGCCTGCTGCTGTCGTTGTGGAATTTGCCATTCCCCTGGCTGCACAATCACGAAGCTTATGCCGCCGCGGAGAACAGCAGCGCACAACTGCCCGCTCACCTGAATCAGTTTCACGATGGTATTGAAGCTCCCGAAAAAGGCTGGCATCTGCACTTCGTTTATCTGGGTAGAGAACAAAGCGAAGATCCTCTGAAACAGAACCTGCCCTCGCAGCAGAATCAACTGATTCTCATCGAAACCGCCAGCACATCTTCTACTGGGAAAACAGGGACACTGAGTCCTGTCGAACAATTCCTGATTTGTGCTGCCTTTTCCGCTAATTCCTGCTTTTTCCGGATGATCCCTGCCGGGACTGGCGACCAGCAATATGGTCCCCCTGTCTCCCAGGCCTGCTCTACAGGATCTCCTCGCGATCTGACCTGCGTTTCGCGCTGCTGAGTTTGTGCTCCCTGTGTGAACGAGTTTCGTTTTGCGCTCAGGGTTATGCACAGTTGAATGCAGTTTGAAACTGCGCTGCGCATGATTCTCTCTCATTTCCGCCGATTCGGGAGACACTTTCATGAAATCGCGAGTTATTAGCATCATGGTCATTCTGATTCTGTTCGTCGGAATCGGAATTTACTGGAAACAAAATCAGTCAAAAACAGAGGCAGAAACAGGTGCTCCTGACATCGGTTCTGCAGTCGAAACTGCAAACGAGGATGCGCCCTCGGAAGTGGCCCTCTCTGAAGAGAAAATGAAAAACATTCAACTGACGGTGGCCCCTGTGAAACGACAGCCACTGAGTCAGATTCGCATGGTTCCCGGGCGGTTGCAGTATGACGACCGCAAACATGTTTCAATCAAAGCACCCGCTGATGGTGTGCTGGTGGAAGTTCGTGTGAAAACGGGAGATGAGATCAAAGAAGGTCAGGTGCTGGCAGTCCTGAACAGTCCCGAGATCGGAACCGCACGCGCCGACCTGTTGCAGCGGACGGCCGAGTATGAACTGGCCCAAAAACAGTTCGGCTGGAAAAATGAAATCCAGAACAATGTGCAGAAACTGGTCGATGCTCTACTCAGTAAGCAGCCGATGCCGGAGATCGAAAAAGAGTTCGCGAACGAGAAACTGGGAGACTACCGGTCCCAACTGCTCCCCGCTTATTCACGCTACCTGCTGGCTGAAATGATCAATTCGAAATCCGCTCCCCTGGCGAAATCGGGGGCAATTTCTCTGCAGTCATTGAAGCGGCGTGAAACTGAAATGCAGGATGCACGGGCCGATCTGAAATCTCTGTGCGAACAGTCGATTTACGACGTCAAACTGGAACGCGATCGAGAACAGGCACGCGTCAATGATGCCGAACATCGCATGACTATCAGTCGTCAGAATCTGGAGGCCCTGCTGGGAGCGACCGTCGATCCCGGCAGTAAAGAGCTCAAGGCTGCAGAGAAACTCTCCCGACTGGAGGTCATCGCCCCTTTCAGTGGAACCATTGAGGACCGTACTTTCAGCAGGTCCGAACGCGTAAATCGATCCGATGCACTGTTCACACTCGCGCAGACCGACACTCTCTGGGTGGCTGCCGATATCCGTGAATCGGACTGGGCAGCGATTTCACTGACGGGCAGCCAGGAGCTGCAGGTGAAAGTCAATTCGTATCCCGATGAGACATTCCCGGCGCGACTGTACTACCTCGGACGTTCGGTTTCACCTGTGACCAATTCGGTTCCGTTGATTGCAGAGATAAAAAATCCGGACGGCAAACTGCGTCCCGGCATGTTCGTCCAGGTTCTGATTCCCGGCAAGCAGAAGTCCGATGTGATTACGGTCCCGGCCCGGGCAGTTCTGGATGACGCGCAACAGGAATTTGTTTTCGTCAAAACATCCGATCGTTCATTTCGACGTGTTGATATTCAGTCAGGTTTGAAAACAGAAGACTGGGTGGAAGTTCAGAATGGTCTTACGGAAGGTGAGCAGGTTGTGGATGAGGGGGCGTTTACCCTCAAGTCCGAACTGCTGCTGGAACGGGAAGAATAACGCTCCCGTGCTCATCACGCTTTCATCCACCATCTCTGTTTTTCGTTGAGGGAGTCTCTGAATGCTGTCCCGCCTGATTGAATTTTCGCTGGAGAACCGGTTTATCATTCTCGTGCTGACCTTGTTGATGGCAGCCGGGGGGATCTATTCCGCTATCCACTTACCTATCGACGCTGTTCCCGACATGACCAACGTGCAGGTGCAGGTCGTCACCGATGCCGGTTTTCTGTCGCCGGTGGAAGTCGAACGCTATGTGACTTACCCGGTCGAAATCGCCATGGGGGGCCTGCCCGCTGTGGAAGAGGTACGTAGCGTATCCAAATTCGGCATCTCGGTCGTCACCATTGTCTTCGAAGAAGGAACCGATATCTACTGGGCCCGACAACTGGTGACTGAGCGCATCGCGATCGCGGCTGCCGATATTCCACCAGGTTACGGCACCCCCTTACTGGGCCCGCTCACAACGGCCCTGGGCGAGATTCTGCAGTTTGAAGTCCGCGGAGCAGATTACACGCCTATGCAGCTCCGCACCCTGCTGGAATGGGAAATCGCACCCCGCATGCGTGAAGTGCAGGGGGTGACCGAAATCAACACCCACGGCGGGTACTACAAAACCTTTGAGGTCCAACCCAACCCCGATCGATTGAATAGCTACGGAATTTCCATGGCCCAGCTTTTTCAGCGGCTGGAGAATAACAACATGATCGCCGGCGGCGGTTACGTGGTGCACAATCACGAACAGCGATTCATCCGGGGGCAGGCTCTGCTGAAGAATGAAAAAGACATTGAAAACCTGGTCGTCAAACACGATCCCAACAGCACGCCGATTCTGGTACGAGATATCGCCGAAGTCAAAATTGCTCCGATGACCCGCCAGGGGGCCGTTACCCGCGATGGACGTGGAGAAGCGGTGACCGGGCTGGTGATGATGTTGATCGGTGAGAACTCGCGCGAAGTCGTTACCGCCTCCAAGGCTCGTCTGGAAGACATTGAAAAAAGTCTCCCCAAAGGAGTCACTCTGGAAATTACCTACGACCGATCTGCTTTGATCAGTCGTACTTTGAAAACCGTGCTCACGAACCTCATCGAGGGGGCATCCTGGTGATCGTGGTTCTGCTCTTTATGCTGGGCAGCTTTCGGGCCGGTGTGATCGTGGCACTGGCGATTCCTCTGTCGATGCTGTTCGCAACCAACCTGATGGCGGCGACAGGTATTACCGCCAGCCTGATGAGTCTGGGCGCGATCGACTTTGGTTTGATCGTCGACAGTTCCGTAATCATGGTCGAAAATTGTATTCGCCGACTCTCGATGAATCAGTCGGGCAAACCCTTCCGGGAAGTCATTCGGGATGCCGCCATTGAAGTGCGAAAACCAACCATGTTTGGTGAGCTGATCATTGCCGTCGTCTATCTGCCGATTCTCGCCCTGCAGGGAACGGAGGGAAAACTGTTCCGGCCTATGGCACTGACGGTATTGTTCGCCCTGGCGGGATCGCTGGTACTCTCGCTGACTCTGATGCCGGCTCTCGCTTCACTGGCTCTGCCGAAGAAAATGTCCGAAAAAGAAATCTGGCTCATCCGCTGGGTGAAATGGATCTATCGCCCCATGGTCAGCTGGACGATTCATCGCCCCATTCTCACCGTCGGGATCGCACTGCTGGTCTTTCTGGTCAGCCTGCCTGTTGGCTGGAATCTGGGAGCGGAGTTCATGCCTCGCCTTGAAGAAGGGGACCTGCTGGTCGAAGCCGTTCGCCTCCCTAGTGCCACCATTGAAGGCTCCGTGGAAATGTCGACCCAGATCGAGAAGGTGCTGATCAAATTCCCTGAAGTCAAAACGGTCTTCTGTAAAACCGGACGTCCCGAAATTGCTAACGATGTGATGGGGGTCCACCAGACCGACGTCTGGGTGATTCTCAAGTCTCCACTGGACTGGCCCGAACCGAAAACTCGCGATGAACTGATCGAAGAAATGTCAGATGCGCTGAATTCCCAGGTGCCTGGCGTAGCATTCGGATTTACCCAGCCGATCGAAATGCGCGTGGACGAACTCGTGGCAGGTGTTAAGGCTGACGTCGCGGTCCTGCTCTATGGAGATGAACTGGACGTACTAAGCAGCAAAGGCAAGGAAATCGAACGGGTTCTGAAAAAAGTTCCCGGCGCCGTGGATGTCAAAGCTGATATCCAGTCCAGCCTGCCCACGATCAGCATCCAGCCTCGCTGGGATGTGCTGGCACGTTACGGGATGGATGCCCGGGATGTCATGGACGTCGTCTCCTCACTGGGAGGTCATCCAATCGGTTTGATCTTTGAAGGACGAGCCCGGTTCCCGATAATCGTCCGCATTCCTCAAAAGTGGCGGGAACAGGTGAGCCTGCTGGAGCAGATTCCTGTCGCTGATGGCACCGGAAAACCCGTTCCGTTGCGTGAGCTGGCAGATATCACTTTTGAAGAGACTCCGCCCACGGTCGAACACGAATCCAACCGCAGACGTACCTTCATCCAGGCGAATGTCAGAGGGGTGGACGTGGCCAGTTTCGTTGCTAATGCCCAGCATGCAGTGGAAACGCAGGTTGAACTTCCCGATGGATACGAGATTCGCTGGGGAGGCGATTTTGAAAACCTGCAGTCGGCCAGTAAGCGTCTGGTAATTATTACCCCCATCGTGCTGATGCTGATTTTCCTGTTGCTGCATACGACATTTCGTTCTGTTCGACTGGCGCTGTTAATCTTTCTCGCGGTTCCCATGGCAGCTTCCGGCGGAATTTACGCGCTCGCACTGCGTGAAATGCCCTTCAGTATTTCTGCCGGGGTCGGGTTCATCGCTCTGTTTGGTGTGGCGGTATTGAACGGTCTGGTATGGGTCTCTGCGGCTGAAAATCTGCGACTCAAACAGCGGGTCCCGATACAGGACGCGACCTTTCAGGCTGCCATGGCGCGATTGCGTCCCGTTCTGATGACGGCGATGGTAGCCAGTCTCGGCTTTCTGCCGATGGCGCTCTCGACCAGTGATGGAGCCGAAATGCAGCGCCCACTGGCCAGTGTGGTGATTGGAGGTCTGATTACCTCTACCCTGTTGACATCCATGGTGGTACCGGCAATCTATCCCTGGTTTGCTCCCAAAATCAAGGAAGGGGATGTGCCTGAAACTGACGACTAGGAAGCAGGCCATCAGCAGCAGGAGTGGTGCTCTGTTCTCGCGTCAGACGCTACTCCTGCAGCTGGCATTTGATTTCTGAGACCACATTATCCGTTGTCAGGTGCTGTTCGATGATCTGTGCCTTGGTAATCAGCTTGGCCAGATCAATCACATTATCAACTTCCAGTTTATTAAGGATGGCCTTTCTCCGCATGACCACCGTTCGCGCAGACAGATCCAGCTGGTGGCTGATGGTTTTGTTGGAAAGTCCCTTCAACAGCATGCGCATGACTTCGGTTTCCCCCTCGGTCAGTCGATGCTCTTTCTCGTGATACTCCATCAGCCAGCGCCGGGCAAACCGTTGCTCCGAGTCCAGCAGGATCGCAGCAATCACCTGGTCCCAGAGTTCCTGTTCGGCATACGGTTTTTCGAGAACCGTCATGGCTCCCTCCGACATGGCTGAAACGGTTGTCGTCACATCCACAAAGGCGGAAAGAATGATGAGTGGAATTTCATAGCCGGCTGCTTTCATCTTCCGCAGCATCTCGATGGCGTTACAGCCCATCAGACGCAGGTCTGCAATGACACAACCACAAATGCGATTATCGGTATCAGCCAGTAATTCTTCAGCGGACGTATAGGTAGTCGCTCTGAAGCCCATGCTGCCGATGAGCTCGGCTATGGAGGCACTCACGGATTCGTCGTCATCGACCACGAAGACGCGAGGCTCATAATCGATTGGTAAATCTAACTGGTGTTTCATGTCTCATGTACTCTCTTACTCTCATACTCGAACATTCACCGCATTCATTTCCGAGATGAATGAGACACACCTGTCGCGCTATCAGGCTGAAATCGGAACGATCGCGGTCTGACAGAGACAACTGGTCTGGTTTCTCAGTGAAATAGTTCATAACGTGATCAATCTTTGCTGGCCCTGTTCCTTCTGTTTCCGGCTGGTCTCTGAAAATGAAACCAGGGCGCCGCATCTGAATAGAATCATGTTACTGAGCTTGAGAATGAGAGACGGTTGAAACATCACCTGCAGTTTCTGCAGACAATCTTCAACCTGGATGGAGTTCTGGGACAGAGAGCTCAGCTTAATCTGATCTCCGGTAAAGGTGTGTTGACGATAACCCTGGGATAAAACGCACAGATCCAAGGTTAAAGTCGGGGCAAGTTGTCGCCCGTCATTGTCTGAATTCAACAATTTGTCTTTGGCATACATCTTAACACCTGCACCAGACATCATGATTCACATACACGAAACAATTCTACCATCTTTCTCGCTACCATCCGGTTTTTCGATCAGGAATTGAATTAACTTTCATTTTCTGCTGTCGATTCAGTCCACCTTTGACGACTGTACGATATTTGTGTTCAGTCGCATGTTGATGGGTTGATGCGTTCTCCAAACCAAAGTAGTAGAAGTCTCTAGATACTTATGGTTCGATACTGATCGCACAGGATAGTGATAAACCTCCCTGGAACAGGAAATTGTATCAATGTCTGCAATCCAGATTAGCGGGCGACCTGATTTCATCCTGAAGTTCCTGAACAAGATTTATGAGACGAGGGGATAGTCTGAATAGTTCCTTCCAACTGCTATTGCAGCTCCTTTAACTGGGCGATCGCGGAATCCCGTTCCGACTGTGTGACCTCCAGGTCGAAGAGCAGATATTTCACATCCAGCCTCAACTGGGCCAGAGTATCCGACATCAGGTTGACAATCTTGACCCGTTGTCGGGAATAGTTCACGACTTTATGATAACTCTCGAGCAGGTTCTGCTGTTCGGGATGCTTGATTGCCCGCAGCTTGTCTCCCAATGCGACAAGCTCAATCGGTAAATGCTCTGGTGTCTGCTGATTAAAGCGAAGTGTTTTCTGATACATGTCAGAATACCCCTTTCCGGCCAGTTTTCTTGAAGTGTCGTTGCTGAAGTGCAGATTTTATTTCCGAGATAAAATCAGTCTTACTGCAGGCCCGGTCTGATGAAGTGCAGGGTTACTGATGTGATAAACGTTTCCAGTTCTTCAACTGCTGCTGAACAGGGAGTTCAGAATACCGCGAGGCTGGCTTTGTGTCGCTGCGACCCATTGACAGCATTCCTGAAGTGTGCCGGTGAAACGTGGCTTCTGATCCACATACACACTCCAGAGTTCGTTACGGACAATCGGGATCTTTTCAGACAGCTTTTCAATCAGAAAGTGATGCATGAAGTGCTCCTTGGACAGGGTTCGTTGTCTGAAATCAAATTCAAGTGAGAAGCGTTATTGAATTGACTCTGGGTAAAGTTTAAACCCCATTTGAAAAACTTCATCGTGAATCAAATGCAAACTCAGGCAACGAAACTGCACACGAAAGAGACGCCATTTCATTGAAATGAAAAACGAAGCAACAGAATTGCGCCCTTCTGCAATCTCATTTCAAATAACTTCACTAATCAATATTTCAACACATTTGGCGTCGTTGATATTCACTAAATTGATCAATTTATCTGCTTTGAAAGAGGATTTTTAGAACAGATTCCCCCGGTCTTTCCAGCGGCAAGTAGGGGAAAAAGAGATATTTAATTTGATTTCTAAATCAATCTGAATTACTCTGATAGAACGCGTTATGTATATGTGACGAAGGGCTGCTGTTAACCGAGGGCCAGAAATGAGTACTGCTACCACGAGTGTTCCCGCCCTGGAACGGGGACTCGATATCCTGGAACTGCTGAACCAGGAACCCGACGGGCTGGGGATCAGCGAACTCGCAACACGCTTGTCGCTGAATAAAAACGCGGTGTTTCGCATTACCCACACGCTGACGGACCGTAACTATCTCGAACGCGATCCGCTTACCAAAAAGTTTCGACTCTCTCCCCGTCTGCTTTCTCTGGGCTTGCCACAAGCCGGTGATGTCAGCCTGGTGGAAGTCGCCCTCCCGCTAATGCGTGAGCTCCGCGACCTGACACGGGAAACTGTTCAACTGGGAATTCAGGTCGGCGATGAAGGCGTCATTATCGAACAGGTCAGCGGTCTGCACCCACTCCGCATTGCCGTCGATATCGGTCTCCGCTTTCCCCTGCATAATAACGCACCCGGCAAAGTACTGCTGGCGAATCAGTCGCCCCGCGAGCGGGCGGCGACTTTGAACCGGATTCCGCTCACCGCTGATACCCCTCGCACCTTGACCAAACCCGCAGCGCTGCAAACCGAATGTACGAAAGTCTTGAACCGCGGTTATGCTACCGACCATGCAGAAGCAGACGAAGGCATTCACTGTGTCGCCGCTCCGGTGACCGGTCCTGAAGGAAAGCTGATCGCCGTCCTCTGGGTCTCGGCTCCAGCGAAACGCCTGCCGAAAAGCATGTTTGCCAGCATGGGAGCTCAGATCCTCGACTGTGCCGCACAGATCAGCGGAGGCCTGCAGCCATGAATGGAATTCGACTCACATGTCTGCTGCTGATCCTGCTCTGTTCTCGTCAATCACTCCAGGCTGACGGCGATCAGTTTTTCCGCGAGTCTGTCGAACCGATTCTGAAAGCACATTGTTACGACTGTCATTCCCATTCAGCAGGAGCCATGGAGGGAGAGTTAACACTCGATTGGCAGAGTGGCTGGAAGACTGGCGGAACGCGCGGGGCAGCCATTGTTCCAGGTCAGCCGGAACAGAGTCTGCTGATTAAAGCGATTCGCCACACCGACCCCGATTTGAAAATGCCGGATGAAAAACTGTCCGATCAGCAGATCGCGATTCTCACAAAATGGGTCGGTCAGGGGGCTCCCGATCCGCGCATCAGTCAGCCACAGGCCGACACAAGCCAGGCGTTCGACTGGTGGTCCCTCAAACCACTGACCCGTCCCACGATCCCCGGTGCAGGACATCTGAATCCCATCGATGCCTTCATTCAGGAGCGACTGAGTGAGCAGCAGATCAAACCCGCTCCCCAGGCCGATCGACGCACACTGCTCCGCAGAGTCATGTACGATCTCCATGGCCTGCATCCCACTCCCGCAGAACTGGAGGCCTTTGTCAACGACCAGCGTCCGGATGCCTGGGCTCGACTCGTCGATCAACTGCTCGCCTCCCCCCGTTACGGAGAACGCTGGGCCCGCCACTGGCTGGACACAATCCACTTCGCCGATTCGCACGGCTTCGAACATGATGTCTTTCGCCCCCATGCCTGGCGGTTCCGAGATTATGTCATCGACCGCTTGAATCAGGACATTTCCTGGTCCCGCTTCATCCGGGAACAATTGGCCGCAGATTACTTTTATCCTGAACGATCTGAGCTCACCGTCGCGCTCGGTTTTCTGGGAGCCGGTCCCTACGATCAGAGTGCCGCAGCCACAGCGCCCAAAACGTTCGAATATCTCGACCGTGACGACCTGGTCACGCAGACCATGGGGGCGTTCGTCAGTACGACCGCCAACTGTGCCCGCTGTCATACGCACAAGTTCGATCCCATTACCCAGTCTGATTACTTCGCCCTGCAGGCCGTCTTCGCTGGCATTGGAAAGGGGGACGTCAGCTTTGATGCAGATTCGGCAGTCGCGGCCCAACGAAAAAAATGGGAAGCACTCCGGCAGGCTGCCCTTGAGAACAATGCTTCGATCCTGTTGCAACCAGAATATACGCAACTGGTAGCCGCGTGGGAGCAACAGCGTGGCCCCGAACCCCAATGGCAGGTCCTTTCGCCAGAGACTTTTGTTTCCAACGGGGGAGCTGAACTGCAGCGACAGCCGGATCAGTCGATTCTGGCCAGCGGTCCGGCGCCCGAACAGGAATCCATTCTGGTGACCGTTCAGCCAGAACTGAAAACGATCACCGCAGTACGTCTGGATCTGCTGACCGATTCCTCGCTTCCCCATCAGGGACCAGGCCGCGCTCATAACGGGAATCTGCATCTCAACGAAGTGGAAATCCGCGTGTTCCCGCCGGACGCCCAGGCGGGCCAGAAGCTCGCCATCAGTCGGGCCACCGCCGACTTCGATCAGGCCGGCTGGACGATTCAGCACGCTCTGGATGGCAATCCTAAAACCGCCTGGGGTATCTATCCCAAAGTGGGGGTGGGACATTACGCTGTCTTCGAGTTACAGTCCCCTTTGACTCTGAAACCGGGTACCCGACTGGTCGTCTCACTGAAACAGGTGCATGGCGGTGCGCATCTCATCGGCCGTTTCAAGCTGAGTGCCACCGCTGCCGATCAGTTGAATGTGATTGCACTCCCGGAAGCCGCAGCCGCCGCTCTCAACATTCCTGCGAAAGACCGCACACCCGCGCAACAGACCGCGTTAGCTGCCGTCATACTCAAATACCGGGCCGAACAGGAACTGGCTCAACTACCACAACAGGCGAAAGTCTACGCCGCTGCCGCTGAAGCAGCCAACGAACGGGGTATGGTAAAATTCACTCAGCCCCGTGAAATCAGACTGCTGGCCCGGGGCAATCTGGAAAAGCCCCGCGGCGTTGTCGCGCCGGGTGCGATCTCTGTTCTCCCATCACTGCCAGCCCGTTTCGATCTGCCCGACCCGCATGCCGAATCCGCCCGGCGTGCAGCCCTCGCGGACTGGCTCACCGATCCACAGAATCCCTTAACCTGGCGAAGTATCGCCAACCGCGTCTGGCACTATCATTTCGGACAAGGTCTCTGTGACACTCCCAACGATTTCGGTCGCATGGGAGGCACTCCCTCCCATCCCGAACTGCTCGACTGGCTCGCCTGCGAACTTCGTGATCATAACGGCTCTCTGAAGCACCTGCATCGACTGATCTGTAACAGTCAGACCTATCAGCAGTCCTCTGCATTTCGTTCCGAATTGTCAAAGATCGATCCCGAGAATCGCCTCCTCGCCCGCTGGACTCGGCAGCGTCTCGATGCGGACAGTTATCGCGATGCCGTCCTCCGCGTCAATGGCACTCTCGACCTCACCATGGGCGGCCCGGGGATACAGAACTTTACCCAGACTCCCGGTCCTCAGGCGACCCCCGTGCTGCACTACGATCAGTTTGATCTCGACAGCCCCGGTGCGTACCGGCGGAGCATTTACCGTGTCGTCTGGCGGGGCATTCCCGATCCGTTGATGGATGCCCTCGACTTCCCGGATCTGGGGCTGCTCTCACCCGTGCGTGGCTTTTCTGCTTCACCGCTACAGTCGCTCGTCTTATGGAATAATCGCTTCGTCCTCCATCATTCTCTGAAACTGGCCGAGCGTGCCCGTAAAACAAAACCTGTGATTTCAGACCAGGTCAGGCAGATCGCACTCTGGACCTGGTTGCGTGAACCCACGTCTGACGAACAACGCCAGTTAACCGCGCTAGCGGAATCGCACGGACTGGAGTCCGTCTCCCGACTGATGTTGAACAGTAACGAATTTCTCTTTGTGGAGTGAACCATGCTGGAACTACCTCTCTCCAGACGCGAACTGCTGACCCGCTCGGGCGGGAGCTTCGGGGCCGCTGCGCTCACCTGGTGGCTGGGACAGGATCTGCAGGCAGCCTCCGCGCCAGATTTGAATGGCGGCCTGCATCACCGTGCGAAAGCGAAACGCGTCGTTCAACTCTTCATGAACGGCGGCGCCAGCCCGATGGACACGTTCGACTATAAGCCAGAACTCAAACGCCTGCATGGCCAGAAACTCGGCCCCAAAGAGAAACCGGAAGGCTTCACCGGAGCCGTCGGTGCCGTGATGCAGAGCCCCTTTGAATTCAAGCAGCATGGCGAATGCGGGCAGTGGGTCAGCTCGGTTTTTCCACATCAGGCACAGATCGTCGATGACCTCGCCTTCCTGATGGCGATGACAACCAAAACCAACGTGCACGGCCCGGCCAGCTACATGATGAATACCGGTTTCATGCTTCCCGGCTTTCCCTGTCTGGGCGCCTGGATCTCCTACGCACTGGGGAATCTGGCCGACAATCTGCCCACGTTCGTCGTCCTTCCCGATACGCGTGGCCTGCCTTACAATCAAAAGGGAAACTTCAGCTGTGGATTCCTCCCCGCAAAACATCAGGGCACACTGGTTAACGCCACCAGCAAAACACCCATTCCCGATCTCTTCGCTGATCCGCAGTATCAGTTCGCGCAGGGAAAGGCTGACAAAGCGACCTTCGCGCTGCTGCAGCAGTTCAATCGTCAACACGCGAACATGCGTCCCGATGATTCCCGACTCGAAGCCCGCATCGCAGCGGGGGAACTGGCGGCGAAAATGCAGCTCAGTGCACCAGAAGCCTTCGATCTCTCTCGTGAAACCAAAGAGACCCACGCCGCCTACGGTCTGGACCAGAAAGAAACAGAAGATTTCGGCCGACGGGCACTGCTCGCCCGCCGTCTGCTGGAACGGGGTACCCGCTTTGTTCAAGTCTGGAGTGGTCCTCAAGGCGCCGTCAACAACTGGGACAATCATGGCAATATCAAAACCGAACTCCCCGCCATCGCCCGCAGCGCCGACCAGCCGATCGCCGCACTCTTTCGCGATCTCAAAGCCCGCGGCCTGCTGGAAGATACCCTTGTCATCTGGACCACCGAATTTGGGCGCACCCCCTTTGCCCAGGGGAGCGAGGGCCGCGATCATAACCGGGGGACCTTCGTCACCTGGCTCGGCGGTGCCGGCGTCAAAGCGGGCACCAGTTACGGGAAAAGTGACGATCTCGCTTACCAGACCGCAGAAAACAAGACCTACTGCTACGACCTGCACGCGACCATCCTGCATCTGCTGGGCATCGACCACACCCGCCTCACCTTCCGCACCGCCGGCATCGATCGCCGTCTGACGGACGTGCATGGTCATGTTGTGCACGACATTCTGGCTTGAGATCATCATTCCCGCTTGATAATTGTTTTTTAGCGGTGGTATCATCGACTCAGGCGAGAGTGCGCAATCTCCGTCAGCCCCCTTCCAGGCTTCACTTGAAAGGACACTACCGTGCAGTGGAACCGTCGTGATTTCGTACAGGCTATGCTGGGAGCTCCCTTCGCGCTCACCGTTTCTTTGTCCCAGGCTCGACGCCTCCCCGCAGCTGAAAGCCCGGCAGCAGGCGTATCCATCCCTGACGTCAATGCAGGTGAAACGCTGTTTGACTATATTCAGCGGATCAAAGGCAAACACGATTCCACGTTCTATCGTCAGCTGCTCGGAGCCGCTAATGAATTCAAGGAAGGCGATCAGTTCATCGGCGTCGCCGCCGTGGATGACCAATCCCGTCGCTACGCCCGCCAGCTGCTCGCCGCCACCCGGATTGTCGACCTGGAAAACCATCCCATCTACGAAGATGACCTGAACCGCTATATCAACGAGAATCTGGCAGATGCCGACACGCGTCCCGTCAACCTGACGCTCGGCGAATTGAAACAACTGCTGCTCGAAGCCAGCGAAACGAAAATCAAGCAGATCGCCGGCACACTCTCCAGCGATGTCATCGGTTGCGTCGTCAAACTCATGAGCAACGACGAGTTGATTACCGTCGGCGCGAAAGTCTTCAATCCGCTCCCCGGCAGCCAGCTCGGTGCGAAAGGCTATCTCGGCGCCCGGATTCAACCCAACTCGCCGACCGACAATCTGGACGACATCTTCTGGCAGGTTCTGGATGGCTGGTCTTACGCGGTCGGCGATGTCGTCCTCGGTACCAATCCGGTTTCCAGCGAACCCGAATCGGTGCAGGCGGTCGAACTGCAGCTTCGCGAGATCCTCGAGACCTTCGGTATTGTAGATGTCCTTCCGCACTGCGTGCTGTCGCATATCGACGTCCAGGCCGAAGTCGAACGCCGTTCGCCCGCAAGTACGGCCCTCTGGTTTCAGAGCATCGCCGGTTGTGATGCCGCCAACCAGACGTTTGATATCGATCTCAAAAAGATGCGCGATTACGCCCGTTCCCGCACCGGCAAGTATGCGCTCTATTTTGAAACGGGGCAGGGGGCCGACTTCACCAACGGGCACAGTCATGGATTCGACATGGTCCTGCATGAATCCCGGAAGTACGGCTTCGCTCGTGCCTTGTCCCGCGAAGTTGCCCTCGCTCAGATGCAGGCAGGCCAGACAGCCGCCCCCTGGGTCCATTTGAACGACGTCGCAGGCTTCATCGGTCCCGAAGTCTTCCGCACCCGGGAACAGCTCGTGCGCTGCTGCCTGGAAGACATCGTCATGGGCAAACTGCACGGTCTGATGATCGGCCTCGATGTCTGCTCGACCCTGCACATGGATGTCTCGCTCGACGACCTCGACTGGTGTCTCGAACAGATCATGCCCGCCAACCCCGGCTATCTGATGGCACTCCCGACAAAAATCGATCCGATGCTGGGCTACCTCACCACCGGCTTTCAGGACCATGTCCGCATCCGCGAGAAGTTCGGCTACCGCGTCAACGACGCCATGTGGGCCTTCTTCCAGCAGCTTGGCGTGATCGACGCGCAGGGAAAACCGACCAAACATTTCGGCGATCCGACCTGGGTCTATCTGCAGTACCGCCGTAAGAAAGGAGACAGCCGTCCTGAGGAACGCATTCTCGACGAAGGCCGACGCCAGCTGGCAGACGTCCGTTCGCGCGGCGTTTTCCTCGCGACAGGTTATGGCGAGAAACCTTCTGCACTGTCTCCCGATCTCCAACAACAGATCGACCGCATCTACCACGATGCCAAACAGAGCATCTGGGCCGAGCTGACTCCCGCTTTCATCGCGACGCTTCCCGCCTCGGTCCCCATCAAAACCCAGTCGACCAGCCGCAGCGAATTTATTCTGCACCCCGCCACCGGTGAAGCACTCGCTCCCGCCTCGCTGGCCGCCATCAAACAGCTCCGTCAGCAGTACGACGCGAATTATAACGTGCAGATTGTCATTTCTGACGGCTTGAACGCCCTTTCGATTATGGACGAAGACCAGCTCGAACCATTCCTGCAGGAACTCCGCTCGCAGCTCAAAACGGCCGGCTTTCATCCCGCGGAGCAGAACATCCTCGTGCAGTCCGGTCGCGTCCGGGCGGGCTATCGCATCGGGGAAACACTGTTCGGCGGACTGGATGGCAACCGTGCCCTCCTGCATATCATCGGCGAACGTCCGGGTACCGGCCATCATACCTTCTCGGTCTATATGACATCGCCCCCAGGTTCGGTCTGGGGACAACCGGGGCAGGTCGATCATAACATCACCCGCGTCGTCTCGGGTATCGCAGCCACCGCACTCAAGCCGACTAGAGCGGCCCGGGATACTGTCCGCATCCTGCAGCAGATGAATCTGGGGTAATGCAAAATCAACAAGACGATAAGTAATTATCATTCCTTTCTGCTGCCAAACTTAGAAATATGAACATTTAAAGCAACAATCCCTGATCTAATTCAAACACCTGTCCGTTATACTTCACTAAAGGGCTTGTATTATTAGAAACGAATACTGGAACAATCACAGGAGATGAACCATGGATTTCACGTTAACGTTGATGCCCCTCATCCCCTTTCTGTTCTTCTTTGCATTCCTGTTTCTCCATGCTCGCGGTATAAACTGTCCTTCCTGTCACCGCCCGATGCCGGTTATTCAGTCTCCTTTCAATAAGACCCGACGTCAGTGGCTTGTCGGCGGGTATCGCTGTCCGAACTGTGGTTGCGAAACAGACCTCAAAGGCAGGCAGGTTGCAGCCAGAACACTTCCCGAACAGGGAACCTTACTGCATGGGATGGGGCTGTTTGTATTCTGTATCGTGATCTCCCTGCTACTGACCTGTATTCCACTTATGATGCTCCTGATGCGAAACTGAAAACAACTCTGATTCATATGCAAGATAAAGAACCTGCTTCCTGGATCGGTCCTGTGCTTCTCTGGTCGCTGAGTGCTGCGATATTGGGATACTTTCTGTTTTATTCTGCGGTATTACACGCTGCCAACCGATATTCTCATCAGCTGTTTCTGGATTTAATTGGCCGTTCCATGGCCAATCCTCGCTGGGAACCCTGGTGGGGATCAACGCTTTTTTACTGGGCCTGTTTCTATTCCGCAATCGTTCATGGAACCCTGGTCGGACTGATTACCTATGTTATTCATACTGTTTATACGCGAAGAAAGAACAGAAACTAACGATGCTCTTAAGGGAAATAACTTCCATCCTCGTGATGATGTTGATAATGCTGATATTACTCTCCCCCTTGATTGCTTTTCTTTTCTATAGGGTCAAGCAAGCCCAGGGGAAATTCTGTCCTTCGTGCGGCACACCATTGTTCCCCTTTCAACATCCCATAACAAAAACCATTCAACAATGGAAACAGGGCGGCTATCGCTGTCGCAATTGTGGGTGCCTGACAGATCTTGATGCCAAAGAAATACCAGATGGTCCCTATCCGAAACGTCGCACGCTCCTCCTGGTTCTGATGGGCCTTAATCTGCTCCTGATAATCTCTTTCCTATCGCTGGTTTACTTCTACTTCCACTATATAAATCCGAATAAGTGAAGATCGCGAATTCAGTCGCTCTGGGGCACTCAACGTCACTTCACACCCTCCAACACCGCCGCCAGTCGCCAGCCCGCCTGGGCCGTCCGCTTGACCGCGATCGAACCTGCCTGCCGATAATAACTCTGAGGCAGCGAAGACAGTTTCTGAAACTTCCCACTCTCAGCTTCACTCACGCGGGCTGCTTCCAGTATTTCCACGCTGTATCCTTTCTCCCGAGCCAGTTCGTGGCTTTCGTTGATCCAGGTCACATAATTCAAATCCCCGGCAGCGCTCTCGCCGAGCCGCTTATTCGCGGGGTCCCGTTCGATCCCCACCGCCTGGCCGACAATCTCCGAATCCTTGAAGCTGTTCCCCAGCAGACCATCCCACTGGGAATGCAGATTCGATTTTGCAATCCGAATATCATTGCCCCCTCGATCTCCCTCCGGAAACATCCGTCGGCTGAACAGGGCCGAAGAATGCAGCGGCTGATGACTGTCCCCCACCAGGTGCATCACCCAGCAGAAGTAGACGGCTTTATCAGCCTGACTCACACTCGGATCTTTCAGTTGCGCCACACAATATTCCAGGGCCTGAATAATGTTGAATCCCAGCACATCGTCTCCCGCCTTGATCGACGTCGCCACGTTCGCTGAGAGCTGCTTACTCAATGCGTTTTTTGAAGCGTCATCCAGATAGATCGGCTGGTTGATGTAATGCCAGGTCCCATGATGATATTTCTCGCGGTCCGCATCCTTGAAACTCCGGGCAATATCCGGCCAGGTCGCCGCCCGCATGAACAGCCAGCGAGCCTGGATCTCCGGCGTCGCATCCTTGATGATCTGAGGCATCCGCGACTGGAAATCCTGCTCGAAGCGGGGATGCTGTTTGAGCAGCTGCACGAGCTCCATCCGCCGTCCAGGCGTCAGTTGATCCCAGGCGATCGCAGCGATGATCCGATGCCCCGCATAGTTCCAGGCCTGGGTTGGTCGAACTGTCACGAACAGGAACAGTACAAACACAGTTAGCAGCGCAAATCGTTTCACAATCAGGTCTCGTTTTTCTGGTTCAGTCGAAGGATGAAATCCAGACCTCAATTGTCGGGATCGGCTCTGTCGAGACAAGGAAGCGACTCCCACGTTTATACAAAATTCATATTTGAGAATCACCATTTCTGATCAGAGCCTCTCTCCAAAACAGCAGCGTGTTGACTACTTCGTATTTTATACCGGTGCACTCTGGTGAACCTCACTGAATAAATTGAACTTGAATCGCAGTTCCCGTTCCGTATTTTGTGAAATTCTGCTTCGCGCGCGAGGCGGACAATGCGTGCACCGGAACCTGTTCCACCAGTGAGTCAACAGCACCTGAATCGGCGTCGAATTTTGAAGGTTTTCACCAGAACACTCAGAACCAGTGCCACATGTCTCGTACAATATCAAAGCATTTCGCAGCACACTCAGAGCATTTGAAGTACATCTCAACAACAACTCAGGGAACATCAGAGCAGATTCAGCAGCAGAATTTCGCAATACCCTCTTGACCTCCCCACGCCCCTCCACAAAATCAGTACCCACATGAAAACGCCTTCTAAAAGATGAGCGGCAAGGCGCTAGCCGCCGGTAACGGAAGAAAAACATCCTTCTCACTCCTGAAAAACCAATCCACCGATTGTACGGATCGTCCCCCAACCACCAAGCTGAAGATCGATCACTGCCCGGCAGTAATAAAAAAATAAAAATTCGGGAACTCCCGGACCGCTGCAGAACTCTAACGTGTATGCAAACAATCATCATCATAAATCTGTTGCTCTGCTCCGCCGGACCCGGTCACTTGCGAAATGACGATCCGCCAGCTTCTCTGTTCGTACCGGTTCCCCATGTCATGCCGTTACCAACGGGCGAACTTGCGGGGCTGACCTTCGACATGATTCCTGACATCTTTGATATGCAGGATTTACCCAATGATCCCTGGGACGCAGACTGGGAGGAGCTCGATCCCGATCAGCTTTATGAAGTCATCAAAGACCTGGAAAACGTGGAGCCCCAGATAATCATCCGGGGGCAGGTGCCCATGATTTTTATCAATCCCGTACCGATTCAGATCGATCCGGCTGAGTTTCGATTGATAGAACTCGAATTAGAGCCTCCCATCTCAAACAGCGAACCCTGACGCGGAGATGCATCGTGCCGGTGTTTAGATGATACACTGGGCTGAATCAGGAAGAGGAGCCAGTTTCTTCATGATTAATCTGAACCATCATTTTGTGTGGAAAACTCATTCGCAAGCTGAATCAGTTTTCGCTTTGAGTATGGATCACGACATATCTTATCAATTGTAGAATGTGAGAATACTGCTCGAGCCGTAATCTGTTTTTCACTATGCTCCGAATTTGTTGTGTTAGGTCGGATGACAATCAGTGAAATCGTTTCAAAGTCTTGATATCTGGATTGGCAGATTGCGATCATCGCTCTGGAAATAAGCTCTTCGAAATAGGAAGGACTGGAGTCCATAGAATTGATGATGATCTTCGTCTCAGTTCCATTGACCTTCAGTTCGAATGGATCTAACACGGCATGATCAAGTTGATATTCGAGATGTTCTAACGTCCCCGGCGTAAGTCTGTTAATGACATTCTCAGAGAGTCGCGAATCTTCTTCGGTGAATTGGATGACACCGGATTGCCAGGCTACCAGAACTGCTGCCCCTGCCAGGATCAGGAAACAGACTAGAGGTATTACAATGGTTCGGCAGCTGATTATTTTATTACTTCTTGACATGAAGCTTTTTCTCAAGGACGTCTAGTCTGAAGAGCTGGCAGAGAAGCCGGTTGCAGAAAGTGCAGGGAATCAATCAGTTAACTCAATGTGTACTTTCTCGAATTACCAGGCATGACACACTCTCCTCGGGCGGTTTCTCAATCGGGCGTGAGGGAAAGAACATCAGCCAGGCACCACTCACAATCAGCAGGAACCCGATCAGGTTGAACAGGCAGCCCGCCGTCGTTTTCCTGGTTGCCGCGCCGCCTCGGCCATTGAGCAGTTCACCCAGACAGAACAGGGCGATCCCCGGAAAAAACAGTGAAGCTTCTGGCGGTAACGCCTTCGTGTCCACAGTCAGGCTGACAACAAATAGAATCACCGCGGCGATCATCACCAGCGTCAGGTAAAACCTCTCATTCGTCAGCAGATTCTGTTTCATCTCCGTAGTTTAGCCGCAGGGCACCGAAAGCTCTAGAAGTCTGCTCAAAGAATTCCTGAGGGAACCTCACGCGACAAAGGGAAACAGCCCCGGCGTATCCTGCCGCCCGGGCTGTTTCTGGAGGCCATGCTAGTTCTTCCACAAGGAAGCCGCATCATAATTTATGAAGTCGGGTTGTCAATCTTTTCTCTGAAAAGAGCCCGGCCACCGCCTCCGATACTTCACATCGAATGCATTAATAACGGATCACAGTCATGTCCTGGTCAAGCGACTCACGCAGGAATTGAGACAGCGATTGCAGATAAGGCCAGTGATACTCCTGGATCATCGATTCCTCGAGTTCACACATCAGCAATTCGGGGAGGATCTCATTGCCCAGGGCCAGTTCGGTAAACTGCTCCTGTGTCAGGGATGCGATTTCCGCAAGTGATTCTCGCAGCGATTTCGCCGGGATCACTCTGGCAGGACCATACCCCAAATCTGCTCGTGTAGCGGCGCGCCACCTGCCAGCACATCCATCAGTCCAGGAAATGTGTCCTCGGTCTCGGTCGTATCGAATTCCATACTCACCGGATCAAGAATGAAGATCAACTCGTAACCCGCCTTGTCCATATCCAGGTAATCCGGGGTATCATAGTTGCGACACTCCGATTCAAACGCGGCAGCATCCTCTGTCAGCCGGGATAGATCTTCTGTCGAAAATCGTCGAAATCCGCTGGTCACACCCATCTCTGGCTCCTTGCATATTTAGTATTCAACCTCCGCGATTGAATAAGCTGATGTAGCGGTCAGCTCCACTTTTAAACAGGTCATTCCTCTCAGCACACCAGATTAAAGGCGCATAAAATCGCTCCAGGCGGTCTGCATATTCGTACTTCTGACCTGCACACAATTCAAAATGAGACCACCAGGGGCGAATCTCACATATCGATCGGGGCGTGTATCCTGATTCCTGGAACCGGACCGTTAAGGCAAGCACAGGACCGACGCTTAACAGATAAGCCAGCAGCAGAAACAGGACGGTACCTGCCATGCATTGGGAAACCCTGGATTTCCGGCGTTTCGACATCCCCGCAAAGTCCTTTCGCAATAACTATCCCGCAGTGAAGTATCAGAAAGCTCTAAAACAGCGTATACTGATAGACAGTGTCAGTCAAAAGGAAAAGCCCGGACACCTGCTTGCTGTCTGTTTCGAAAACTCAGTCCCGATGGCAAAACGCTCGCCTGGTCAGGAAATCGAGGAATGGGAATTCGGTTGCAAGCTGTCAGGCGGACAACAGCAACCGAATAAGAGATACCATTCTATAAATTGAAACCAGCCTGAGACTAAGGCGCCATCGTGACGCGTTCCAGCAGCAGCACTTCCTGCGTGACTTCTTCGGCATCATGAGGCTGGAAAACCATCCGTACCGCGATATTGTAAATCCAGGCCTGGTGCCTGAGAATCAGGGCTTCCAACGCAGCACGATCTCCATTTCTGGTCCGCTCAACCAGTTCTATATCCTGCCGGGCATCGTCATCCGCTTCTAAAAAGGGATTATACATCGTCTCTTCCACCTTATCTGGTCTATTAATTCGGCCTCTACGTAGAGGTCCCCGTCTATTAGACACATTCGACGATTGACTGTGACAACGGAATTCAATGATTTCAATATTTTCTATCAGATTGCCCGCGGATACAAAACGAAATAAGACATCGGTATCTGATGACAGGGGCCGACAGCGAACACGAACCTGAAAATAATGCGGGGAAACAGGATAAACGCAATCAACAGAAGCAAGATACAGCTTGTGAAGAAACTGTGTTGATAGAATAGGAGGGGCGTTACCTGCGTGTCCGCCCGCCTGGCGAGTTTCAATCGCAGTTCGAACAACAGGGGCAACAGTGAAGAATAATCTGGGTGGGCCCGAATAAAATTCGGGCCGAGCGCAGCGAGCAGGAAACTGACAGAGAAAATGTCACATCAGCGAACTCTACTGGTTTGTCTTTCAATGCTGGTATTAACTGAACGATTCAGCTAACTGCTCACTCCACCGTAATCTTCCGACACAGAATCGTCTTGCGTTTCATGCCGTTTTCATCCGGATAATAAAAGTCGCTGTAAAAGAGCAGGGCACTATTCTCGTCCAGGGGGACAATCTCCGGGTTATTGCAGGAACCGTCCCAGTCGTGAAAGGTCGGCTCTGCCACCGGCTTGTTAGCCAGCCCGCTCCGATCGCCGGGCGTCATTACCACCAGCGGTTCGGTCCACTTTGTGCCACTATCATTGAGCGAGGCTCGCACGAACGTTCCGGGACGTGCATAACACAGCAGCGTCACACCATTCTCCAGACGACACAAACGCGGCAGAATCCCGACCCGGTCGAACTTTACCGGCTTCGACCAGCTCCGCCCCATGTCAGTCGAACGCGTCATATACATCGGGTCCCATTCCTTGCCGGTCGAAGAATACCAGGTCGACCGCAGGAACCAGACAATCGAGCCGTCCGGCATGAATTCAAAGTCGCTGTCGCTGAAACCACCACTCTTATAGGGAAACTCGTGACCGTTGGCTTCATATTCCAGATGCGACCGACGCTGGAACGTCTTTCCATTGTCCTCGGAACGAAAGATCTCCGCAGAGTAGTACGGGCTGTATTGGCCGTTTTCCGGATTCAGATGCCCCTCTCCCGAAAACACGCTCACCCAGATTGCCCCGTCCGGACCCAGCTTCGGATTCCCCCGCGGAAAGATCGACTTCAGCACCTTCTTCCCCTTGCGACTGACATGAACTACCCGCGTCAGGTAAGGCCAGTCCACGCTGGCCTGTTCCAGCACCGGTTGTGTCTGACCCGCCGGGATGCGATATAGCGTCCATTCCTTTTTAGACAGGCTCGGTGGCAGGCGATCGGCGTTATAGGCATTGATCGTCGTGCCCCCCATCCAGAAGGTCATCCCGTCCGGGATCGGCAGCGTCCCTTCCTCCGCCTGCTTTGAAAAATCATAGGCGGGCGTGTATTTATTCCAGGGAATCTGCTTGTACTCGCTTACATCCACACCTGATTCCGGCGGCAGGTAAACCCGGTCCCCGTTCGGCAGCAGCAGACCACACTCCTGCGCCACCGATGCATCAACCTCTTTCCAGGTATTGCCCTTGTCGCGGCTTTCAAACCAGAGTGCCGTTGAGCCGTAGTTACTGATGTCGTCGTTTTTTACGTGCACGGAAACGACATACCGGTCTTTCAACCGATAGGGCCGCGGAAACTGATACGGCCCCCAAAGCTGCTCCTCCGGCCGAATCCCCCGCACAATCACACGCGGTTCTCCCATTGTCAATTTGAGTGGAGACTCTGTTTTCTCCTGGGCGGCTGCGTAGCTCGTGCAGGCAATCACAAATAAGAGAGAACGGAAGATGAAGCGCATAGGTATTCTCAATATAGCTGGACTCGAAATAGGTTCAGACCCATCCTACACGCACACCAGGGCACAAACAACCAATTAAAAAAGGGGCAGGACACACTCTATGTGCATCCTGCCCCTGTCATATTTCCAGAGAGAAGTTCGTTTACTCAGGCCACGGAGATTTCTCAGTCGCCAGGGAGTAAATCACCGATTTGGAATTGCAGAGTTCATGCGCCGCTTCGATGAAGCCCAGTTCCGCGCCAAACCCACTCTTCTTATATCCATAGATCGGCACGTTCGGTCGCAGGTAGCCGCCACCATTGATGGAAATCCGGCCGGCCTGCAGTTCGCGTGCGACCCGCAAAGCCCGTGTGCCGTCGGTCGACCAGATATTGGCCATCAGACCAAAGTCGGAATCGTTGGCAATTCGAATTGCTTCTTCCTCGGTCTTGAAGGTCATCACGCTTAAGACCGGACCGAAGACTTCTTCCTTCGCCACCGCCATGTCGGGAGAGACCTGGTCGAAAATGGTGGGCGGGAAGAAGCAGTCCAGCGGATCATCTGAAATCTCGCCCGACAAAACCATGCGGGCCCCTTCCTGTTTCGCCTGTTCGACGCGGCTGCGTACGAAGTCACAGTGCGTCGGCGTCGCCAGACAACCCAGGTGCATTTCCGGATCGGTCGGATCTCCCTGCCGCAGACTCTGGGCTTTGGCGATGATCCGCTCCAACAGTTCATCGTGCTGACTTTCATGCACCAGCAGACGGGAACCGGCTACGCAGATCTGCCCCAGGTGACAGAAAATTCCGGTGATGACGCCGTTCACAACATGATCCAGCGGAGCATCGGGGAAGACCACGCTCGGCGTCTTGCCACCCAGTTCCAGCAGCACCCCTTTCATGCCCTCTTTGGCCGCTTCCATCAACTGGGCACCAGTTTCGTGACGACCAGTGAATGCGATTTTGTTGATCCCGGGATGTTTTACGAGAGCAGCACCCGCTTCCGCACCCGTTCCGTGAATCACATTGATCACGCCGGGAGGAAAGCCGACTTCTTCAGCCAGCTTCGCCAGCATCAACGCTGACAGGGGGGAGACTTCAGAGGGCTTCAGCACCACCGTGTTGCCACAGGCGAGAATCGGGGCCAGCTTGATTGCTGCGTTGGTCAGCGGATAATTCCAGGGGACAATCGCCGCGATCACACCCATCGGTTCACGAAACTGCATGGTCACGTTGTCGGCCAGACCGCCATAAGAATGGCCGGCGATTTTGTCCGGCAGACCGGCATAGCTTTCCAGCATGTCCGCACCACAGGGAATATCGAATCCGAGTGTATCGCGAATTGGCTTGCCGATATTGAGCGTATCGGTCATCGCCAGGTCTTCCGCAGATTCCCGCACCCGTTCGGCCAGCTTAAACAGCAGACGCCCACGCTCCAGACCATCCATCCGCCGCCATTCGCCCTCGTCAAACGCACGGCGAGCTGCAGTCACAGCCAGATCGACGTCACTTGCATCCGCCATGGCAATCTCCGCCAGCGGTTCCCGTGTCGCCGGGTTGGTAATTGTCCAACTCGTGCTGGAATGACCGTCGACCCATTTTCCATCGATAAACATTTTTTCTGGCCAGGCTGGCATACTCTCTGTTCCTTAACTTTAGTAATCAATTCTTTAAGTCGTTCGTCGAGTAATGACAATCTGCAGTGGCTGGTTCAAAGAAGAAACCGCAAGCTGAATCGACTCCAGGCAGGAAACAATCTTCCTGGCTGGTAAGTACTGACAGGCGGGGCAGGGTGAGCAACCCGGAATTCCCGCTGTGCGGTAGACCATATCAATTTCAAACAGAAGGCAACAATCAACAAACGAGGCGCTTGGCAAATCGACGCTGCGCTTTCACAACCAGCGACGATGCTATCCCACGGGGACAGCCCTATCATAACAAGCCGAAACCTGACAGAACAATAGTCGGCACCCAATTCATGTAGCAACAGTTATGAGTCCATGTGTCAACTTTTTTCGTGGGTGAGCCCGAATAAAATTCGGGCCGAGCGGAGCGAGCAGGAAACGGGCAGAGAAAACGATCCTTTAAGAATGAACCTCCCCAGCTCGAAACAAGGAAGAAACTCTGCTGCCACCCACTCAATACGGACATTAGAAAACAGATCCACCCACACCCGTGCCTTGACACCTTATTTCCCCACACCTATCTTCAATTTGGGGCCGAATGAAAAGAATTCATGAACCGGAAAGCTATTTCAAGATGAAGCGAGGATAGAGCATTGAAGAACAGGGTTCGCTATTCGGCTGGGGTACTGCTCTTTCTTCTGGCCGCTGGAGCGATAGTCGGGGGCATTGTCTGGCAGCAGGCAAGCAAACAGGCGGACTGGCAACCTTTCGTTCTCAAGCCCACCACATATCCGGAGACCACCGGCTCCGAGCTCGCCGGCAGTTACTATCTCGACAAAATACAACCGATTTTCAACCGTCGCTGCATCGTCTGTCATGGCTGTCTCGACTCGCCCTGCCTGCTCAAGCTCACCTGTTACGAAGGACTGCTCCGCGGTGCCCGCAAAGTCAATCCTGATGCCACGCACCTGTTCGCGGAAAAACCGGTCCGATTGTTTGACCAGCCTTCCGTGACTGCCTGGCGGGAGCAGGGCTTCTGCAATGTCGTCGAACAGCAGGGGCCTCCCGAAGAACGACCCGCGAAGAGCATCCTGTTCCGCATGCTGGTCGCCGGCACCGAACATAACCAGCCCCCCTTCGAACTGCAGTCCCTCGAACCGATCTACCATTCCGTCAACAAACATATTTGCCCCTGCGAGCAGGGCATCGACGCCTATCTGAAACAACGCCCCACCGCAGGGATGCCCTTCGGAATGCCCGCACTGACTGTGGACGAGAATCAGCTCTTTTCCGCATGGATCACCGCCGGCTCCCCCGGCCCCACAGCCGAGGTCATGGCCCAGGTCCAGCAACTGAAACAGCCCGAAGTCATCGCCCGCTGGGAAGCCTTTCTCAATCAGGATGTACCACTCTCCCCGCTGGTCAGTCGCTTTATCTTCGAACATGCATTTCTCGCGACACTGCATTTCGAGGAATCGCCTGGCGAATACTTTCGCCTCGTCCGTTCCACCACACCGCCGATCCAGGTCAAAAACGATGCCGATGGCAAGCAGGTGGTCACCGCCAGTCCGGTTCACGAAATCAAGACGGCCCGACCCTATAATAATCCGTATCTCAAGGGGGTTGACAAGTTCTATTACCGGCTGAAAAAGGTAACCGAATCGCGGGTTCAGAAGTCACTCTTCGTCTGGCAGCTCAGCGACGACAAACTGAAACACCTCGATGAACTCTTCTTTCAGGTCGAATCGGTCGCCGGTAAAAGCCTGGAGCCGGGCTACAGCAGCCAAAATCCGTTTGAAGTCTTCCAGGCGATTCCCGCCCGGTCGCGGGCGCAGTTCCTCGTGGAGAATTCGCATCTGATTGTCAGCGGGATGATCCGCGGCCCGGTCTGTGTCGGAAATCTGGCTACCTACGCCATCAAAGACAATTTCTGGGTCTTCTTTGTCGACCCCGAACACGATCCCTCCGTCCTCAAGCCGGAACTCGGTCTGCAGTCCTGGGAAGACTTCATGAACTACGGCCTCGAAGGGAACGCCGTCTATAACGACGCCTATTTCAAGGTCCTCGATCAATACAAGCCGACCGGTTACGAGATCAACGATGTCTGGGACGGGAATCAGCAGAACTCGAATGCCTGGCTCACCATCCTCCGCAATGAAACCAATGCGACCGTACTCCGTGGGCGACAAGGGGGCATTCCGCCCACCTTCTGGCTGATCGACTACAGTGGCTTCGAACGTCTGTACTACTCCCTGGTCGTTAACTACGAATACTATGGCAGCGTCGCTCAGAAGCTCGATACCTGGGAATTCATGAGCCGACTCCGGCAGGAGTTCGAAGACAACTTTCTCCGTCTGCTGCCGGTCGACGCGCGGAAGAAATACCGCGACCTCTGGACCCGCGGCATCGGACAGGAACTCCTCTTCCGCATGCCATTTCCAGGCGAAAATGTGGGCGAGGGGCTCGAAGTAGAAGGGACCGACCCCATTTCCGGTGTGCTCAGCCAGATTCAACGCCAGTTTACAGAAGCGGTCAGCGGTCCACGCGATCTGCTTAACACTGGAAACAAACCGGACGTCAAACTGACCGATCCCGTGAAAAACTTCGCCGACTGGGAGGCCGCTCTCTCCACCCTCACGATGCGTACGCAACTCAAGTTCACACCGTTTCTACCCAGTAACACCTTCATCCGTCTGACCAAAGGGGAAGAGCACCGCGTCTACTCGCTGGTCGCTAACCGTTCGTATGCCTTCAACAATGTCGTCTTCGACGAAAACGGCGCCAGGCAACCCGAACTGGATACCATGAGCGCCTACCACGGTCTTGTGGGAGACTTCCCCAATCTGATCATCGATCTGAAAATCGAAGACGCCTCCGCGTGTCTCACGGAACTCAACGCCATCTCCACAACCGAGGAATGGACCGCCTGGAAAAACAAATTCGGCACCCTCCGCAACTCGGTCGCTTTCTGGCCCATGCTCGACTGGTTGACCGACTGGAATTTCCAGAATCGCCAGCCCGACGCCGGCTACTTCGACCTCAAATACTACATGCTACTCGAGTCCAAGTATTAAAAGCTCAAAAGCAGGACGCTTCAGTCCTGAGTGACACCGGCTCACTGGATCGACATTGATGCGGCCGGTAGAATTGTCCACGAACACATCCGGCGGCTTGTTACCGGATGGAAGTTACCGGAGAAGTACCGGATTGGTATTCGATCTGTGGATCTGCTGAAATATATCTTTATGCTCAAACAAAACTACATGCACGTACTCGTGCCCCTCACCGTACTACTATTGTCTGCCTCGCAATCAAGGTCCCAGGCCGATGACACTGCCGGCCCAGCTATCCCCGCCGCATACGGCGTTCGGTGGAAACTCATTGACGACGAAGTCAAAGACTATCTCGCCCCCTGCGAACGGATCGGATTAGCCAGGGGCCTCAAGGCGACCGACTTCGATCAGATCCTGCCCTTCAGCCAGATGCGGCTCTGTAATGTCCTGCAGAGTAAAGAGGGGGGCACCACGGTGACCTATGCCGGCGAGCCCGACTTCTCGCTGACAGGCAGCAATGGCAATGTGTTCGTGAAAATCCCCCGACACTATGCCCTGCGGTATGTAAAGGATGGGTATGAATACCGTTTTGTCAGTGATAAGCCACTACCCGGATTTGTCGTTGATCCAGCCTTCGTGGAAGAGGGGCGAGAGCTCCCAGCGATCTATGTCAGTGCCTACGAAGCCCACGTGCGCGATGGGAAAATGCTGAGTATCTCGGGCGTCTATCCGACCGCGGATGGCACGCGGCCCGAATACCGCAGCTTTGCGCGAACCAACGGGCCGGGGTATGGAATTCTCGACCTCCGCACGTTAAATCTGCTGCAGAACCTGTTCCTCGTGGAGTATGCCACTCGCGACAGTCAGGCCGCGGTAGGCGGCGGCTGGGGAAAGATCCTGCAGCCCTCACGTGGTGCCCGGCTGCACTGTGCGCTGGCAGAGCAAAACACCAACCGGTTCATCGTCAGCGACTGGAGTTCGTACCTGTCTCAGAAACTGTTCGTCGGGTCGGCAATCCAAATGGTGGACTGGAATGATCAGCATTCCGTGCTGGCGAACGAACGCAGCATCGTGCGAGTGGAGTCGAATACGCCCCGCAAGGGGATGACGTCGATCTACTTCGATGGACCGCCGCTCGATACGACCACGGACATGATGCTCGGCGGCGCCGCCCAGAAGACCGGTTGGGCCGACAGCCTGCAGACCCCCTCGGGCCACACCCCACCGAACGGCGGCGGAGCGGACGCCAGTTACCGCTGTGCCGTACGATACCGTTACATGGAGAATCTGTGGGGCAACGTCTGGCATTATATCGACGGGCTGAACTTCAAAAATGGCCAGGCGTACGTCTGTGACAACCTGCGTGATTACGCCAGCGACGTCACCAGCGGCACATATCGGCCGACTGGCATCACGCAGGAGATCCAGACCGACAACGGCACCGTCGGCGGCGATCGCGAGCGGAATTATATGAAGAATCTGACCTTCGATCCGGCACATCCACTGCTGGCACTCCCCCAGGATTATGTCAATCAGGAAGTGGACTCAGTACCGCACGCACAGAAAACTATGCGTCTCGGCAGTGACACGCTGCGGCATAATAACTTCGGCGACTACTACTATCTCAGCAAAAGCGCCACCTGCTACGTACACGGCGGCGGATTCGATCACTACTGGCGCTGCGGTTTATTCACCCTCCGCGGCTGGCAGACAGACACCAGACGCTGGTACCTCTACGGCGCACGTATGATTTATAAGCCGCTCTGAGAAATCGTTCGTACCCCTCATTACATCCGGTTAATATAGCCGTAGGGGCAGTACCCATGTGTCCGCCCACCTGTCAACTTTCATTTATTCTTCAAAACCCAAGAGAGATACTCAAGAAAACGCCAGAGGTGGGCCCGAATGTAATTCGGGCCGAGCGCAGCGAGCAGGAAACGGACAGGAAAAACTCACAATACAGGTTCGAGTACCGTAAATTGCTCCTCCTTCTACTTCGTTGCCTGATAATCTTTCCCATTAATGCTGCGGATCACAGACCGCATCCAGGCATTCAACTCCTGCTGCATCTGTTTTACCCGTTGAGCCTGTTCTGGATCTTTAGAAAGATCGGTTGTCTCCATCGGGTCATCGCTCAGATTGTAGAGTTCGAATCTCGTCCCTTTGATGCGATGCAGTTTCCAGGGCCAGTCCGTCCACGCAGCGTGCCCGGTCGTGGTCTCTTCGGGAAACTGGGGGAATTCGTCCACGTCTTTCCGCATGCGGACCGGATCATGGGGTAAGGGGGCACCGGCCTGCTGCTTCTCCATGATGGCTTTCTGAATCTGGTCGCTGCGGGTACCTTGCCCGCCCTGTAACTGATGCCAGAACCCCATTGGCTTCTTCCGTTCGGTCACCGACCCCGCAATAATACCGCTCACATCCATGCCATCGAGCGGATGCGGTGCATATAACTCAACGCCGGCGAGAGCCAGCAGGGTGGGATAGATATCAAAGGTCGCCACAGGGACCGAAGTCCGCCCCTTGAGTTTCTTAGCGGGCCACTCGATGATCCCCGGCACCCGCAGGCCCCCTTCATAGATGCTCCCCTTTTTCTCACGCCCCCCGGACGTCTCCTTGTTCAGCCCGCCGTTATCGCTGCAGTACCAGACGATGGTATTCTCCGCCATGTCCATATCCCGCAGCGCGCGTCGCAGACGGCCGACCTGCTGATCCAGCAGCGTGATTTCGCGGTAGTACCCCGCCTGCGGTTTGCCTTTGTAAAGGCTGGGGCCATCCGGCACTTCCGCATGCGGGGAGTGCGGAGAAGGGAACCAGACAACCGTGAAGATCGGCTGATCACCGTCTTTGTGTTTCTTGAGGAACTCGAGCGTATCATCCATCAGGATCACCGAACCCTTACCCTGGCGATGTTCGATCTTTCCCATCCGGCTCAGGTAGGGATCGTTGTCGAAAAAGTTGAGGCCGATCACCCATTCATCGAATCCCATGCCACTCGGATTACAGGGCGAGTCGGGCTGTCCCGAACCCAGGTGCACTTTGCCGAAAATCCCGGTGACGTATCCAGCCGCTTTCAACGTTTCGGCAATGGTCTGCTCATGTGGACGCATGTAGCGACCATGGTTGGTGACTTTGGCCCGATTCGGATTCCGCCCCGTCATCACGCTGGCCCGGGTCGGAGAACAGACCGGTGCACCAGCATAGAAGCGGTCAAAGACGAATCCCTCTTTCGCCATGGCATCGAGTTCAGGCGTCTTGACAAACGGGTGGCCATTATAGCCGGTATCGCCCCAGCCCTGGTCATCCGCCATCACCAGAATGATGTTCGGTTTTTCGGAAGTATCCGCCTTCGCCGCCAGGGCGACTCCTGTCACGAACAGACAAAAAACGGCTCCGATGACTGCTGAAAAAACACGTCGATTCCCCATCATTGACTCTTTCTGTCTGGTGGCTGTGTGGTGAAGAGGCGTCCCTTGGAAATCAGGATCGCCAGCTTCGATCATATCAGTGCCCGACACTGATTCACATTATCAGACTAACAGAGCAGACCATTTTTCCAGTTTCAAAAAATCGAATCAAATACACGACATCGTGTATGCGTGTGTATTTTTCGCCAGTAGTATAAGGGGACATTTATCCATTACTGCTATTTTACTGGTTGGGAGAAACAGCGTGGTTCATTCGTTTAAGATCATCATCCCGCTAGCAACAGGTCTCTTGCTGGGACTGAATAATATGGGCCATGCTCAGTTTGGTCCGTCTGCTCCATCTGCTCCGTCAGGCCCTTCCCGGGGCGGGTTCTCGCGACCTTCTGCGCCGAGTCCGGGAGGCAGAAGTTATCGCCCCTCTTCTCCCAGACCGAGTTACGGCAATCGTCCCGGCACTCCCAGTCCGCGGGTCAATCGGCCAGGCACTCCCACTCCGGGAGGCAATCGCCCGGGCTATAATTCCAGGACCGTGACGCGCCCAGGAAATCCAGCAAATCCGAACATGGGGCGGCCCAACTACTCTGGGCAAACCCCCGCCGTTTCAACGAATCGCTCTGCGAATCAAATTTCGCATTATAAAAACCCGCTCCTTCGAAATACGAATCCTGCTCCCCCCAGAGTCGAATTCGGCAAGACTCCCACCACGCGCGTCTATGCGGGGATCTCTCCCGCCCCGACAGGCCAGTGGCAGAATGCAAAACAACAGCTCCAGAAAGGAAACACCAGTCAGGCGCAGGCCATTATAGATTCCCAATTGAAGCAGAACCCTCGCTGTCAAAGTTGATGTCTGCCGTTTCCACGTTAGAGCAGGGGAATGCGCCCTTCAGTGTGCTGCAACCCTACCGGAGACGTGCCCAGAACCTGGCACGCGCTGAAACGTTGAAAAACGTGAATAATCCGACTCCCTGGATTGCGCTTGCCAAATTTTCGTTAGAAGACAAGAACAATACCGAATTTCGCAGTGTGGTCTCCTCGATGGGACAGAAATTTCCCAACGATAAACACACTTATTATTTTCAGGGAATCGCTGACCTCAAGGATGAAAACTGGAAAGCCGCTGAGCAGCAGTTCCTGAAAGCCAAAGAAATGGGAGTCCCTGAAGCGAGTATTGCGAAGTGGCTGAAAATGGCAATCGACCAACAACGCTGGATCTGGGAATACGCCTGGTTCACGTTATATGTGGTCCTCGCCTGGCTCGTTGGTTTAGCCTTCTTGTACGTGGCAGGCAAATTCATGTCATCCAGAATCGTCCGCATTCTGCAAAAGGAAAACATAGTCCAGGCATTGGAAGGACATCAAATCTTGCGTTCCGCCTATCGGCTGTTGGTGCAATTCGCCAGCGTCTATTACTATATTTCTTTACCACTGCTGGTGGTCGTTTCCCTCGCCGTCCCTCTCACCCTGGGTTATGCTCTGCTCAATGTCCCTTACTTGAACCTGTGGCTGGTGGCCCTCGTCTTTATCCTGAGTCTGGGATCGATCTGGACTGCCTGCAGTGGGATCTGGACCTGCTTTGTCGGCATTAATCGGGAGATCCCGGGCAAAATCATTTCGAAAGAAGAGCAGCCCGGTTTGTGGGCGCTGGTCGAAGAAGTCGCCGAGAAAGTCGGCACCCGGCCCGTCGACCAGATTCGTCTCCTGCAATCAACGACCATCGCAGTTTCAGAGCAGGGGAATGTCCTGAAGCGATTCAGAGACAAGGGCACCCGGATTCTCTATTTAGGAGTGGGCGTTCTCGACGGTCTCTCAGTCGATGCTTTTTCCTGCATTCTGGCTCATGAATATGGACACTTCCTCAACCGAGATACAGCAGGCGGCGCGACAGCGATGCGCGTTGATATTGCGATGCAACGCTTTGCACAATCCGTGGCCAGTCGACGCCAGATTCGCTGGTGGCACATTGCCTTTCAATTTTTGAGATTTTACTACCGTGTCTTTTCCCGTATCACCTTCGGTGCCAGTAGACTGCAGGAAATTCTGGCCGACCGGGTGGCCGTCAAAGCCTATGGGGCCGCCTCATTTGAAAAAGGTTTACGCCACGTCGTCCGTCGCTCAGTCGAATATGACTACTGGATGAATCGCGGTGTCTCCGAAGTACTTCAGGCACAACAGGCATCGAAATGCTTCGGGCCCGTGAATGCACCCCCGTCTTTAAAGGCACTCGATCAGATCGAGTATATGCTGGTTCAAATTATCAATCGACCCACTGACGAATCAGACACCCATCCCAGCGACATTGACCGGTTTACTTATACCAGAAAAATGGAACAGGGAGATGCTGACTCCAGACAAGGCATGGTCTGGCAGCTCTTTAAAAACAAAAGCAAAATCTACGATGAATTGTCAACGGGGCTGCTTACGTTGCTGAATGAGGAGGCCTCTTATTCTGATGGGCTGAATAAAATGAACATCGCCTATCTGAACGGCCAGTGTGCGAGGAATTCCAAAGCGGCTGAACTGTATGAGGAACTCGCTCATCTGCATCTGATTTGTGGTGCCCACCAGGCGGCACTGAATGATTACAAAACCGCAATCGAATGTGCCCCCGAAAAAGAGTCCGCCTTTTACGGCAAAGCAGTCGTCTATAAAGCGATGAAAGACTATCACAAGGCAGCGCAGGTCTTGAAAGTCGCGATGGAACAATTCCTCGACTCGGTCAGTTTTGGAACGTACTTCTTATTAGGCGAGTGTTATCAAAACGCAGAAGAATATGCAGAAGCGGAACAGGCATTTACAGAAGCCATCAAGCAGGATGAAACCGTGTTTTGTGCCTGGATGACGCCCGGCCGTGTGCGGGCAGAGTTAAATCAATATGCGGAAGCGATTCAGGATTTCACGCAGGCCCTCGAACTGTTTCCCGATTCTCCCGACGCCTTATTTGATCGGGCCATGGCCTCTCTCAAATTGAATGAGCGGGACTCTGCCAGAACAGATCTCGAACAATCCATCGCTAAAAACGCATCTTTTCCGGATGCCCACCGCGAACTGGCGCGATTACTGCTCGATACAGCCGATGAATCTGAACCCGCTCTGGCCAAACAGGCACTGCAGCACGCACGAATTGCCAACGCGTCTCCCGTCATGCAGGAAGAATCGCTTTCCGTCCTGGCGTCCGCTTTGATCAGTGTCAGAAATTATCCAGCGGCTGAGAGAACCATCAAAAAATTACTCCCCCTGCTGACCGATGATTCGAAATCAGATTGGAGGGAGGAGCTGTCCCGCATCCAGGCACTCACCGGCCGGGAAGAACAGTCGGGGCAGGAACCAGTCGCCATGCCTGCGAATCAGAGTTACCAGGAGTAACAACCGGTTGCCTCCCTGATACTTTTACGGGGGCGAGGCTGGGGATGTAGTAGCTTAGCTATTCATTGGCGAACGGCCGATTATGATGGGACTGTAGATACCGTCCTGAAGCACTATGGCATCAAACCACTGACTGACGCTGAATAATCACATCCGTTGTTATGGCATACTTGCCATCCGAGGACTTGGCCATAATCTTAACATGAAGGTCAAGATGATGTATGCGATCATTACTGATCAACACCACGTGAACGTTGAGTGGAATAGTTAACGCGTCAATCTGAACGATGTGCCCTGCGTCTGAATTCTGCATTCCTTCGGCCGAGCAGTCGCCAGCGCCGATGAACTCAATTGATTCAATGTTTATATCTGGTTGCTGCTGACCCAGTACCTGAGTTAGATGCTTCCCCAGGAACGGACCCAACTTGGCTGAAACTCCAACGTGTTCTAACAGTTCGTTGATTCCATTGACATCGTCAAAGTTAATCAATTGCACGGTAGACTTACCTTTCTGGTTTAAACACATTCAGAACGAAATCCGAAATTGCTCACACTTCATGATGCAGACTCAATTGACGTATCACAAGCAGTTTATGCTATAATCATTATTCTACACTAATCAGAATCTGATTCTGACCTCCAATACATCCCACGACACGAATCAACAGGAAGCCCGCAATCATGACCTCCTCCAAAGAGACGACCCGTCGCGATTTTTTGAAAACAACCGTTGCTGCTGCAGCCGCAACCACTTTCGCCGCTCCCGCATTTGTCCGCGGACAGAATTTGAACTCGCAATTGCAGTTTGCGGGCATCGGCACCGACGGCAAAGGTTATTCTGATATCAAGCTCATTGCCAGTCACGATAAAGTGAAATGCGTCGCCTTCTGCGATGTCGATTTGGCGCGAACAGAAAAAGTCAAACCGTTGGCACCTGAGGCTCCCATCTACCAGGACTACAAAGCAATGCTGGATGAGTTGGGTGATAAAATCGATGCCGTTTCGGTTTCCACTCCCGACCACACTCACGCCATCATCAGCATGGACGCCATGCAACGCGGCAAGCACGTTTACTGCCAGAAACCGCTGACACGCACGGTGTGGGAAGCCCGCCAGATGCGACTGCAGGCCAAAAAATCAGGCGTCATCACGCGGATGGGGAACCAGATCCATTCGCATTCCGCTTATCGGACCGGAGTAAAAGCGATTCAGGATGGCGTCATCGGTAAAGTATCAGCCGTGCATTCCTGGGTCGGGACCACCGGACATGGACGCAGTGGTCTACTCGAACCGCCTAAGACAAATGAAGCTGTTCCCAAAACACTCGACTGGAATCTCTGGGTCAGCGTCGCCCCGATGCGTCCCTATGGCGGAAACCGGGTCTACCATCCCTTCACCTGGAGAGACTGGCAGGACTTCGGTTCCGGAGCCATCGGCGATTTCGGTTGTCACTTGCTCGATCCGGTCTACACGGCCCTCAAAATTACAGGTGACCCGATCAGCGTCCACTCGGAGCACACCGGCATGAATGATGAAGTCTGGCCCGCCCAGGAAACCATCAAATACATCATCCCCGGTACGCAGTATACCGCTGGTCGCAGTCTGCCCATTAACTGGTACGATGGTGGTCGGCGTCCCGCGAACGGAATTGCCAAACTGTTACCCGGCCAGTCCCTGCCAGGCGGCGGTTCGATCTTTGTCGGTGAAAAAGGCAACATGATTCTGCCTCATGTCGGCATGCCGTTCGTCAACATCGAAGGAGTCACAATCGAGCCGGTAGAAGGTCTCGATCATTATCACGGCTGGGTCGATGGATGCCTGTCCGGTAAACAGCCCAGCGACGGGTTTGAATACGGCGGCCATCTGACCGAAGCCGTACAGTTAGGCAACGTAGCCGCATACTTCCCGGGCGAAACCCTCGAATTCGATGGCAAAGCCCTCAAAATCACCAACAACTCGGCTGCCAACAAATACCTGACACGGGACTACCGCACCGGCTTCGAAATCGCTTCGATCTAGGCTCCTGTAATCCTCAAGATAGAAAACGACTCGTATGCAGTTTTTTAATCTCCGCCGTCTTGCCGTTTTAGTGGTAATGCTGTCTGGGGCCAGCGCCGTGCTGGCCGCCGATATAGAGTTGGCGAAGAATATCACAGTACCTGCTGGCTGGAGGGGGGAGCAGATTCCGCTGCCCCCCTCCTTCGCCAGGGAAATGCAGTTCAAGGGAATCGAAGAAGCCCGCTTTTCGCCGGGCATGTTTCAGGAAAAATCGAATTCGTTTTTCGCCTACTTCTTCGTATTTAAACTCGATCCCGGCACAGAGCTGACACAAAAAAACATCGAACGCGAACTACTCACGTATTATCAGGGACTGGCGAGTACCATCTTCAAAAGTCGGAAGAAGGAAATCGATACCAGCGGCTTTACCTGCAAACTGACCAAAGCCACCCCCGTCGATCCTCAAAAGATTTACCCGCAGGGCCTCATAGAATATGCGGCAAAGGTCAACTGGACGGAACCGTTCGTCACTCAGAAACCGCAAACCTTGAATCTGATCATCCAGACCTGGACAGACAAAACAACCGGGACCGGCTATCTGTTCGCCTGCGTTTCGCCGCAAGATATGAAAGCCAACATCTGGCAGTCAATGCGAAACATCCGCGACAACTTTTATCGCAATCTGTCTCGACACACAGAAAAGTGATTTTAGTCGCCAGTATGCGACCGGAGACGTGATCCCCGCCGGCCGCCAGGGGCTGGTCAGGTTCGCGTTGTGAGACCGATGATCTCCACGATCATTCCGGTTTTGTGATCACGACGCCCCATTTGCCGAACTTGATGCGATCACCTGCCGCGACACGGCGTTGATAGACCGAACAGACATTCCCGGGAATCTCGCGTCCGCCTGGCATCAGGAACAGTACGAATTCAGGGACTGCTGCCAGTTCGAATCCCTGCTTTTGTAATTCGTCCGTCACGCTGTCCTGGTTGCGGTCCGGCTGAGGTGTTACGGCGTAAACCACACCCGGTGAAGTACAGACGACTTCGGTCTGCTCCATCGGACTGAAGACAAACTGCCCGTCTTGCAGAAAACGGGGCAGCTTGTCGTGAAAAGCATAGCTGCGGTTGCTGAAGATCGCCTCACCGAGCTTCACGTTGCGCATTTCGCCTTTCACAGGTTTCAACTGTGCACCCGACTCCTCAAGCAGTGCGGCACCTTTTTCATTCTTTTTCAAAGATGTGACTCGCTGCTTCTTCCGCCAGGGCTTCGGATTAACGCCCGTCGCGTGGTTGATGAGTACCCGCTCACGCGCCGCAGAACTCTGATACTTCCCGGCCAGCACATCGGCTTCCGTGAATGTCGTCAGCAGAATGTGTTTCTCGTCCGCTCGATTCCAGTCATAAATCACGTAGATCGTACCGTCCGGTCCCTGGGTGGCATCCGGGTACGAAACCGTGTCCCGCGCATCCAGCAGCAATCCACCTTTCCATGACTTACCGTCATCATCCGAGAGATAAGCGGTCAGATGATTTCGCCCGCGGGCCCGTTCATCGATTCCATTGTGCTTGATCAGCAACAGATTTCCGGATGCCAGTCGCTGAATATGAAAGCGGGACGTTGTCTGCTGCAGATGATCTTTCACCTCGGTCCAGGTACGACCGCCATCGGTGGAGACCGCTTCGCCAATCCCGTGACCAGAGGTGCGAACCAGCAGCCACAAAGAGCCATCCTTCCGTTCGACAAGCATCGGTTCATCGCAGTTCCGGCGGTCCTTCGGAACGTTGGCGGCACCCCGCAGGGCCCAGGTGCGTCCCTGATCTTTCGAGACCATGACCCGATCGCTGTCATCCTGGTGCCAGATCGCAGCCGGCATGAGCCACTCCCCATTCTTCGTCACGATTGGCTTATTAATCATCACACCGGGGAACAATGCCCGTGGTTTGGTCCAGGTGGGATTTTCCGCATCGGGGTTCTCGGTCGTGATCGACATCGTCACGTTCAGATCGCCGCCGTTCATCCACCAGAACAGCCACAGTTTGCCCGAGGGATCCAGCCAGAAACAGGGATCCGAAGCCCGACGAGGCCCGTCGCCGTCGGGGTTGATTACGAATTTCAAATCGCTCCAGGTCTTGCCATCATCGTCACTTGTCGCCGCCATCACATAGTTGAAACGGTCTTCATGAATCGGTCCGGCATACCAGCCCGCCCACAGGCGACCGCCGGGCGTCCGTTCAATCGTAGGGATTCCCTGATATTTGCGTGCCTCCGAATTCGATTCCGCACCCGGATGGAAATTAACCGGCGGATGAACGAAATCCTTCAGCAACTCTCCAGTGTCGACGGGAGTGTCCTTCGATTCCGCAGGCAGAGAACCGCAGGCCATCAACAACAAGAGGCAGGTGAGCGTCAGGGAAAGTCTCATGGTGGCAACCTTTCGAAAATGTAAAATCATGTCGCCTGGGAAGGGATCAGGAAGTTATTAATAAATTTCCAGCTGGAAACAGGTCCTCAAATACCAACGGCAACATAAGTCCATGGTACTGTTATGTGGCCCAAGTTTCCACGAAGTCGTCTCCTGCACGTTGTTTACAACACGATTTCAAGGGGATTTCAAACGCCCTCATTCCTTACCTGGACTTCACGCAATATTCATATATTGCACATTAAGACTTCATTTCGACTCGTACAATGGGTAAAAATTCGGAAAACGTGGATTATCAATCCGCAACTCCGGCTTTTCAATTTCCCGCCAAAAGGTACTCGCTTCCGCCACCTGGACACCTTCCGTCCTTGCCACCCGCCGCTGGTACGCCCAATAACTTTCACCCGCCATCCGTACATTTTCGGCTTTAGCTGCCCGCCATGGGACTACCCAGTCCTCGATCACCCGCCTTACGTACGTCAACGGCCATTGCTACCCGCCACCTGGACGCCCACGGTCTATACCAGCCGTAGGTTTTATCTGCCCTTGGACGATTCGTTTTAATTGAGGGCGGTGGTTTTACATCCAATGAAAGGAAGATTATGCGTTCACAGTCCGGGCTGCGCGTCAGCCACAGAGGTTTTACGTTGATTGAATTGCTGGTGGTAATTGCCATTATCGCTATTCTGATCGCACTGTTACTCCCCGCGGTTCAGCAGGCACGGGAAGCCGCCCGTCGTTCACAGTGCAAAAATAATTTGAAGCAGATCGGTCTCGCGATCGCAAACTACGAGTCAAGCTATACCCGTTTCCCCACATCAGGTGAATACACCGACGAACGCGCCGTTACCCGTCGCATGATGCCGGTGTCGATGCACGTCGCAATTCTGCCTTACACCGACCAGGCTCCGCTGGCTCAGAAGTGGAACTTCAACTACCACTACACCAACGCCGTCAATGCCCCGTTGTGTAAGACGAAGCTGCCGGTCTATGTCTGTCCATCCAGTTCGCTGACTCAGGTCGACTCCCTCGGCTATGGAATCACCGACTACATGCCGATTGCCTACACCGACCTCGACCCGACCACCGGATTGCGAAACCCGAGTGGCAGCGGTGCCTTGAATGCGGACCGCTGTGGTGCCCTGGGACCTTACAATCCCATCACGACTTCCATCGACGGGTTGAGTAACACCATCCTGGTGATCGAAGACGGCAACCGTCCGACTCAGACTGCCGGACACTACAACCAGACCCAGAAAATCGTCAACGGTGCGACCGGTCTGGATACAACTCAGTTGTTCGCCACGGCCGACGTGGTCCCCGGAACCTTTGGTGGACCTTACGGTGCTCCCAACCGCTGGGCTGACCCCGATAACGGCAGTGGCGTTTCCGGTCCTCCCAACATGACGGCCGGAAATCGCAAGAACATCATCAATAACAACAGTTCGCCGATTAACGGCCCCTCAGGTTGTCCCTGGGCCACCAATAACTGCGGACCCAACGATGAACCCTTCAGTGCCCATGTCGGCGGTTGCCACGCGCTGCTGGGTGATGGCAGCGTCCACTTCCTGTCGGAAAACATCGACGTCCACATCATCCGCCGCCTCTGCAATCCCAAAGACGGCGAAGTTGTCGGCGAGTATTAAGCCTCAACAGCAACTCACTTGCTAATCCCAAAGACTCACAGCCTTCAGCGGACCTCCTGCTGAAGGCTGTTTTTCTAGCAGGTTTCAGGAAATACACTTAGCTATGAAGCTCGCCACAAGGCGTCGCAATGACTAAGCAGAAGATAGTATGCCAGGCGAAGCCGCTTTTACTTGAGCTCGATATTCACCTTCTCAATTTTGCCATTAAAGGCGTGTGGCGGCGTGTAGTCTTCTGACACCGTCGAACCAAGGTCCGCCCCGATATCCAGCGTTTCGGTGGCGGAGAAGCGAGAAGGCACGACGTGTGGTACTTCGCCCTGGGCCACCTGTTTGCCATTGACGGAGAGCGTGACTGTCCCGCCGACTGCCGGATTCGCTTTGGTAATCGGTTTCTGCTGGTAATCCATTTCGACCTGGACCTTGCCTGAGGGAAGTTTCGCTGCGGACACAATCTTGTTCCGTTCTTTGCCAAAGAAATTATACTCGTAGACCAGTTTGCCCTCTTCTACGTACAGCGTATAACCGCCCGCGCTACCCCCTTCGGCTACGATCACACCCTGGGTTTCGTCTTCACCGACATCGATCGACGCTGTGATGGTGTGCGTCCGCTGATAGATCGGAGGAGCACTTCCCTCTGGAATGCGATTGGTACCTGCAGCGTAACTGAAAAAGGTTCGTCCACGAGTGACCGAAGGACGCTCGGGATTGACGACCCGCTCAGCAAAGCGGTCATCGAGCGGGTAGACGTTGTACTTCTCAGCTTCCTTGTCGAAAATCGCCTGCAGTTCCTTGAGCTTTTCGGGATGTTTCTGCGCCAGGTCGACCGCCTCGGAGAAGTCTTCTTCGATGTTGTAGAGTTCCCACTTCGTATTATCAAAACCTTTCGAACCGGTCAGTTCCCAGGGCACCCCCTGAAAGGCGGCTGCAACCCAGCCGTTGTGGTAGATGGCGCGATGCCCGCCAGTTTCGAAGTACTGCGTCGTGCGTCGCCCTTCAGCATCGGGATTGGTAATCGTGTAAGCCATACTGGTGCCGGCGATCGGCGTCTGCTTGACCCCAGCGACGGTCTTGGGCTCAGGAATACCGGCTGCCTCATAGATCGTCGGGGCAATGTCGATGACATGGTGGAACTGACTCCGTACCGTACCGGCGTCCTTGACTTTGGCAGGCCACGAGATCACCAGACCGTTGCGGGTGCCTCCGAAGTGCGAGGGAACACGCTTCATCCACTGGAACGGCGATGCCCCCGCCCACGCCCAGCCGACCGGGAAATGATTCTCGTGCTGCGGTCCGCCGATTTCATTGATCTCATCCAGTTGTCCTTCGACCGTATCGGGGATACCGTTCTGTGTCATGATGTTGTTGGTCGTTCCAGTCAAACTGCCCTCGGCACTGGGGCCGTTATCACCGGCTACATAAATGATCAACGTATTATTTCCGTCGGGCAGCTTGCGCACGGCCTCTATCAGCCGACCAACGTGATGGTCGGTATGCGCCAGGAAACCGGCGAAGGCCTCCTGGTGACGGGCGTAGAGCCGCCGGGCGTCGTCCGACAGACTGTCCCAGCCGGGAATTTCCTGGGGGCGCGGGGTGAGTTTCGTATTCTCGGGAACGACCCCCATCTTTTTCTGGCGGGCCAGCGTTTCTTCACGAACCTTGTCCCAGCCCTGATCGAACTGCCCCTTAAACTTGTCGATCCATTCCTCCGGGGCATGCAGCGGTGCGTGGGTCGCCCCTGTCGCAAAGTAGGCGAAGAAAGGTTTGTCGGGACTGATCGACTGCTGCCGCTTGATCCACGCGATCGCGTCGTTCGTCAGGTCTTCTGTCAGATGATAGCCCTCTGCGGCTGATTTGGGCTGTTCCACCGGCAGGGTATTGCGGAACAGCTGCGGATAGAACTGGCTTGTTTCGCCCCCCTGAAAGCCGTAGAAATATTCAAATCCGAGCCCTGTGGGCCAGCGGTCAAACGGACCAATGGTACTGGTTTCCCAGTCCGGTGTGTTATGCCACTTCCCCCACGCGGCGGTGCTGTAGCCATTGTCCTTCAGCACCTCGGCAATCGTCGCACAGCTCCGCGGCCAGATGCTGTGATACCCGGGGTAGCCGGTCGACAGTTCCGTGATTGTGCCGAAGCCACTTTGATGATGGTTACGGCCCGTCAGCAACGCGGCCCGGGTAGGCGAACAGATGGCGGTTGTGTGAAAGCGATTAAATTTAATTCCCGAAGCAGCCAGGCGATCCAGGGCCGGGGTCGGAATCGGCCCACCAAACGTCGCAGGATGTCCAAACCCCAGGTCATCAATCAGAATCAACAGCACATTCGGTGCCCCCTGCGGAGGCGCGACCGGTTGCGGATAGTCCTGCTCGGAACCTTCGAAGGTTTTATTGATTTTACCTTTAAAGGCAGCATCGGGCAGCGGAAGCCGCGAGCGATCAATCTGTTGTGCAGAACAAATCGCAGGGACGGGAAGAGACAGCACCACAACAGCGAGAAACGATAACAAAGGTCTCATGGAGGAATCTCCTGATTAGAGACAGTGCCCGCGGTAAGAGAACATCAGTCTATTTTTAGACATGAAAATGGAAATGTCCAGCAGAAATACCCGCTAACTCGTTTAATTGAGCCGTAGGGGCGGTACCCACGTGTCCGCCCGCCTGGAGAGATTCTAACCAGAACAGATTCCCGAAGGCATCAGTGCAGAAAAGAGGCTAATCCCAGATCGGATCGGAATAAGTCAGCGATTCGGGGACCATGCTGTGCCAGACCCTGATGTAGCTGACGAGCAGGAAGTAGGGGAGATTCGTAACCTCATGAGAGACTTTGGTAAAGCTCCACCAGACCGGATGATAAAAGGAATTCAGCAGATCAGAATTCCGCGACTCGACGCCGGCCGATCTCGGCAGCAGAAATGCATAAGCCGGACCGATGCTCAATACATAGATCACAATCAACAGCAGCACGAAATACGAGATCGCCCGCAGGAGCCTGGCCTTCTTTTTTTCTGCCATAAAACAACCTCAGTCAGTAGGGAGGCAATAACTTCAGTTTACCTGAAGCGAAGCAGGAAGAAAGCAGATTCTTTGCGTTCCTGCTCGGGGGCTCTGTTCTCATCGTCGACCTCTGCTCCTCACCCAGCACAACACTAATCTCAATCCTGAGAAATGGCAGCTCTGTCTGTAGACTCCGGTGAACTGGGGCATCATCGTCTTGAATGCATTGCTCGATATGGTTCGCCTCTTGTTACAACTCTGAAAAGCTTATGAACTGCTTCTGCTTAGTGAATAGTTTAATACAATAGGATAGTTTTATCGCTCAACTCTAAGACGTTCTGCTTCTTCATCTTCTCGTTCAGCGTCTATTTCAAATCTTCTAGCTAGTTCTCGGAATGCTTTTGACAAGTTTGGAAATCGAGTCTTAAATTCTGTCGCTAAGTTGCTGTATTGGTTTACCAGTGCACGTTCCAATGTCCCTCCTTCTAAGGGATCTCTGCAAGTTACTCCTCGACTGTTATAGATACCGAGTGTAAAACCTTTGAATATGCTTGTTGAATTAAAATGTTCCAGAATGTTGCAAATTGAAAGGGGGGGCCACATTTTACATCCTTCCTTAGAATGGCGAGAAAGTAGCTCACCAATTTGATGATCTGCAACACGAATTCTATCTTCTTTTTTTGCAAGTAATCTTACTTCCGAAATCCAATTCGTTAAATATAGCTCATCAATCTGCCCGTTTTCTTTCGTTCCCGGAAGTGTACTAAATGCATTTATCAAAGAATGTCCATGTCTTATCATTTTGTGATCTAAATCTGTTAATTCTAGATCTCTATTTATTACGTTTTCATTTCGGAATAAGATTTTTAATAAGTCAATGAATTGGCTAGGATTTTGTTGTAGTGCATTTATTAAGGTCATAGGTTCAGTTCGTGAATGTGGCCCTTCAAGAAAAGGTAAGTACCCCCATTCAATTGCTGCGAGTCTAGTAGTATTTTCTTTATCACTTGCTTGAAGATGCTTAACTAACTTTTGGACACAATGTGCCTTTAATTTATTTATTTCTTCCTGATTCGTTTCAGTAGATAACGCCGATTCGAGGGTCAAGAAAATTATATCCTCTTCAATATCTATTTTCTCTAACGCAAAAGAGAGTAAATTAATTGCTGTGAAAGGACGACATGCCCGAAGTAATTTCTCTTGTACATAACATACGTCTCTGTGATTTTCATCATGAAGAAAAGCATCACAATTCAACCAGTACTCATCACAAACTGATATAGGTAAATTTGTTTCCATCCAGTCCCAGATGGAACGGTTAAACGGTACTGCACAGAGCATCTTTGCGGCCTGTAGATCTGAATAAGAATTGAACTGTATCTCTCTAAAAAAAGAGAATTCTTTAGAGTTGAAAGCACCAGCGATATATCCTGCCGCGAATTCCAAAAGTCGAATATTGTCTGATATAACAAACTCCGATAATTCAATTTCCTCTACATTTAAGAGCGAGTTCGATCCAATGACCCATCCAATGGAAGTTGCATTGTGTATTCTTTCGAGCAGACGATTTACCCCATACCAACCCTGTGTGGATGTGATATTCCTAAGGGCTTCTAATTGCTTTTTATTTAATTCCACATAGTATTTTTTATAGTCACCACTTTCATCAATATCAGGTAGATCTGGATGAATACCGAAAAGCCATTCGTTGAGATCCACAGGATCGTCTGGTTGAATTCGCTTACTAATATCTATTAATATGTTGATTGTATTCTCATTCAGTGACAAAGAGCGTTTAGGATGCGTTTGGTGAAGACATATTAGTTCTCTAAGTGCTTTCCAAAGTATTGCTCTACCATGAAGGTCTTGGCAATGTAATGAAATCAATTCCAGACGTTGTATTGCTTTGTGAGTCGTTTCTTCGTTTATCTTGAAAATACCATTAATGACCTTGGCCCATTTTTCTGGTGATTCTGACGCAGTTTCAAATATTATCTCTGCAATTTGGTGTAGATAACCCGGGGCATCGGTATGTGCTTTGATTTGAGACCAGCCATTAGCCCAGTCGCGCCATCTAGGCTTTGCCGTACTACTTAAGCTAATCCCATAATACTTGGGGACTTGCTCAATCAATAAATTCCACCCTACTTCAGGATGCTTGAGAACAAGTTGCCTTAAGATAGTAATTCTTTCTTCAATAGTGGCATTTGTTTGTGGTATTTGCCAGAAGAATATGGCTTTCAATGTCTCCGAAGGTCTGTTGCTCATGTTGTTTGGGAGAATGTTTTCATATTTGATTAACATGGCGAGAATGTCTGCTACTTGGCTTAAATAGTTGGGGCTCCACGCAATGATTTCTAAGGCCCATAGAAGTCCACAGTGTCGTGAATGCGAGAAGATATGGTTACTGTTAGGTGAAAAAAGACTCGGTAGCAGTGGGTTGTCGGAGTTTAAGTCATCACTTATTCTAGAAAGAAGAAAATCAGGGTCTGCTTCAGCAAACAGACTAAGCTGACTAGAAAATGTTGCCCAACGCTTTTTGGAACCATTATTAGGTAGAATGCTACTAAGGACTTTTCTTACGCTTACAGCAAAATTCAGTTTAGTCCCATAACTTGTTGCGGCAGGATAAGATGTCATTATTGCCAGTGACTCAATAATACCCTGGCGTAATTCACTAGAGAGTGAATGGGTTTTGCCAAAGATGTTTGCCATCCATTGCTCATCATCCTTGAGATCTAATGCGGGGTTGGTTTCCTCTAGCACAACTATTGCAAGATCTTCAAAACGCTCTAGCATTTTACGAGTAATTGAACTACTCAGTAGACACCATGCATCTTCTCGAGAGTGGATTACAAGGTTATTACCATATCTCAGGAAAAGAGGCTCATCGCTATCACACCACTTAGTAGTATATTCTTCGATACGCTCACGTGAGATTCCCATAAAATCTTCAATACAAATCAGATCAATGGGATGATTCGTTTTAAAGATATTGTCATTTCTTTCTATTTGATCAGGGTCTAAATCAACCCATCCACCTAGTAGAGCAAATGGAGCTAGTTTGGATCGGTATTTCTCGTTAGCCCATTCTGGGAAATCTGTAAGTGGGTGTTCTGTGATTAAGCGTTTTAGGACATTTGAGCTACCACAACATGCTCGCGAAAGCGACCTTGCCCTAAGGTTCTCAAAGCCACATTCTGCTAATGTCTTGGCGAGAGACGAAGACTCCTGGCGAGGAAGAAATAGTTCACGAGTACCAGATGATGCACTGCGATTTCTGCAAATTCCAACATGATGTCCACGAGACACGGCTTCTGCAACATCTTCAACAGTTAATGAAAGAGACACGGTTGCGATAAGTGTTAAAGAGGTGCCAATATTTGTTAGGTCTCTCCACGCTTTGAGGCTCTCAACAAAAACCATCCTATTCAACTTAGGATGAGCTTCTGCCTGTTCTTCAACTAACGCAGAAAGGAAGTCTAGGACATCTTTTGAGTTGCCACTTCTAAGAAGTAATGAACTGGGTTCTCCCTCAATCCAGTCTAGTAAGTCCTCACAACACTTAATCCTACTAACGAGTATCACTTGGGGGGAAATTGGAGGCGACGAAATTTGTTTGAGTGCATTCCATTGCGTCTTCGGATCGAAAACTCCATCGGGTCTTCGCCCCACTACAGTTGAAAACCATATATCAACAGCAGGGCAACGTTCTATCCAATGTTCTAAATCATTTGCATCGATCGCTATTACATTTTTCCAATTACTTTGTTCCAGAGCTTCCTTGGCCCATGAATCCTTCGCACGCCATTCTCTGGGAGTTACAAATACAAATGTTGTTTGTTTTTGGATATCTACTGAAGTCGTTTTAGTCCTCTTACTGAAGTCTTCATTAGCTTTAGCTTTTTTCTTTTCTTTTGAAGTTCCAATCTCCCACACACTTATACCCTTGGGTACATATTGGGTGTGTTCTGCTGAGTTAACATTGCCATCAAATCCTGGCCGTTGAATCTGTTCGTAAGCGGGAAAGTTTACCACTGAGTCTGGAGGGACTACCTCCCATACAAGCCGACGAAGCAAATGAGGTAGTTGGTGCCTAGCTTCTATAGTGTCTGCCCAAGAGACAATATCAAGAGCTCGAGTCCAGCTCATAGTCGCGCCTTCCTTGTTGAAAGTTAGTATGTATGCAGATGAAGAAGCTTAAGGAAGTAGTGGATGATATCTCGTCTAAATTTAAATTGTGAAATCTAAAACAATGATACGCAAAACTGTACATACACTCAATGGGTGGGTTCGGTCAGAATATCGCTCAACTCTATCCCGACATCCGCCTGCTCACTTCTTTCGCACTGGGACGTTGGTCCGGCTCCATCGCCAGTAGATCAATCAGCTCGCTGCGGAACTCAGGGGGAATCTTCTCGGTCAGCGATTCGACGAAATCAGGTCTCCATAAAGCAGAGATGATTTCCAGTGCCGACATGTCGCGCATTAGTGATGCACCACACAGCATCTCGACGAAAATTAATCCCAGGGAGAAGATGTCGCTGGCGGCACTCAAGCGAGCGCCGCGGGCCTGTTCGGGAGACATATAAGCCGGGGTGCCAGAGATCCCGTTGGAGTCCGCGGCCGAGACGGTGGCATCATCGACGGGATTGGAATTGAGTACCACGGTTTCCTCTAAATCCAGCTCTGCTGCTTCTGGTTCCGTAGCGACGTCTGTTTTCGTCGTGACCGTAAACTGCGGTCCGGTATCGGAACCGGCTCTGGTGACGACCTCCTGATGTCGAAAAGAACGGGCCAGCCCGAAGTCGACAATCACCGGTTCGTCTCCTCCTCGCAGCAGAATATTCGCCGTCTTCAGGTCTCCGTGCACGATTCCTTTTTCGTGAGCGGCAGCCAGTCCCAATGCAATCTGCCGCGCGATCCTGCGGAATTGACTGAGGTCGAATCCGCTGTCAATCAGATCTGCTAGTGAGCCACCATCAATGTACTCCATGACAATTGTCGGTATGGTGTCAATCGTATCCACAGAATAAATCGTGCAGACATTCGGGTGCTGAATACCGGCTGCCGACCGTGCCTCCCTCAGGAGTTGTTTTTCAGTCTGATCATCCTGTTTCACGATCACTTTGAGCGCGACTTGACGTGCGAGACGTAAGTCTTCGGCTGCAAAAACCTGCCCGAAAGCACCCCGGCCCAACTCGCGTTCAATGCGGTAATGGCCGAGAACCCGGCCCGGCTTCAAAAGCGACACGGTATCCAGCACACCATCGGCACGTTTCCAGTTAGCCGGACAGAGTCCTCCGGACTGTAAGGCGTCTAAGATACGCAGGACGTCTTGAACATTCCGCCCCACACTCAAGTCATAACTCGCAGCAAAACGCAGGATCCCTTCCGGGTCAATCAGAAACAATCCGCGATTGGGCAGACCGTCGACCTCCCGCCAGACACCAAAATACTGGCAGAGCGCGCCTTGGGGATCAGAGGCCAGGGGAAAGCGGAGTCCTTCGACACCTCCATCGTTCGCGGGGGTTTTCAGCCACTGCGCGTGAGTCTCGAGGGAGTCGATGCTCACCCCCAAGAGATCGCAGTTGAGTTGCTCAAACTGCGGTTTCTCAGCGCTGAATCCTGTGAGTTCGGTGGGGCAGACAAAGGAGAAGTCATGTGGATAGAAGATCAGCGCCAGCCAGCGTCCCTGGTAATCTGCGGACTGAATCTGCGCGTGTTGCAGGTCAGGGGTAACTGCGCTCAATTGAAATGGTCGAAGCCGTGAACCAACGACACAGTTTTGTACGGAGTTCATTCAATCTCCCCTGACACTTCAGACTCAAAGACGCGATTCGAACGCAGGCATTCCAGTTTAACAGGAATGCCTTAAACTCTCGTCATAACCAGCGAGGTCAAATGAAACAAGCAGGCCATAAAACAAAAAAGCCTTAAGCTATAAAAGCTTAAGGCTTTAAAAAATGAGGGCGCAGGGATTCGAACCCTGGACCTACGGATTAAAAGTCCGTTGCTCTACCAACTGAGCTACGCCCTCATTTGTTCTCACTGTATTTTGATCGGCCGGAGCATTTATTGCGGCATGGTTGGTGTCCGCTGCTCGACAGGCCGTTTGATGACTGAGTCAGGATAATAGCAACAACCACAATCACTTCACAACGTTACGGGCAAAAAAAATCTCTGTAAATTCATATTTTCTCAACCCTTAGTCGTTCAGACGCCTCTGCTCCCTGACAGGTTCGCTTATTCCTGCCCCTGAACGTTTTTTAAGTGACTGCAGGGCCGCAGTTCACAGCCCTTTTCGTCTCCTGACTACGCTCCGTAATCGCCCTGTGTGTACATTCCATCAATATAACGCCACTGGGCCGGGTTAGAATTCTTTGGTTGTAGAGCCGCCGGCAGACGTCCGGGGCGGACATTATCGTAGCACTGCAGCATCGAGAACCGGTGGATTGCCGCCGGAATTCCCACCGAAGTGAAGACCGGATGTCCCGTCGAAGGGAAAGGGCCGCCATGATTCATCGCCGGGCTGACGGCCACGCCTGTCGGCATCTTGTCGTTCAGCAGTCGGCCCACCTTCTGACGCAGGGCCGGGGCGACCAGATCATACAGCAAGTCATCCTCACCAGTGGTCTGGCTGTAAATGCAGCCGGTCAGGTTCCCCTCCAAACACTCGGCGATCTGGGCCAGTTCCTCATCGCTCTCCGCGACGACAAACAGCGAACTGTTGCCGAACGCCTCGGCCTGTAAAGCTTCGGGATCTTTCAGGAAGGCACTCCCCGAGACCCGCAGCAGTGTGTTCGCACAGGAGAACCCGTCGCCTTCGGTGGAAGTCCCACCGGTGACGAGTGTCGCCCCTGCTTCCTGAATCGCGGTAATACCGGACAGGAAGCCACGCTGTACTCCTTCGCTCAGCAGCACGCCGGCCGGGGCCGCTTCGAACTGCTGTTTGACCTGGTCGATGAAGGTCTCCGCAGCGTCCCCGGCTTTGAGGACCACCAGCCCCGGATTCGTACAGAACTGACCGGTTCCCATCAGGCAGCTCCCCTTGAATTCCTCCGCGATCTCCGCACTTCGCTCGGCCAGAGCTCCCGGCAGAACGAAGACCGGGTTGATACTGGAGAGCTCCAGGTAGACCGGCTTGCCTGCTTTGTCGGCCGCTTCCTTGATTGTCAGTCCCGCACTCCGTCCGCCGGTATAACCGATGGCACCCATCAGCGGGTGAGATACGAGCCGGCAGCCGTCCGAATGGCTCGTTCTGTAGATCAACTGCACGAAACCAGCGGGCATATCGGTCGCTTTCGCGGCTGCGTCGGCGGCTTCACCGAAGATGCGTGTGGTTTCCGGGTGCGACGAATGTCCCTTGGCGATCACCGGGTTCCCCGCGGCAACCGCGGCGGCGAAATCACCCCCAGCGATGCTGTTGAACGCAAACGGGAAGTTGTTCGGACCAAACACGGTCACGGGACCAATCGGACCGAACATTGAACTGATGCCGGTCGCGGTGTCGATGGTCGGCTGTGCCCAGGAACCTTCGCGGGCATGATTGGCGGCCTGACGCAGCTGATTCGTCGTTCGCGGCAGCTCGCCGTCACGCAGCCGCGGTGATTCGGGATAGCCGGTCTCCGCATGAGCGGCGTCCACCAGGGCGTCGGCGCGGGCTTCGATCTCGTTCGCGTACGCTTCCAGGAAGGCGGCAAACCGTTCGCCCGGCCAGCCCCGCATTGCTTTGGACGCCTCAGCGGCCGCGATGATGGCAGATTCGATTTCGTCCCAGGGGCTGACGGGGAACAGCGGGGCCAGCGTTTCGCCGGTCGCGGGGTTCACTCCCTGAAACGTCTGAGTCCCTGATGAGGTCGTCCATTCTCCGTTAATCAGAACCGGTTGTGTTTCCATGATCTATCCTTTTTCAACCTGCTTTTTTGCGGGGCAATCAGTTAGTATGTGAAGCGTGTATTTCGTTTGTCTTTCGATTCGAGCAGAGGCAGTCCGCTCTGATGCAGCAATTTGATGTGGTGATCCTGGGAGCCGGTTTCGGCGGCAGTCTGACGGCACTGTTGCTCGATCGCATCGGCCTCTCCGTCGCCCTGGTCGACCGCGGCACCCATCCCCGTTTCGCGATTGGGGAATCCTCCACGCCCGCCGCCGGCTATCTACTCCAGTCACTGGCTGCACAGTACGATCTTCCACAATTTGAGGCATTTTGCAAGTATGGGAGCTGGCAGCAGTCCCATCCCGACATCGGCTGCGGCGTCAAGCGGGGCTTCAGTTACTTTGCCCACACGCCGCATCAGCCCTTTCAGGCGCAGCCCGCGCACGGCAGCGAACTGCTGGTGACCGCCAATCTCAGTGACACCCTCGCCGATACACATTGGTACCGGGCCGACGTCGATCACTGGTTCGCCCGGCAGGTAGCTGCGTCCGGCATTCTCTATCAAGATCAGACCGAAGTTGAATTACAGCACAACCACCCGGGCTGGCAGATCCAGGGGACCCGATTCGGCGAACGCATTGACCTCCAGGCGAACTTTCTGATCGACGCCACCGGGGCCGCGGGTATCGTTGCCCGCACGCTGGGAATTGAAGCAGAAACCGAATTCAAAACCCACTCGTCCGCGATCTTCGGGCATTTTCGCAATGTCGCTCCCTGGCAGACCATCCTGGACGGGCAGGGCATCTCGCGGGAAGATTATCCGTTCAACTCCGATCACAGCGCCCTGCATCATGTCCTCGATGAAGGCTGGATGTGGCAGCTGCGATTCAATAACGGCATCACCAGCACCGGCTTCGTTCTCGACGGTGAAACAGGGCAGCACAGCTGGGAAACAATGCTGGATCGTTATCCCTCGATTAAAGCACAGTTCGCTGAAGCCGAATGCGTCGCCCCGGTAGACGGACTGCAGACCACCGGCCGCCTGCAGCGGGGCTGGAAAGAGTGTGCCGGGCCGGACTGGGCTCTGTTGCCTCACACCGCCGGTTTCATCGACCCGCTGCACAGCACGGGCATCGCCCATACGCTGTGCGGCATCGAACGGCTCGTTACCATCCTGGAACAGCATACAGGGCAGGGGACGCTGACCGAAGCACTAGCCAACTATTCAGACTCGCTTCAAGTAGAACGCACGCTGATCGATACACTGGTTGCTTGCTGTTATCGCAGTCGGCACGATTTTGAACGATTCCGGCTGAGCACGCTCTTCTATTTCGCCGCTGCAACGAGCTATGAGCACCTCCGCTTTCACGAACAGCAGCGGCCCTGGCTCCTCTGTGCCGACGATGAACGTTTTCGACAGGCGGTCACCGACTGGTATGAGCTCGTTTCCCGCGAAGATCATCGCGCAGACCAAAAAACTGACTGGCTGCAGACAGCGCGTGAACTGCTCGCGCCCTGGGATCGGGTGGGGCTGTTTGAACCAGCGGTGCCCCACATGTATTACTACACCGCGGCCCCGGAAGCGGAACCGCGGTGAGCAATAATACTTCTAGGTAATGATGGGCGAGCGTTTCTGTGCCAGCTCTTCCATCATGCTCTGGATATTGGACGTGATCTCTTCCGGGCTGGTTGCGATCCCCGTCATCAGTGATGCGTTCCAGAACAGCTGCCGGCCGCACTGCTTAATGAATGCATGCTGATCCGCGTTCGACGAGAGCGTGCAGAGCCGCTTGATCAGCTCGGCGTCCGGGTTGATTTCCAGAATCCGCTTGCTGGTCGGGAAGTCCTTGTTATTCATGCTCAGGACTTTCTGCAACTGCGAACTGATGGCCCCTTCCGGCATCACCAGACAGCAGGGACTGTCGGTCAGGCGATCCGATTTGGTCACCGATTCCACGTCGTCCTTAAGTTCTTCCTGGAACAGCGAGAGGACCTTTTCGAATTCAGGTGTGAGAGCTTCCTGTTCTTCCTTCTTCTCGTCCTCTTTTTCTTCGCTGTCCGTTTCGGCTTTCTCGTCGCCCGGCAGTTTTACCTCGGCAGAGTCGATCGAGACGATATCAAAGTCTTCGAACTTCGCCAGGTTGGAGAGGACGATCTCATCCATCGGGTCAGGCAGGTAGAAGACTTCGATCCCCTTCTTGCGGAAGATTTCCAGGTTTGGATTGCGGGAAATCGTATGGAAATCGTTACCACCCAGGTAATAGATCTGCTTCTGGTTTTCGTCGGCCTTTTCGAGATAGGCTTCCAGCGAAACGAGCTCGTTTTCAGAGGTCCCTCGCGATGAGGGGAACCGCAGCAGTTTGGCAAGGGTGTCGCGGTTCTCGAAATCGGTGCCGATGCCTTCCCGCAGGGAACTGCCGAACTGGCGATAGAACTCGAGATACTTTTCTTCGTCGTCCTTGGCCATCGACGCCAGGTGAGAGAGCACTCGTTTGGTGAGTACCTTTTTAATTTTGCGAAATACGGTATTGTCCTGCAGTGATTCGCGTGAAATATTCAACGGCAGGTCGGCTGAGTCGACCAGACCATACAGGAACCGCAGGTATTCGGGGAGCAGGTCCCGGTTATCGTTCTGTACGAGGATCCGTTTCGCACACAGGCTGATGCCGTGCTCGGTCCGGCCAAAGCCCATCAGTTCCAGGTTGGTCTGCGGGCAATAAAGAATGGCGTGGAACTGGAATGGTGAATCGCTGCTGAGATGCAGGTGCCAACGGGCCGATTCTTCCCCGTTGTGAGCCAGGTACTGGTAGAATCCGTCGTACTGCTCCTGTGTGAGCTGTGTTTTCGGCTCGATCCAGATCGGCTTCTGATCGTTGACCAGTTCGTCTCCCAGCTTGATCGGGTAGGGAACGAAGGTCGAATATTTATTGAGGATGTATTTGAGCCGCGTGTCCTGGGTGTATTCATCCAGATCTTTGCGGAGATGCAGGCGAATCGAGGTTCCCCGGCCGATGTCTTCCTGCGGTTCGATGGTGAAGTCGCCGGAACCGTCCGATTCCCATTTCCAGCCTTTTTCTTCCCGGCAGCTGCGTGTCAGGACTTCGACCTTGTCGGCCAGCATGAAGGCGGAGTAGAAGCCCACGCCGAATTTACCGATCAGCGAAACTTCTTCTTTTTCATTCCCCTGGGCGTTTTTCAGAAAGTCGAGCGAACCACTGTGAGCGATGGTTCCGATATTCTCGATCAACTCATCGTGAGTCATCCCGACGCCGTTGTCACAGATGGCCAGTACGCGGTTTTCCTTGTCCGGCTCGAGACGAATCTCAAGAGGCTGCTCATCTTTGAGGGATTCATCCGTCAACGAAAGGAACCGGTACTTGTCCAGGGCATCCGAGGCGTTTGAGATCAGCTCCCGGATGGCGATTTCCCGATTCTGGTACAGGGAGTGGGAAAGCAGATCGAGAAGTTTTTTGATTTCTGCCTGAAACGTGAATTTTTCTGGTGCGGTTTTTTCGTTCATGATCTTTCTCTGAATCGAAAACAGACAAATAGAGTAACGAATCAATCAACATTGATGTCCCGCTGGTCAACGGACGACAGCCGGACAGATCGTGCTCCGTTTATAAAGAGAACGGAATGACTTGTAAAGTTGCCCCAATCGGCTGCAGGCTGACTTAACTCAGAAAACCGCTCAAAAGACATTTGTAATCTGTGAGCGACCTGCGTAATAATAGAGGCAGCCCGCGACAGTGAGGCAATTGACACAGCATTCCTACACAACGGAGATCACTGATATGGTATTTTACTCCCGCCGCGACTTTTTGAAAACAAGTGCACTGGGGGGAATGCTGGTAATGGGGGGAGGCCTGCCTGCCCTCGCTCGTGCCGAAGAAAAGAAAGCCCAGGCACAATACGGCTTGGTGACTTATCAGTGGGCCAAAGACTGGGATCTGCCTACACTACTGAAAAACTGTGAAACCGCCAACGTCCTCGGCGTCGAACTGCGGACCACACACAAGCACGGCGTCGAACGCGATCTGAACAAAAACGAACGCCGCGAAGTCGCGAAGAAATTCATGGACAGCCCCGTCACCCTGGTGGGTATCGGCAGCAACGAGCGTTACGACAACCCGGATGCCGACGTGCTGAAACAGGCCAAAGAAGCGACGAAAGAGTTCATCAAACTCAGCCACGATGTCGGGGGAACCGGCGTTAAGGTTAAACCCGATTCATTTCACAAGAACGTTCCCGAAGAAGTGACCATCGAACAGATCGGAAAATCACTGAATGAAATGGGAGCCTTCGGTGCCGACTATGGACAGCAGATTCGTCTGGAAGTCCACGGCAAATGTGCTCATCTGCCTACGATCCGAAAAATTCTGGATGTAGCCGATCATCCCAATGTGGCAATCTGCTGGAACTGCAACAAGCAGGATCTGGAAGGGGCAGGCCTGGATGCGAACTTCGCGATGGTGAAAGATCGTCTGGGCGATACAACACACATTCACGATCTGATTCATAATCCCTATCCGCACAAACGGTTCTTCGAACTGATGGCGGGAGCGAATTACACCGGCTGGCTGATGCTGGAAGAGGGCAAGTTACCCAAAGGTGATCCCGTGGCGGCCCTGGCAGAACAGAGCAAACTGTTCGACAAAATGTGGGCGCAGGCACAAGACAGCTGATTCCTGCGGGCGGCTGGTAGAAAGACGGTCAGAAACGACTAGTGAGATGTAAAGTCTTTACTGTCGTGTGCAGACTGTTCCTTGATCGCAGCATAGACTTCTTCCCGGTGGACGGTAACGTCTTTCGGTGCTTCGATTCCAAGGCGGACTTTGTCGTTCTTGATTTCAATCACCATCAGTGTGATTGAATCACCAATCATAATTTTTTCGTCTTTTTTACGGCTGAGAACAAGCATCGCGATTCCCTGCGAATAAGTTGGGAGGTTTTTCAAAGCTTTCTTTGGGAAACAGCGCGTGTTTTTTTCGCAGCTGTTTCTGAAAAGCGACACTTGAAACTTAGCGTACTGTTTTTGAACAGTCTGCCTGGATCTTCAAAAAAAGCAGGGGAATCCTCTAACCGCCTGTCTCCAACAAAGGGATATAACGGTTAGCGCGATTCTGCACCTGGACATTTTTGTTGACTTTTCGCTGCAGCCCGTACTATCGGGAAAGAATTTCCAGTGTGTCACCGCACTGAATTCGCGGCGGTTGACCCTCGGGCAGCTCATGCAGGCGCGTGTTGACCGCCAGCCGATACATGTTCTGGAACAGTGACAGCACGCCCCAGGAGGGGAATGTTTCCTCCCGTTTCCGAATGAACGTCTTCATGAACTGGGCATCCGTCTGGCCTGTCGTCGGAACACGTGAGGGAACCACGCACCGCTTGCAGGGGTTCGAACCGGCGAACGTCACTGCTCCTGCCCGGAACAGCACCGGCGGATCCAGGGGATTGTAAAGCCGGTCTTCACAGAAGGGGAGGTCCCCCGCGAATTCCAGGTTGGCCCGGAACCGCAGCCGCAGTTCATCAACTGTGATGCCGGGGAACCAGCGGGCGACTTCTTCATACGTCTGTGTGCTGATGATCGTCGGGCCCGAGGCTTCGAGATCGTCGGGAAAGCCGGTGGTGCGGTTCTCTTTAAGCGTTACGCGCTGATCAAAATAATCGCTGAACCACGCTTCAAGCCCGGGCTGGTTTTCGGAGAGCGCAAACTGCGCCGCGGCGAGATCGCGGTCAGGCGCGGAAACAGTGATCGTCTGCCCGGCGAGATCGAAACTGGTCCGGATCTGTTGAATGCGAGCCTGCTTTTTCGCATTGATGACCTCTCCGTTCGCATCAAACAGAGCAAACTGACGATCCCAGGCCAGGCCTCCTCCGGGGAGTACTTCGGCCTGTTCAACAAACACCGGATCAAGAGATTTCACCGGATACAAGGCGATACGGGAGAGAGTCCACATGGGGTGAGTTTATCCTGAGCGGGGACAGGGAGATTTCATCTGCGACGTTTCGGACGTTCCTGTTCCTGGAGATCACGCAGGTCTTTAATCTCGGCTTTGAAATCAATGATCCCCGTGGGATCCAGAAAACGGTTGATGCGGGATTCTGCTTCCCGACAGAGAGTGGCAATCCGGGATTCGGCGGCCCGGTTACGTTGTTCCTGGGCAGCTTCCGTCGCGGTTACGCGGATCACAGTCAATTTATCCTGGAAGATTTGTCTTGGGGAAATGCCGCTCTCCAGTTCGCGGATTCCGCCATCCACTTTCTTCCAGTCATTCTTTTTCGCCCAACTGCGGATGCGGGACATCTGCATCGAGAGGGAGGCGACCTCTTCGATTAATTCCCCGTTGAGTACTGCCAGTTCCCCTTCGACGCCCAGACGAATCCGGTCATCGGGAACCTGGATCGCAGTCCGCGGTGCGATACCGGGAATATAAGGCACATTCGCCACCAGTGCTTTACCACTGCGGACATAGAGCCAGATTAACGGATCGGACGGATCGGCTTTGACGGTGATCGTTCCCTCCCGGTTGGTCAGCAGTTCCTCAGTGATGTATTCCTTCTCGAAAGAAACTTTTTTGCCTGTCTCTTCGCTCTCTTTCTGCGCTGCAACCTGCAACTGACGGACTTCCTGCGGATTCAGCGGAGAAATCTGGACTCGCATCCCGGCGTAAGACTGAGTTGAAGTCCCCCGTGGAACCAGGGCGAGTTCCGTCTCGGGAAAACGTGGGACGACCCGGATGGCCTGAATTTCGACCCGCCGACGACTGCTGCTCAGAATCCCCCTCAGTCCGGAAGAAATCGAACAGCGGGCATGCTTGCGGTCGACCTCTTCCAGAATAAGATAGGTCCAGGGAATCATCTGAATGTCTTTGACTTCACGATCCCGATTCAGATAGCGGAAGAACGGCACAAAAAAGTCGCGTTTCCGCAGTGTGCCGATCGCGGGGTCAGGTGTCAGGTACTGACTCCCCTGTTCGCTGACGATCGCCTGGTCACCTTCGACCGCTTCGATTGTGACAACCGCGGAAAACAGGTCGCGGAGAATCTGAAAACTGGTCTCTGCCAGAAACGGTCGTGCGTAGGTCGTCTGTTCGACCAGTGGTCCTAACTGCTGGGAATCGACATCGAACTCCCGACCCGCGATTTGGTATCCGATCCCCGCAGATTCCACTGTTAATAGAAACAGCTTGTCAAAAGCCTGTGTGGGATACTGCTGCAGAACCTGCGCTGAGGACAAGCGGTTCAGACCGGCACTGGTGGGGAGTGTCAGCCAGGCATTCTCAAAGATACCAGCTGTGTTGTCACCCGGTTTGAGGGGCCTTAAATCCCACTTCTCACCAGCGGAACGTTCAATAATCTGGGGCAAGCGTGTGAATATCTGCCGGCGGTCGAAATCGGTTAGACGGCAGCCAGACGCAAAGGCCAGTTCGATGCGGACGCGGTAGGGTCGTAAGCTGATATGCCGCGTATCAGGCTGGGCAGTTGGCTTTGGTTCGGGCTTAGATTCTGGCTCGGCTTTCTGTTCAGATTCCGGCTGGGACTCTGGTTCAGACGCTGGTTCAGAATTCGGCTCTGACCCTAGTTCGGTTTCTGATTGCTCCGTAGTCGTAGTCTCTGCCTGCGCACCGTAGGCGTTCTCTGTCTGCAGGCAGAACATCCCGATCAATGACAGGCAGCAACCAAATATAAAAGCATCAAACCAACGCATGGAGTAATTCTGATTCCTGAGTCTATGGTGAGGTCGTCTGTGTCGACGTCAGTGTTTCAAACCGCGGGTAGACGGGGGTCGTAACCCACTGTTCGACATTATCATAAAAATTCAGGGGCCGGTCGGCGTACCCTTTGATATTCGTACGGAACACATGAAACTGGTCGATTTCCCAAAGCGGAACGATATGCGCCATGGAATACAACTGCTGTTGCAGCTTCTTCAAGAGCGCAGTTGCGGTTTCCCAGTCGGTCGCTTCATCGAGCTCAATCAGTTTCTGTCGCATCCAGTCCGGAAAGATTTCCAGTGATTTAATCTCAGCGCCTCTCCCCACGGTCAGGAAAGGCCAGAGTTCCATAATCGGTTCGGTCATCGCGGTCGTGCGATAGACGATGTCCCATTCCAGTTTCTCTTTTTTCGCTTCCTCGGGCGTATTGGGAATCAGCGTGACGTTGACGCCAATCCGTTGCCAGGCCCTGATCAGCTCCTGGGCGGCATCCTGTGCTTCGGGATTAGGATCACACAGCATATGCAGAGGCGGGAATTTTCCTCCCAGTTTCTTCTGAGACGCTACCGCGAGGGCCACCGCCAGCGGAAAATTGTATTCGCGTTGAGGCACCTGCTGATTGTAAACCTGGAGCCCCGTGTAATACGGAGCCGTCACCAGACGACCGTTTAACAGGTTGTTTTCATGCAGCAGTTTCTCGTTGAGAATCTTCTGGCGATCGATGGCATAGGCCAGTGCCCGGCGAAGTTCGAGAATCTGCAGTGGTTTACTTTCCGGGTTGAACTGCAGCACATGAGTCAGCGGAATCGCACTTTGGACGACATTGAACTCATCCTGCTCTTTGAAATAGGAGACCAGACCGGCCGGCAGGAATGGAAGCACCGCGACTTCACCACGCAGCAGGGCCTGAAACGATTTTTCAAAGTTGGAATAATGAACCTCGTTGATCTGGGCTACATTATAGTCACGCAGTCCCTTTGGTTCGGGGACGGCCCGCACATAACTGACCTGGTCAGAGTCCTTTGATTCCTGTTCATCCACAACGAAGCGGCTGGTCGCACCGATTTTCTGTTCTGTCTCCAGGCGTACGTCTTCAGGATTAGCAACGACGGCGCTGAATGCGGGTGGGGAAGTGATCGGGAATGAGAGCAGCCATTCGGTGCTCAGGGGGACCCGGTCAAAATGAATGCGAAATTCAAACGGGGCTGTGGATGTGACCGAATGCACGTAGCTGTCGAAACGTTCGTCGTAGGTACTCGAGCCGGGAGTCAGTCTGGCCCGGACCGCCTGCGCGATGTCGGCAGCCAGCAGCATCGGATGCGACTCCCAGGTGGCATACGACTGACGCAGGACGAAGTCGGCCCGTCGGCCCAGGTCGGTCGGTTCCCATTGTTCAAAGAAACGACTCTGGTACTGAGGGGTCTGGTCTACTTTTCCGACTTCAAACAGGGGGATCTGCGTCAGCTTTTTATGACGGCGGGTCGCATTGTGTTCGAGGAAAAAGGGGCTCTGATCGAGAGCTGTTCCCAGCACTCCGACATTGATGACCGGATATCGCGCCTGATACCGCCGCAGGTCATCCCGTAAACGGGGATTAGCGGGCCAGACAGTTGAGGCTTCCATCACCAGGTCGAACGCCTGCTGATACTGATCAGCTTTCGCACTCTGATTCGCTTTCTGCAGGATCTCATTGGACTGTTTCAGAAACGTCTCTCGCCACTTCGCGACGGTTTCCTGTCGGGGGTAGATCGCTGCCAGTCGATTCAGGTAGTGATGGGCCTCGCGATAATCCTCCACTTTTACGGCCCGGGTGATCATGCTGTTGATGATTTCACCGGCAAGTTTACTCAGTCCCGGATAATCGGGGACACGACTTTGCAGGTCCTCGACGAATGCCAGCGCATTCACGTACTGTTCTGCCTTCTGTTTGTCCAGGGCTTCGAGAAACAGCAGTCGCTGCTGTCGCTGATCAAAGCCGGGCCAGTCCCGGTGTCTGCGGTCGAGGAACAGCAGCATTTCAAACGCCGTTTTCAGATCACCGTCTTTCAGCAGTAGATCGATTCGCTGCAGGATCTGATCTTCGTAATGCACGATCTGTTTGATGTTCTGTCGTTGGACCCGGTACTCAGGATCTTCTTTTTCGCCGACCAGTGTCAGGTTGATGAAATTGAATGTCGCCCGTTTCTGACGCTGCTCATCAGCCTCTTTTTTATTCTTGGGACGCGGCCAGCTGAAACTCTCTTTCATGGATGCTTCGAGTTGTCCCAGCGTATCGGGGCGGGGATAGACGGGATCGACGATCAGCACATTATCATTTTCCAGGACGATCCAGTCAACGGGACGTTTCTTCAGCAGGTCTTCCACGGACGGGAGTTGCATCTCCTCGATTTTGGGCAGTGATGACTCCGCCGTTTCTTCTTCGGTTTCGGTTTTTCCATCCTGCTTCGCTTTCGGGGGATCTGTCTTATTCTCATTTTGCGCAAAACTGTCGGACAGCCCCACGGAACAGGTGAGGCCAATGACGCTCATCAGCAGGATCAGGAATTTGCCGCACTTCATCATAGCGAAGCCTGTCCTTTCTGCTGCAGACCTTGGTCGATGCGATACAGACTGCCATCCACGCTTGGCACCAGTAACAGTTTCTCAAGGGTGACGACGGAACCACTGCTGGGAAGCGGTGCCGTGGTTTCGGACTGGACCTGGCCCGTTTGGGGATCGACAGCCAGGACGCTGCCATTCTGCAGTGACAGGAACAAGCGGCTGCCATCTTTCGAAGGAGAACCAGCCAGGGAGTGGCCTGGCAGTTTCAGTTGCCATAACTGCTGCAGGCTGTCTTTGAGTTCGTAGCAGGTCAGCGTCTGTCGAGATTCGACAAACAGCAGGTTGTCTGTAATCCAGAGGTCATTGGAGGCAGGGGCTGGGAGTTGCAGCTTGGTTTTCAACTGCCCCGTTTTTGCATCCAAAACCTGCAGTTGACCTGAGGCATCCGTGACTGCTATGTCCGTCTGGCTGATACCGGCGTCCACATCGACTGGCTGTTTCAGGTCGATGGTCGAGAGTGCCGCCAGATGACGAACCGGGTTGTTGCGATACTGGAGTGTAATAATCTGCCCAGCAGTGGTGATGGCCAGGCACTGATCTTTGCCAGTCGGGATCAGTTGACGCCAACGAACATCCTTGCCGACATTTCCGGGCAGGGCAAATTCCTGAACCGTATTCAAACCGCGCCCTTTCCGGAAGACAGCCACCTTGCGTTTTAACGGTAACGCAATGCCATCGCCGATTTGAATGGGCAGTGCCTCGAGAGGCTCTGACAGCTCGATAGTCTGTTCCAGCTGACCAAATCTGTTCAGAATCCACAATGTCGGTTGTGGTGCGCCACAGCTCACAGCGATTTTACCATCGGTCAGACGAGTTGTCTGCAGCGGTGCTTTCAGGTTCTCCGGCAGCTTGAGCTGCGTCAGTGATCGTTCCATGAAACCAGCGGGAGAGGATTCGAAGTCATTGGCCCGCAATCGAAATACATCGCCATCAGAAGTAAGACAGAGCAGACCAGGTTGCGGCTCCTTGTCATCACCATAAGGGTAAACGGCCAGAATGTCGGTTCCCAGAATCGATTTCCAGGTGCTGGTCATCTCATTCCGGTTCGCGATCGTGAAAATGACCGAATTAGAAGAGAGCAACCGCCGTCCGAGGTACAGGTTGTTTCCAATCAGCTGCATCGGCTGTGATCCCAGTCCGTCGGCGATTTTCTGGTCATCCATTTTGATGCCGGTACTCAGCAGAGTGAATTTTCGGAGGGCTGAACTGCTCATCCAGAGCTGACCACCAGAACCAGCGGACAGATAGATCTGACAGGAGAGAGGATCCTGCAACTGGTAAGAACCGATCTCCGTGAGTTTTCGTTTTCCTTCCTCGTCCGTAACAGTGAAGGCAGTGATTCGTTCGGGAACGGTTGGGAAAAACAGTTGCTTCCCGCGCATGATCGGCTGACTGTGAACTTGTCCTTTAATGCGGAACTGTTCCAACTCATTCAAAGTTGCGTTCTGGCCATCCCCGTCCAGTACGTGGAGCAGGGCGGCGTCGGCCTGGTCATTTTCGCAGACCATCAATAGCTTACCCATGGGAATAATCGGAATCTGAATGGTGCCGGGGCGATGTCCTAGAGCTGCGACCTTTGTGCATTCAAAGGGACGCAGTGAGACAAGGTACAGCATCCCCTCATAGCCGGCGACCGCGACGGATTGTTCGCCGTAAACCAGACCGGGAGCCCCCACCAGGGGCTGGGCAAACTTGAGCTGGGCAGCAATGGATCCCGTCAGCAGATCCAGGTTCAGCAATTCGCCACCCTGGCAGGAAACGACGATCGTGCCCTGGTTGACCAGGGGAGGCCCCGTGGGGCGGGAAGGCATCTGTTGTCGCCAGACCAGTTCGCCACTTTTCTGAGTGACGCAGAGCAAGTCGTTGTGGCGCGTGTCATACAGGAGCAGTGATGGCTCTTTCACGGTGACCGTCTCGGGGGGAAACGGCGAATCCAGGCCGATGGGGCGTTTCCAGATGGGATCGCCGGTCACAGAGTCAATGCCGAAACAGCTGCCGTTGGCCAGCGCGAAGACATTACGTCCGTCCGAAACTTCATTCGATCGCGAGCGGGTGTGCAGCGACAGGGTGACCGCCTGCGGAAAGGCATCCGGATAATCTTTCGTCGAACCGGCAACCGCTTCATTGCTGGACTGGATCAGCGCCTGTTCCGCCTCCAGGATGCGGGTCAGCACCGTCGACATCTTGCGATCATTCTGATAATAGGGATAGCGGTCGAGCAGGTGTCTGCGCTGTTCGAGTGCCTTCAATGTCTGCTTCTGTTTAATTGCTTCATCGATCTCTTTGACGGCCACATCGAAGACCTCTTTACGTAGAATCTCCGCTTCTGCTTTTTCGTAACCGGCTTTGATTTTCGCCAGTGCTTCGGTCGGCGGTGCATCGGGTGGACTGTAGCGGGTGAGAATCTTTTCGGCTTCCGTGGAGACGTCCAGCAGTTCACGCTCTTTGGTGCGACTCGCGGTTTCAACGGCTCCCAGCGCGATCCGCTGTCCGTAATCGGTCAGTGTCGGGTAGAGCTCTTTGAAGTCGGAATCATCGCGGTGTTTCTTGATAAAGCCCTGGGTGGCTTCCAGGCCGGCCTGCCAGGCGGGTGTTGAACCGGAGATCTCTTTTTCGACGAACGATTTGCTGAGTAATATCCGGGCTTCCTCGGCGTAGTCACTCTTGTTGTAATTCTCGAGGAAGTACTCGAAGAGCTGGATGGCCTGTGAATACTTGCCCGCTTCCATTTCCTGGACGGCAGCATCATAGTGCCGTTTGGCCGTATCGCGGCCGATGATAAACCAGAAGACCAGCGCGGTCAGCGCAAGCAGAACGCTACCGCCGACCAGGGAGAGAATCATAGGCGAACGCACAATCTGACGCTCGCCGGGACGGACGGCGTTCCGTGAGGATCGATGGCGGATCCGATCTTTCAGTGAGAGCGAATCCGCTTTCTCTTTATCGGGGGAGTCCTCTTCCTCGCTGGTCGCTGCGGAATTCTCGTTGGTACGGGATAAAAAGTGTTTCGGGGCTGGTGAACTGTCAGCCTCGGGTTCGGCGTCCGTCAGCAACTCTGCGGCAGAGGCGAGATCCAGGTCATCATCTTCCAGAAATTCATCCTCTGGTTTCTCTTCGGGAGCTGGTGTGGATGCTTTTGAAGACCTGGACGATTTCTGCTTGCTGGATTTGGAACCGTTTTTCTTTTTCGAACCTGATTTGGAAGACGCCTTTTCCGGCTCTGATTTATCTGGAATTACGGGCTCCGGTTGGGGACGGTTGAAATCCAGTTGTTCCGAACTGACCGGCTTGAGGTCGTACATCGAACTTTCTTCACCACCCGTCACATCGGGCAGGGGGGCGTCCAGATCGAGCAGGTCGACTTCGTCGGTAAACAGAATGTCGGCTTCACCGATTCGGAGCAGGTCCCCGTCGTTCAACTGAGAACGACCCGACATCACGCCGTTAATCTCCACGCCATCACTGGTCGCAGCGATTACTTCGTACCCTTTTTTATTCCAGCTGATCCGGCACTGCATGGAAGCCACATCGTCTACCTGCAGGTCATTGGACGAATGGCTGCCAATTGATACCGGCTGCTGCTTGGAAAGCTCAATGTTTTGAGTTTTTCCGGATAAGAATGAGATTTCTAATCTGGCCATGAAGCTTACTTATCTTTTCAGGACTGTAGAACGCGGTGAAGACAAAATCACAGACGCCGTCAGTCATCAGGTCCTTTGTACGATGCGAGTCTGATTTTCTGCATGCCAACTTCGTTCGCCGCATCCACAACGGCAACGACCGTCTCATGCCGCGCCGCTTTGTGTGCACTGAGAACGAGTTCTGATTTGGGTCTACCCCCCTCATCACGTCGATCCAGGATCGCCTGTACGATCTCCGAAGGGTTGGACAGCTTGGTGTCATCGACATAAATGCCGTTATTACTGTCGATCTCAACGATAATGGATTCCTCCCGGAAATCATCCAGCGTCTGCAACGACTGTGAAACGCCGTCTTCATCCGGATTGGGCGGCGGAACCTGAATACTTTTCTGCAGACTGAAGGAAGCGGTAATCATGAAGAAGATCAGTAGCAGAAAGGTCACGTCGACCATCGGCGTCAGATCCATCTCCTCAAACTCCGACTCGGCCGAGCGAATAGAAAACCCTTCGTCGTCGTCATCATCTTCGTCGTCTGCTTCCTCTTCCACAACAAAGCGGGGGCTGGGGGCAGATGCTACTACCGGCTCCGGAGCTGTTTCTGTTTCCGGTTCTGTCTCTGTGGTCGCAACTTCCTCAAGTTCCGCTGAGTCGTCTTGCACAGACTCGGCTGGTCGCTCTGAAACAGGTTCTGTCGCGAGGTCTTCATCAGCTTCGGGCGATTCAATCTCTTCGAGCCACTCCGAGGCCGCCAGCAGGTCGTCATCTTCAGAAGTCTCGGGCTCAGGGGCCGTTTCAGATGTGACTTCGGTTTCTGCAGCTGGTGCCACAGGAGAAGAGGGCTCTGGCTCAGGTTCGGGTTCGGGAGCAGGTTCAATCGCCGGTTTCGGTGGGGGCGAGCTCTTCGCTTTTGTCGGTTGTTTCTCCGGCTGGGGCGCTGGTTCAGGGGCCGATTCGTCCTCTTCGATCGCTGGCTCTTCTGTTTCTGCGGATGCGGCGGCGTCCCAGTCCCCATCCAGCAGTTCATCCCAGCTCTCGCCCAGCGGACCTATATCGTCCAGGTCTTCCAGGAACTGGTTCTGGTCTGCATCCAGCATGGCTTCTGTGGGAGGGGCGGCTTTGGCTGGTTTTTGCTTCTTAGTCGATGAGGATGATTTCTGGCGAGGTGTTTCGCTCGGCTCTGTAGGTTTCTCTGTACGCCGGGCTTCACTCTCCACTGGGATCGTAATACGACCCTTGCAGGCCGGGCAGGCAACTTTCTTCCCGGCTTTCTTGCTGGCCACGCTCAATCTCTGGCCACAGTGTTTACAGTAAAACTTGATCGGCATAATTCAGTATTCAGTCTTAAATATCAGCTGGCGGCAATGCACCACCTGAAAATAATTACCTGTCTTTCTTCTCTTCAATCCCAATATAGAACTTCACACCATCCACATCGGTGACGGCCCGGGTGACTTCCTGGACGAACCCGTGCGGCACATTCCGGTCTGCTTTAATAATGACATCCATCACACCTCCCTGAACCCGTTCGCGGACACGTGCGGTCAGTTCATCCAGGGTGACTTCAGTGGAGCCGCCCGATTCTTTAATCTCGACAACACTCTGGCCGTTCAGACCATTGCCGTCATTATGGACGAGTACAATCGTAGATGTGCGGGTATCCACACCAACGCCGTGACGAGCGATCGGAACATCAGAGTCCTGAGTCGCCTGCATCGTCGATGTGACCATGAAGAAGATGAGCAACAGGAAGGTCACGTCGATCATGGGAGTGATGTCCAGATCGTCGCCTCCACCGGAGGCGGGACGTTTCTTCCAGCCGCTATCGTCAGAATTGAATAATGATTTTTTACGTGCCATGCGCCCGTCACCTTCTCGATTCAGGACTTACGTGAGGCTTCCAGAATATCCAGAAACTCACCCGTGTGTTCCTGCACCGAGTCTTGCAGTTTACCGATGCGAACATGGATTAAAGCGCCGGCCATCACCAGCGGAATCGCGACCGACAGACCCGCGGCGGTTGTGAACAGCGCGAAGCTGATCTCGCCTGCCAACTGGCTCGGGTCACCCCCCGATTCCTGCATATTGCCGATCTTGTCGAAGGCGTTGATCATCCCGATCACGGTTCCCAGCAGCCCGAGCATCGGGGCACTCTTGACGATCGTGCTGATCCAGGACATGCGGTATTCGAGGTCGGCCAGAATGTCCCGTTCGAATTTCTCCGCGAGCAGCTGTCGCAGCTTTTTGGCCGGGCGTTCCATATTCGCCATGGCAACCAGAATCAGCTGGGGTACCGCTTTGCTCCAGTAAGGAGGCGAATCGCAGAGATTCACGACGGCTTCGTAATCTTTCCGTTCGATGTCTTCATGGACTTGGTCGAGGAATTCATTGGCCGCGTTCTGGGTCAGGAATCGCTTCTGAGCGATCTGGCGGACGAGTAGAATCACACAGAAGACGCCATACAGGGCCGTCAGCCCCAGGGCGACATAGATGGCGATCCCGGCTGCGTTTAAAATCGGAGCTAGTGAGTAGTTCATGGATGCCTGCTTTGCACTCGTTATCGGAAATAAGTTTGACGGGTCACTTCAAAATCGTAGCTGCCACGATTACCGCGTACTGTAAAATAGGTACGCCGGATTTCGTCGAATTTTTTATCTCGGTATTTTTTCTCCAGGAGCAGGAGTCGGTTTTCGGCCTCTTTGGGGTAGAAGTGGAACAGGATTGCCCCGGTCACATCGTAACCCGCTTTTTTGAACAGGCTCAGGTCACTGGTGCGACGCTCGCCTCCCTGCCAGGTCATATACAGTCGCTTCTCATCCTCACCCGAAGTGGCCGTTCGGCTGGTCGGTTTTTCGGAGGAAACATTTGAGAGATAGACCATCTTGCCGTTACGCAGCAATGCGCCAAGCTCGATTTTGAAATAGTCCAGCTGGCTGGCGTAATCGATTATGGACCCTCGGTCGGAAAACTTGATGAACCAGCGCTGTTCGCGGGGCAGTCCCTTCTTGCCCGGACCAAAACCCAGGGCCCGCTTTCCCGTACCCGCGGCACTACCGACTTTCCCGGAGTTGGTCAGATCGGTCTGCATCTGTTGCTGTACCTGCTGAGTCGCCTTGTCAGACAGTTCGACTACACTGTCCAGCATTTCCTCGACCTGGTTCTCTTCGGTCGGCGTGTCGATCTGTGAGGGATCATCCACGGGGTCTTCCGGGGATTCCACCAGCAGCTCTTCATCCGGCGATCCATCCTCGGCTCCACCCGCCAGGTCCACCATTTCCAAAGCGACCTCGTTTTCTGTCTGGGGGAGGCGATTCGTAAACCAGACAATCGAGAGCCAGAGGACCGCCACGATCAACGCCAGCACAACTGCGATCAACGATGAACTCACCTGGTCATACTGGGTGACCCGCATGACCGGCGATTTACGGTGATCGGTTTGTGATGTGCTCTGGGCCATCGTACTAAAGTATCCTCTGAGTTTTCTATTGGTGGTTATTTGGACTTTGACTTGGGGAGCTGGTCGAGAACTTCGTAGAGGTTGAATTTTTCATCAAAGGGTTTCACGCTGTTGTACCATTTCTGCCAGCGTCGGGTGGCTTCATCGGCCCATTGATCGGCGATGATCACGCGTTCTTCTTTGGTCAGGTCTTCCGGCACATCAGCCAGGGGATCTTCGGGCATCCCCAGTCCCCGGATTTTACGGCTGAGGGTGCAGAGACCGTTCCGCGCCTCGATTCGCACGCTCAGATCCGGATCTTTCAATGATCGAATCAGGTAGGGGGCCATGCGAAAATCATTGGTTCGTGCCAGTGCCCAGACAGCAGTCCGCCTGACATCAGGGGAGCGGGCATCGATCAGTTTCAGGACCCGGTCTTTCTGTTTGATTAGATCTTCCCGGTTCCCGAGGGTAATTGTTTCGACCAGTGTTTCCTGGGTTGTGTCCAGATCCGCAGTTGCCGGATCTTCGAGCTGGGCCAGCAGTTCGCTGAGATCTCCCGATAATGTCTTGCTTTCCACCTTACCATTCCGCATCTGAACCTCAGCCAGGTTCTTGGGCAGTCCCCGTCCCCCGGCCAGCAGACCGGAGCCTACCGGATCGGGCTTATACTTGCGGTCAATGGTTTTCACGGTTGCCTTGGCCAGGAAGATGATTGCCAGGCAGGTTGCAGCATCGATATTTCCCGAGCCTTTCCAGCTCCCATCTTCCAACTGCATCATCAACAGGTGTCGTGCACCGTCGGCGTACCAGTCGTGAGGCCCCAGTTTTTTCGCATCGGCCAGGGCGGCCAGACGTTCGATCCCGTACAGGTAGTAATTAGGCCAGCCGGTCGGGTTACGATAATTGTAATTGTTGACGACCCAGTTTGCGCCCCGGGTCTTGCCGGTCTCAAGCGCTGACAGGGCAATGGTCGGTTTAGTGAACAGGTTCTCCTCACCCTCTTTATCTTTTTCGGTGAGGTTCACTTTTTCCAGGAAACCGAATTTCTTTTTAGGCTCGCCTTCCTTACCGGTGGTCGACGCGCTGCGGGGCTGTCCGTTGGGATACAGCTGGCGGGAAATTACATACATACTGCCGGTCCCCGCCACACCCATCGTGTGTTTGGCACCCCGGTCTGTCTTGCCCCCGGGATGATATCCAAATCCGCCATTAGGCAGTTGGGTTGTCAGATGCCAGCGGGCGGCATTGTCCCAGACGCGGGTGGGAATCATTACCCCGGCCCGTTCCGCAGCCCAGAGCCCCAGAATCGCATACTGCGTGATACTGGTGTCGCCATTGTTGGGTTCCTGCTGTGGATAATACCAGCTGCCGGCTGGCTGCTGGGTCCTGATCAGAAAATCAACCGTGGTCTTGATTTCATTATGATACTTTTCCGGGCTGATCGCTTCGAACACCATCAGCTGTACACCGGCAGTGTAATTGTAATCTCCGCCCGGAGTATAAACGATTTCGCCGTCGGAATTCTTCTGGTTATGATCTGCCATGATGTTTTTCAGGCAGTTCTGGATGTAAGGGGAGTCGGGGGATTCACCCGTTTTCAGCAGCGTGTATGCCACAAAGGCATTCATGCCGCTACGGCCATAGTCGGGCTTCTTTTTGAGGAACGCTACTCCGCGTTTGATGGCGGCGTCAATCTCCGCCTGGGGAGGCTGCGCTGCTGCCCGATCGGCCAAGCAGGAGAGCAGAAGGAGAGCACACAGGCACCAGGTACCAGTCAGGCTGGTACGGTGCGGGCTCGCATTCCGTCTGATTAAGGCGCAATGATTTTCCATGTTGATGCGTTAGCAATCTGAGATGAGAGAATATTGCTGACAGGAGAAAGAAGCCGAAACTTCTCCGCATCTCTCCAGTCTAAATTCAGATATAAAGCAGTGTCAATCTTTATGCCCCAAATCATTACGATATTCACATTTACGATTCAGGGCTTCCAGGAGAGATCACAAGTACACACTGCCTCATTGCACCGTGGACATCCCTGGACATATTTGCGACTGACGGCCTGTTCCAGATCGACGCCCGCCACATTCGCCATGGTCGCCAGCCAGGCCAGAACATCAGCAAATTCTTCTTCCAGGTTCTGTGGATCGTTGTTTTCACGCAGCGCAGAAGAGAGTTCGCCGACCTCTTCCATGAACCACATAAACGTGCCTTCGATCCCCCGTGACTGGTCCTTCTCGAAAAACATTTTATGTATCACCGCCTGGAACTGGGAGACCGTTAAGCCGGGTTTCCGCGGGTTTGCGTCTGTCGAGGAAGTTTCCGAAGCGGGGGGGAGGTCGTTGGTCACAATGGTTCCTTGTCTGCGTCAGTTCAAATGATGATCATCAAACGCCATGCGTGTCGGGCGTGTTACAGTTTCTGTTTCAGTTTGAGCCCCTCGGCGTGGGAGGGATTCTGTTTTAGGAGCAGATCCAGCTCAGTCCGGGCTGCCCCTCGTTGTCCTGCATCCAGCAGTGTTTTAGCAAGCAGGTAACGCTGTTCAGCGTTGTCCTCCTGCAGGTGCAGCAGCATCTTGAGTTCGCGAATGGCAACCGGTTTTAGGTCCAGCTTCAAAGCGATTTCGGAAAGCTGCTGATGCGTTTCCGGATCCAGTACATCCACCTGTAAAGCTGCCTGTCCCCAGCGCAGCGCCTGTTCCAGGTCACCCTGTTTTCGGTAACCCTCCATCAGCAGCTTCATACTGGTTTCATCGTTGGGATCCAGATGCACCAGTTTCAGCAGTGTTTCCTGCAGCTGTTTCTCTTTCTTCTGTTGCTGATAAATAATCGACAGCCCCTGTAACCATTCGGTCTGGTAAGGATAGGTTTGATGAGCCTGTTCGTAAACAGGCAGCGCTTCGTCGAACTTTGTCTGTTTCAGCAGGATCTTACCGGCCAGACTCAGCACATCAACGTCTGGGGCTTTGACAGAGAGCGGTTTCTGGAGAACGTCGAGTGCCGAGTCCAGGTCTTCGGATAGCAGTTCCAGCTGCGCGATCGTCAGTGCCGCCTGGGCCTGAGTCGGATGCGTTTCCAGTACTTTCCTGGCAATGCTGCGGGCTTCCCCTTTCTTACGCAGGCGGAGCAGGCGATATGCGTATTTCCCCGCAAGATCCGGATCACTCTGATTGGCTTCGTACTGCTTCTTAAGCTCACGAAAGCTCAGATCTGCTTCCTCTGACTGATACCCCTTCAGCGAGGCGGTAATCTTCTTGAGGTAAGCATGGTAACGTTTTTCAAACTCATCCTGACTGATCCCGAAGCAATCCTGAATGGCGGTCGCCGTCGATCCCTGCTCCTGATAGGAGAGCAGCAGCTTTTTCAGCGCGTCGTTTCCGAACTCGGCCACCATGAAGTCAGCACAGAGCAGGCTCTGGCAGTAGGCGAAGTTCCAGTTTGAGGACGATTTAGGACGGACGAAGACGCCGTCCAGTTCATCCAGACTGTAGATTTCATTTTTAGGAACCCGTTCAACCAGCAGTTGATTGAACTTCTGAGGTCGAGCTGAATTCTCACTGCGAACAGCCAGGGCTTCGGTAAACCAGTGCGGGATTTTGTACTTCGTCTGCTGTAACGTGAAGACATGCACCAGTTCGTGTTTCAGAACGCTGGCCCAGTTGAACGGCTCCTGCATGGCCGTTGGAGAAGTCAGCGCGACGACAGCGCCGGTTGATGCTCCAATCGTCTGAATCCAGGGCAGGCCGATCATCCGCGCACTGAACCACTGATGGGCCGAGAGCCCTTTGGCGTCATGGTAGATCTCAAACTGCGTTTTGCCCGGCGGTTCGTATCCAAACTGCGCTACCATCTCCGGGTAGATCTCTTCCAGATAGTCGGCCATGTACTGTCCGAGAATGTAATCGGCTTTCGAATCATAGCGGATTACAAAATGATCGGTCACGATCGAGCCGTAAGACTCCAGCACGCCCAGAACCTTGCGCATGTTGCTGACCCGCACATGATAGGGGTCGGCCTGGAAGGCAGCATTGAGGGTTTCCTGAGCAAGATCTGTCCGGCCCATCTGCATGTAGAGCATTCCCAGGGATGTCTGAGGACCGGAAAGTTGCGGCATCAGTTCCCTGGTTTTCAGGTAAGCAAACTCTGCAAACGCGAACTGCCGTTTGAATTCGAGCAGATTCCCCAGCTCAAACAGAAAGTAGCCCGGTTTGGGATTCTCAGCCAGCAGGTCAGTCAATAGCTGAGTAAACCGGGATGATTTTTCCGCTGGTTTTGTTTTCGTTTCTGAATTGTCGAAGAAGGGCTTGAGTGCGTCGGTCGTGGGAACGCCATCCAGCAGCAGAAAGCAGGCCGCCTTCCGTGCCAGCACCAGCTGACTGCGGGGGTTGACCTTTTCCGCTTCTGCAACGGTTTTCAGTGCCTGTGCGTACTGTCCGTTGATCAACTCGAGATCGCATTTCAGCAACAGGGCGGAGAGCAGTCGCGGGTTGATCTTGAGAGCCTTTTCCAGCAGTTCGCTGCTGGTATCGAACTCGCGAATTTCAACCGCGGTCTCTGCCAGTGCGACGTAAACCGGCGCGGCCTGGGAATTCGTTGTCAGTGCCGCCTGGAATTCTTCGGCTGACTGTGGTCGATTGTACTTTTCCTGCAGGATGGAACCGCTCAGGAAAGACGCCTCCCAGACCAGCGGATCGTCTTTGAGGGCATCCGGACAGAGCGTGTTGACCACGAAATTGAAGATCTGTGAAACGCTGTTCCAGCGTGCGTACTGCGTTGCGCCGTCCGCGATGACCAGCAGCGTCTCCGCATCTTCCGGCTGAGCACGATTATAATAGCGGACAAACCAGCGGAAGGCTTCGTTGGCTTCTTCAATCTTACCCGCCTCGGTGAGCAGGTGTGCCTGAATCAGATGCGCCCGCGGTTGATCTGCATCCAGAGTCAACGCCATCGCGACATGCTTTTCGGCCTTTTCATATTGGCCCGCCTCATAATAAAGCTTCGCGGCCCAGGCTTGCAGTTCCGCACGACGCGGATCCTGTTTCAGTGCGGTTTCCAGGCGACGGAATGCAGCCGGCGTGTCACCGGTCTCCAGGTCGATCCGCATCAGGCCCTGCATCAGCTTCCAGTGCGCATCGCTGGTTGGGGGAGAGACGTCAGCCAGCTTCTTCTCAACCCCTGCATAAACTTCACGCGCCTCTGCGTACCGCCCATGCTGCAGGTGCTCGTATGCTGTTTGTAACTGTTCGTCGACCGCAGATGGTTTCTCTGTTTCCGCAGCACGCACAAGGCTGACAGGCAGGGAAGCAGGGAGCAGCAGCCCTGTGATCAGGTAAATCAGGGCAAAGTAGATGACATATTTCCGCATGCGCTCTTCCGTATTTAAATCCCCGGGACATTCCTGCGTTTAGAGAAATGAGGGGCGAGGTGATTTTCGTGGCATCGACTCTTCAACCGGGCTCTCGGTTTCTGTTGCTTCGACTGTCTGCAACTCGTCTGAGGAGTCCGTTTCGTCTTCGACCGTGTTCTGTTCCGGACTGGATCCTGCGGGCAGGGGGAGCCCGAAGCCGAGCACGAGTTCCCGTTTAATTTTGTCGTTGACTTTGGTTACCAGGAACAGTTCTTCGCTCTTCGAGTAGGCGATCAGGTTTCCGTTCCAGTAAGCAAGGCGATTGTGAGCCGTGCTGGGAACGCGTGCGTCTTTGGTCAGAATGCCCACCAGGTTCAGCGGGTCGGCTGCGGACAGGATCGTGAGTTCGTCGCTGCCCGAATCGTCCCGTAACTTTCTCAGTTCCTGAATCGTACCCGACATGGCAAACTGCTCGCCGGCAACGCCCGTCACAAAGCGACCCCCGCGGATTTCACCGCGGGCTTCCAGCCGACGAAAGATCTGCAGCAGTTCAAACCACCGCGGCGCACCGGGCTCCCTAATCAGCAGGTCGCGGAATACCACGCCCCACCGCCTGAGCAGCTGCCACGCCCACTGTTCGACATTTTCGTAATGCTTAAGTCCCCGTTCTTCAATTGGTTCCTCGGGCTCGCGTCGCCAACTGGACCAGCGTCCGGTGTTGTTGGGAGTCGAACGTTTGCGGACCAGACCGATCCGCGATTTCCGTGAGGAACGCCGCTTCTGTGTAGAGCGGTCCTGTGTAAACTGTCGCATACCGGAAAAACTGTCTGAAGTGACCAGTCCGCGGGCAATCAGTTCGCCTAATGAATCAGCAATCTGCGAGGGGAGTGACTCGGTCGCTGTCATCAGATCGGTGGCAAACAGGGCGCCCCGCTGAGTCAACAGTTCCTGTACTTCCTGTGCCGGGCTGCTCAGGCAGGATTCTTCTGATTCGCTCTCTGACTGCACCGGGTTGAAACAGGTTAGCCAGGGAATATCCTCGCGGAGAAAGAACGACACCGGCGCATTGCGGGTGATGCCGGTCATCGGTTTCCCCTGATCCGGGTTGCGCTTGGGAGGATAGAGTCGCCCCCAGCCAATCTCACCGGTGAAACAGAGTTCGTCCAACTGACTGCTCTGATAATTCGAAAGACGTGCCGGCAGGATATCCCGTTCCCAGCAGATCGCCGGGATGTCGATCCCCTGCAGCATCGAGAGTACTTCGAACAGACCATTCGTGCCGGTCCGTTTCTCGCCGCCAGCCAGTCCATGATGATGCGTGAGATAACGAATAAACACACTGGGATCAACAGGCTGTACCTGGGCCCTTAGTCCCTGCAGCGTCAGACGATGAATGCGGGACAGCAGCCGGCGATGACACCATTCTTTGGGCGGGACGACGTTGTCTGACTCTTTAACTTCCGCTTGCTCCTGACCCTCATCTACACTCTGATCCCAGTTTGGATCTTTCACGCGAAAGTAACCCTGCATGGCAGAGCCTTCGCCTTCGAGTGCATACAGGGCCGCTTCGGTTTGCGATTCGGTCATGCCAGCCAGGTCCGCAAGCTCCGCCACCGACAGGGGACCGCAGGTATCCAGCAGTCCTCGAATGATGGCCGTGCGGGCCTCGGTCGACTCCCATTCCTGCTGCACGCCTGCAGGAACTTCGACTGCCGGTGCATGTGTGGAATCGGGGAAAGCAGCCAGGGCCGCGGGCAGTCGTTCGGTCGCTACCCAACTTGGAATTGTATCGTCAGTCGCACGTGTGAGAGTCGTCGCGCGTCCTGTGGCTTCGAGTTCCCGATACCAGTCGGCCCAGTCGGGACACTGGTGGATGGGGAGATGAATCCGCCCCAGCAGGACATCGTGGAATTCGTCTGCATTGCGAACCAGGGGCTGCGCTTCCTGGCAGACCTGCGCGATTGCCTCGGGCGACAATCTTCCCAGGTCTTCCACACTTTCCACAGACAGTGTGTGCCGCGTTGCCACGGCTCGGGCGCGTCGTTCCTGGGCTTCGCCCCCGTCCAGGAAGGTGTACGGGCTGGAATCCAATAGCTCATAACAAAAGGGGGACGGCTCCCGGGTATCCCGGGGGATCAGCTTGATCTGGTCCTGCTCAATTTCCAGTAAGACCTGTTTGAGTCCGTCGATATCGAGTTGTTCGTTAAGGCAGTCGTAGAGTGTCTGGTCGACGAGAATATGATCAGGGCGGACAATCTCGCCGATCTCGTTTTCCGGACAGCCGGTCAGTCGGGGGAAGACGGCGGTCAGCAGGTCTTCGGCGCGAAACCGTTGCAGCGGAGGCGGAACTTTTTTTCCGTTCTGCATGCGGGAGACGAGCAGGGAGCGCGTCACATTCCACCGCCAGCGGACATGGAACATGGGATGATCCAGAATCGCCTGTTCGGACAGCTGTTGCACGTTGCTGGTATTGAGCATCGAAAACAGACTTTCCAGCGGAAAGCTATGCTGCGGCCCGAGCGAGAGAATGATGCCGTTATCGTCGGCGGTCGCCTGCAGCTCAAAGTTGTAGGAGCGGCAGAACCGCTTGCGCATCGTATAACCCCAGGCCCGGTTGATGTCGCCACCAAAAGGGGCGTGAATCACCAGCTGCATACCCCCGGATTCATCAAAGAACCGCTCGAAGACAATTCGTTTCTGCGTGGGCACCATTCCCAGGGCCGCTTTCTGAGCCTGAATGTATTCCACCGTCTGCTTGGCCGCCCATTCATCAACATTGCATTCGGTCGTCAGCCATAAAATCGCCTGTTCGGGATCTTCAATCCGCTGCGAAAGTTCTTCCCGCAGATGCGAGATCTCGGTCGATAGCTCCAGCGAACGTCCCGGTGCTTCACCAAACCAGAAGGGAATTGACGGCGGCGCACCGTGGGCATCCACCACAGTCACATCGCCGCCACGTACATAGCGGATCTGCCAGGACGTGTTGCCCAGCAGGAAGACGTCCCCGGCCATGCTTTCCACGGCGAATTCTTCGTCCACCGATCCGACCACCGTCTGATCGTCTTCGGTGACGACACGGTACGAGGCAATTTCCGGAATCGCACCGCCGTTCATGGTGGAGACGAGCCGCGCATTCTTACGACTGCGGACCCGCTTCTGTACCTGATCGTGGTGCAAGTAGACGCGACTGCGGCCGGCTGTGCTGCTGATGCCTTCACTCAGAAACTGAATCGTGCTGTCGAAGTCGTTCCGCTTCAGATTGCGATAGGAATACGAACGTGTAACTGCCGCAAACAGCTCCTCGATGTTCCATTCCTGGCTGGAGACTTCCGCCACGATCTGCTGGGCCAGAATATCGATCGGGGCTTCCGGCATACGGACCGTATCCAGGATTCCCTGCTTGATCGACCGAACCAGGGCCATGCTTTCCATTAATTCATCGCGGGAGAGCGCGAAGATCCGTCCTTTGGGCACCAGTCCCAGCGAGTGCCCCGAGCGACCGATCCGCTGCAGGAAGGTCGCGATGCCCCGTGGCGAACCAATCTGTACCACCAGGTCGATGTAGCCGACGTCGATCCCCAGCTCCAGTGAAGCGGTGGCGATGACCGCCTTCAGTTCCCCCGTTTTCAGCTTCTGTTCGGTACGATGCCGGATTTTGGCGGACAACGAGCCGTGATGGCTGCCGACGACTTCTTCTCCCAGTCGCTCGGTCAGCTGATGGGTAATCCGTTCGGCCAGACGCCGTGTGTTGACAAAGATCAGCGTGCTGTGATGAGATTCAATCAACGCGACGATCTGGTCCAGCACTTCCGCCCATTGTTCGTGAGTGCAGATCGCACTCAGTTCCGAAGGGGGGACCTGGATCGCCACATCCAGTGTGCGGGAGTGGCCGATATTCACAATCCGGCAGGTCTGCTCGGGGTGAGCACTCTCCTGTGCCGGGGGAGCAGAACTCGTGATCTCAATCTCGGGACGGTTTCCTACCAGATATTGCGCCACCCGTTCCAGTGGCTTCTGCGTCGCTGACAGCCCAATCCGCTGCAACGGATGCTCGACCAGTGTTTCGAGTCGTTCGAGGGTCAACGACCAGTGCGATCCCCGCTTGTCGCGGAGCAGGGCATGGATTTCGTCGACGATTACAGTTTCGACGGTTTTCAAAGTCTCCCGGCTTTTAGTGCCGGTCAGCATCAGGTACAGCGATTCAGGAGTCGTCACCAGAATATGGGGCGGACGCCGGACTAGCGCAGACCGCTGTGAGGAAGGGGTGTCGCCGGTGCGCAGTCCGATGCGAATCGGCGTGAACAGGTAGCCTTCTTCTTCGAGCAGTGCGGAAATTTCTTCCAGCGGCTCGGTCAGGTTGCGATGCATGTCATTGGAGAGCGCCCGTAACGGGGAGACGTAAACGACCACGGTCTCATCATCCAGGTCGCCTTCCAGTGAGCGTTTCACGATGCGATCGATCACTGAAAGAAACGCCGTCAATGTCTTGCCACTCCCGGTGGGGGCGGAAATCAGTGTGTGCTCACCCCGGTTGATGCAGGGCCAGCCCTGCTGCTGCGGTTCGGTAGGGCCCGCAAAGCGTTTGCGAAACCACTTTTCGATGATGGGGTGATAGCCGTAGAATGACATGGTTGCCCTTTAGGGTGCTGATACGATTCGTCCCTGTATTGTAAGGAGTGGCCGCTGAAAATTTAACCTGTTTTCTCCGAAATTCTTACGGTTTCACAGGTCAGGATTGTTGAGACACGCGCGTCTCTCAACAGTGAACGTAATCGAGGCTTTTACGATGAACATGAAGTGTCTCCCATCTGTCTATAGAGAAACGCCACGATTTGTGAAGATTCATTCTGTTCGGGCTGGAATGAAAAGCAGGGCCTTATTTCGAATGTGAAAATCATCTATAATTTTTGTGCAGGAAATGATCCCTGTGGGATAAAATACCGTTAAATGAGTACACCCCCTCTTCCGAAACTCATTATAGTAGTAGAGCCGGGGCGCTGTCCCATCTTGAGGCCGACAACTGAGAACGCGATTTTGTTTTCAGCCTTTGCAGTTCAGACCTGATTGAAAGTCACATCATGAAACACGTCAACCAGATGTTCCTGGCCTTGATTCTGGGACTTTTAGTGCTTAACGGAAATTCTGCGCTCCAGGCTGATCCTGCCAAACAGGCTCCCAAATCCGATAAACCAGCGGATCCACCTGCGAAGAAAGCAGAGCCCGACGGGCCTCCATCGATACCCGCGCAGTTCATGTCAATCGAAAGTCCCGTGGGTGAGGTCACCTACGGACGCGTGACCAATGCCGCCCTGGCACTGCAGAACGAAGCTGCTCAAGCCGGAGAGACCGGCTATCTGGTGCTTAAAATCACACCCGGTTCGAGCCCCTTTCACCAGGTGCAGGGACTGGCGAAATTTCTGGCCTCGTCTAAATTATCCAGCTTGAAAACAATTGCCTGGATCCCGGAGACGGTCATAGGTAATAACGTGGTTCTGGCACTTGCCTGTGATGAAATCGTGATGCACCCCGATGCAGAACTGGGCGACATCGGATACGGTAAAGCACTGGATCGGGACGAACAGCAGTTTGTGCTCTCGATCGTGGAAAAACGTCACAATCCCAAGCTGAGCCGGGCACTGGCTCTGGGCATGATGGATCCGCAGCAGGCCGTCCTGAAAGTGAAAATCCAGCAGGGCGAAGGTAAGAATAAGCAGGTCGAATCGCGGGTGGTCACTCCCGAGGAACTGAAGCGATTGCGGGACAATCAGGCCGTGATCACCGATGTGGAAACCATCAAAGAAGTCGGTTCGCTGGGCGTTTTTTCGGGCAGCAAAGCCCGGGCCGTCGATGTGCTGGTCCAGCAACTGGCCCATTCCCGGGGAGATCTTTCCGAATTCTACGGCATTCCGCGGGAAAAGCTGCGCGACGATCCGACGGTGGGAGAAGCGCCAAAAGTAATGTTGATCAAGGTCGACGGGATGATTTCACCTATTCTGGAAACGTTCATCGAACGGCAGATCAATCGGGCTGTCAACTCCGGGGCCAATATGCTGGTGTTTGAAATCGATTCTGGCGGTGGATACCTGCTTTCCGGGATGAATCTGGCAAACCGCATTGCCGATCTCGAATCCAGTAAGGTTCGTACTGTCGCCTATATCCCCGATCGTGCCATGAGCAGTGCCGCGATTATTGCCCTGGGCTGTGATGAGATTTTTCTCAAACCCAACGGGCAGATTGGCGATGCGGGGGTCATGCATGAGAATAAAAATGGGCAGTTCGAATTCGTACCGGAAAAAATTCTGAGCCCGATTCGAGTGACGATTCGGGATCTCGCAGAAAAGAAAGGCCGGCCGCCGGCGGTTTGTGAAGCGATGATGGATAAAGACCTGGAAGTCTTTGAAGTCACCAACAGCAAAACCGGTCAGCTCTGGTTCATGTCCGATACCGAAATTCATGAATCGAACGGGGAATGGATCAAAGGCCCGATGATTCCCGAGTCGAAAAAGGGCAACCTGTTGACCGTCAACGGCGTTCGGGCTCACGAACTCAAACTCGCAGAGCCTCCCGTACGTGAAATGGATGAACTCAAGCAGCGCCTGGGAATCGCCGCTGGTGTCAACTTGAAAGCGGTCGGGCGCACCTGGGTCGACACCCTCGTTTTTTACCTTAACACGGGAGCGGTGACCTTTCTGCTATTCTTTATGGGAGCCCTGTTCATCTACCTCGAACTCTACACGCTGACTGGGATGTTCGGAATTATGTCAGCCGTCTGTTTCGGCTTGTTTTTCTGGAGCAAATTCCTGGGAGGGACTGCTGGATACCTCGAGATCGTCCTGTTCGTGATCGGCATGATCTGCATTCTGATGGAGATCTTCGTCATTCCCGGTTTCGGGATCTTCGGCGTTTCCGGAGGGTTGCTGATCGTCTCTTCGATCATTTTAGCCAGCCAGACCTTCGGGGATTTCAATACACTGCGTCCCGGTTCTGATTTCACCAACATGACCAACACCGTCGGCACCATGAGTGCCTCCCTGGTGACGGTTATTGTGCTGGCGTTGATTCTGAATCGGTTTCTGCCCGAGTCACGGCTGATGAGTTCGATTATTCTCGCACCGCCGGGCGACAATCAGCGTCCAGGCGGTCACGAGATCCGCCTGGACCCCGAACTGCTCGGCAACTTTGACAGTGTCCAGCGCCACGGACTGGAGTTAAAAGTGGGCATGCAGGGGGTGACCACATCCGTTTTACGACCCGCAGGACGGGTCGAAATTGATGGAGTCTGGATCGATGTGATCAGCGAAGGCCCCTATATCCAGGTCGGGATACCGGTCGAAATTGCCCAGATTCAAGGGAATGAAATTGTGGTGCGTGAAGTAAGTTCCGATGAGGAAACCGCTTAGGGTGATGCGGACTCTTGTGTGGGGCAGTGGGCTTATGTGTATGCTTTTCCGGTTGTCAGGGTATGCTGACGGTTTAAATTGATTCAGAAACGTTTTTATAAACCGTCTAGCGTATCCATTGAATAATCTATTCAAATTGCTACATTAAGTACCTTAAATACCCTGAAAGCTAGCGTAATAGCTTTGTTTTCTCTCGCCATTACCCGTCTCAGAAAGTCCAGACAAGGATCGTAGTGGCTGTCTTTGCATGGGGAAGTCCCCGATCTTCTCTGTTTGTCAAGTTGTTAGTTGTAAAGGTTTAAGTGAAAGAATGTCAGTCACTCAGGAACGAAGAGCAGAATTGATTCAAGAGTATCAGTCGAAACAAGGGGATACCGGATCTGCTGAAGTGCAGATTGCTGTGCTTACCGAACGGATTGTAAATTTAACCGAGCACCTCCGGTCCAACGTGAAAGATCACGCGAGTCGTCGTGGCCTGCTGCAGATGGTCAGCCGCCGCCGTGGTCTGCTGGATTATTTGCACAAAAAGAATGCAGAAAGCTATAGGGAAATTCTCGATCGGCTGAATATCCGAAAGTAATTTCGGTTGTTCGCTGATCTTTGTCGGTTTGTCGGAAAAGAATTAGGAAATTATTGTGAAAGTAGTTGTTGAATGTGAGGTTGGCGGACAGAAACTTAGTCTTACAACTGGTCAGTTAGCGAAGCAGGCCGCAGGGTCTGTTCTTATTCAGTATGGTGAAACTGTCGTCTTTGTCGCAACGGCGACGGGCCCTGCAAGAGAGGGAACTGACTTTTTCCCTCTGACAGTTGATTATCGGGAACGGGCTGCTGCTGCAGGCAAGTTCCCCGGTGGATTTTTGAAACGGGAAGGACGTCCTACCACCAAGGAAATCCTGACGGCACGCTTGACCGATCGTCCGATTCGTCCCCTGTTTCCCAAAGAATTTAAAGATGAACTGCAGGTCATGTCTAACGTCATGTCCTGCGATGGATTTAACGATCCTGACGTGCTGTCAATCAACGCGGCCAGTGCGGCACTGTGCCTCTCTCCGGTTCCCTTCCAGGGACCAATCGCCGCCGTTCGCCTGGGACGCATCAATGGCGAACTGATTACCTTGCCGACTCGGGAACAGATCGCTGAAAGCGACCTGGATCTGATCGTTGCCGGCTCAAGCAAATCGGTTCTGATGATCGAAGGTTTCGGAAGCCAGATTCCTGAAGACGAGATGTCTGCAGCAATCATGCACGCTCATTCCGAGCTGAAGAAGATCATTGATCTGCAACTGGAACTGCGTGAAAAGGCCGGTGTTGAGCCCTTCGAATACGAAGCACCTCCGGAAAATCCCTTCATCGCGAAACTGGATGATCCCATCTACCAGAAACTGGCCGCTGCCATGCAGAGCACGGTCAAAGCAGAACGTCGTGAAGGCACCAAAGTCATTCACAACGAACTGGTAGAAAAGTTCTTCCCCGAAGAAGCAAAAGAAACCGCAGACGGCGCAACTCGCGCTCAGTTCGAAGAAGCCTTCCATGATCTGGAACAACGGGCCGTTCGCGAACTGGCAATGAGCGGTCGTCGTCTTGACGGTCGTACTCCCGATCAGCTGCGGGATGTCGCCTGTGAGACATCGACACTCCCTCGCGTGCATGGTTCTGCCGTCTTCACTCGTGGCGAAACTCAGTCCATGGCAACCGTTACCCTGGGTACATCGCGTGACCAGCAGCGGGTTGATGGTCTGTTTGAAGAAGAACTGCAGCGGTTCATGCTGCACTACTACTTCCCTTCGTTCTCCGTGGGTGAATGTCGCCCGATTCGTGGACCAGGACGTCGTGAAATTGGTCACGGCTGTCTGGCAGAACGTTCCGTTGCACCAGTACTGCCCAGCGAAGAAGACTTCCCTTACACCATCCGCGTGATCTCCGATATTCTGGAATCCAACGGTAGTAGCTCGATGGCCTCTGTCTGTTCGGCGACTCTCTCGCTGATGGACGCTGGTGTCCCGCTGCGTCAGCCTGTTGCCGGGATCTCAATCGGCCTGGTGACTCAGGGAGACGACTTCAAAGTTCTGACCGACATCATCGGCGATGAAGACCACTTCTGCGATATGGACTTCAAAGTCGCCGGTACCCAGAAAGGGATTACCGGGATTCAGCTCGACCTGAAAAATGATGGTATTGGTGAAGATATTATCAAAGCAACTCTGGAAGCCGCCAAAAAGGCCCGTCTGGAACTGCTGCGAACCATGCTTACCGCCATTCGTCGTCCTCGGGCAGAAATCTCTGCCTACGCACCACGTCTGCACCAGACCAAGATCAATCCTGAAAAGATTGGTCTGCTCATCGGTCCGGGTGGTAAGACAATCCGTGCGATCCAGGAAGACACTGGTGCGACCATCGACATTCAGGACGACGGAACCGTTACCATCTCTGGTGGCAATGTAGAAATCGTTGAGAAAGCTCTGGCTCACATCGAAGCTTTGACCGAAGAGATTCGCGTCGGACGGATTTACGATGGTGTGGTCAGTTCGATCAAAGAATTCGGTGCATTCATTGAGATTGCTCCTGGTAAAGATGGTCTCTGCCACATCAGCGAACTGTCGGATGGGTTCGTGAAATCGGTCAGTGACATCTGTAAAATGGGCGACCGTCTGCAGGTGAAGGTCATCGCCGTTGATGATCAGAACCGCGTCAAACTCTCCCGCAAAGCCGTTCTGGCTGAACAGGCTGCTGCGGAAGGAAATGGCGACGCTGTTGCAGCGGAAGAAGAGTAAGGGCCATCGATCACCTGAATTGACCGGGGTTCAAAGCAAACTCACACCAGCGAGTGTTGAACTGCTGAAAACCCCGTCATTCCAGGTCTGACAGACAATGGCTCAGTCACTCTTTTGATCTGAGATAAATATAAAACGATGAAGGAGCTCGATTTGAGATGACTTCATCGTTTTATTTTTGAAACAGCAGTTTCTGATACAAGAGTGGAACAGCAGACCATCGTGCTCCACTATTTTGTCCGTCCGGTTGGGAAGTAACCATGCAGAGACCATCCGCAGTCAACGAGAGTCCGCTGAGTGTTGCAGAACGGGAAAAGCTGGAAGCCCAGTATTCCGAAATCGCAACGCTGGCCGGCGGCCTGGCGCATGAAATCAAAAACCCGCTCTCCACGATGAGCATGAACCTTGAACTGCTCACTGAAGATCTGGAGACTCTGGATGTTCCCTCCCGTCATCGCATGCTGAAAAAAGTCGAAAGCGTGCAGCGGGAATGTAAACACCTGCAGGAGATCCTGGATGCCTTCCTGCAGTTCGCCCGGGTAGGCAAGCTGGCACTGACTACCGCCAACCTGAATTCCCTGGTAAGCGACTTCATCGACTTCTTCCGCCCTCAGGCCAATGAAGCCGGCATCGAAATCAGCCCGCACTTCGACGCGGACCTGCCTGCGGTCCAGATTGATCCCGCTTTGTTTCGGCAGGTGTTGATGAACCTGGCGCTGAACGTGGTTCAGGCAATGCCCGATGGCGGTCTGATCGAATTACAGACTTCGCATCGGGATGGCACCGTCTACCTCGATATCATCGATAACGGTAAAGGCATCGATGAAAAGGTTAAGTCGCGGATGTTCGACGCCTTCTTTTCCACGAAAGCGGGAGGCAGTGGCCTGGGACTGCCCACGGTCAAAAAGATCGTCGATGCCCATCACGGCACGATTGAATGTGACAGTGAACCCGGTCGCGGGACGCGGTTTACCATTTCCTTCCCCGTTTGCTGAAGAATGATTCCCTGCACAATTTCATTACATTTTCGACTTGAATAAGATGTGTTCTGTCCGTCCGGCTGTGCTCTTTCCTGCAGGAAAACATGGCTACGGCGGTCAGACCCTGATAACAATATTATACGTTCGTAACTGATAGAAGGCAGAAAGTCTGCTCGATGAGCGCGAAAGACGCCCCGGAAACTGATCTTGAATCAATCGTGATTCGTGTCCTGATCATTGATGACGATGAAGCACATGCCCAGGCGGTGGCAGAAAGCCTGGAGCGGGTTGGCTGTGAGTGTAAAATCGCCACCTCAGGGGAGCAGGGCGCCAAGCTGATTGAACGCGAAACGGCAGACATCGTGATCACCGATCTGCGCATGGATGGCGTCGATGGTCTCTCAATCCTCCGCACTGCCAAGGAAGAACTTCCCGACGCCGAAGTCATCGTGTTGACCGGGCACGGTTCGATCAACTCTGCTGTGACTGCGATGCAGCTCGGGGCCTACACCTATCTCACCAAGCCGCTGGACATCAGCGAACTCCGCAACGCGGTCGAAAAGGCGTCCACACGCGTCCGTCTCATGCGACGCAATGCAGAACTGCATCGCCGACTGGACGAAAAATTCGGCTTCGAAGGCGTGATCGGCAACACGCCCCAGATGCATAAGATTGTCGAAAAGCTGAAGAATGTCGCTTCCACGAACAGCACCGTGCTGATTGAAGGCGAGAGCGGAACCGGGAAAGAACTCGTTGCCCGGGCCATTCATCAGAACAGCGAGCGTAAGAGCAAGCCTTTCGTTCCCCTCAACATCTCGGCATTGCCGGACAGTATTCTGGAGAGTGAACTCTTCGGGCACGAACAGGGGGCCTTTACCGGTGCCGTCGGTAAGCGGATTGGAAAGTTCGAGCATGCCAACGGGGGAACCCTCTTTCTGGATGAAGTCGGCGAAATGCCGATGCAGACCCAGATCAAACTGCTGCGTGTTCTCGAAGACCGTAAGATCGCCCGCCTGGGAACCAATGAAGAGATCAGTCTCAACGTTCGTCTGGTGGCTGCAACGAATGCGGATCTGCTCGAAATGGTGAAGAAGGGAACCTTCCGACAGGATCTGTACTATCGGCTGTCAGTGGTAAAAATCGAACTGCCCCCACTGCGGGAGCGGCGGGGGGACATACCGCTGCTGACCGATCATTTCCTGAAAGAGCTTTCCGCCCAGTACGACAAGCCTTACGAGGGTGTTTCGCGGGCCGCCCGTCGCGCGCTGATGTCATACGACTGGCCTGGCAATATCCGTCAATTGCGCAATGCCGCCGAGCGAATGCTGGTGCTGGACACCGATGGCATTTTGGATCTGGACGACCTGCCTGAAGAGATCGTACCTGTCGCGGGACCGGATGGAGACAGCAGCTATACCTCGGATCGTTCCGGTGCCGATTTTCTCATTGGCCGTCCTTTCTCTGAGGTAGAACGCTACTACATTGAGCGGGCCCTCGATCTGGCGGATGGCAAGCGGGAAGAAGCAGCCAAGATGCTGGGCATCGGTGAGCGGACCCTCTACCGGAAGCTCAAAGAGTACCAAAAGCAGAAAGAGGAGCAGGGGGGCGTCTGACCCTCGCTGCCAGCCTCTCCAACAGCTCCATTTCGCTCTCGATTTGACGCAGTGAACAGAGCTTGTTGCTGTCTTCTCATTCTAAAGTCCCTCAATTCTTCTCCATCTGTCTTTCGAGTGCCTTCTTGGGGTCTTGTTCTGTAAGTCCTTAATTAGTAATGGTATCGGTGTGATAGATGTTCGCGTGAACTGCAGCAGGTAAACCTTTTTCTGCCCAGGTACGCCGGGAAAATGAATAATTTCCTGCGACATCTTGACAAATATTGACGATCCGTCAAAATAAGGACGCTATGAGTACACGAGAACGCAAACAACGTGAAATTCAGGAACGCGAGGCCAAAATCCTCGAATGCGCCCGTCCCATGTTCATTGAGGGGGGCTATAACGGTCTGAATATGGACCGCCTGACCAGCATGCTCGAGTACTCCAAGGGGACGATCTACAATCACTTCTCCTGCAAAGAAGAGATCATTATCACCCTCGCGATCCAGACGCTGGAAAAGCGACTGGCGATGTTTGAAAAGGCGTCCCTCTTCCAGGGGACCTCGCGCGAGCGTATTGCCGCCATCGGAACCGCTGCTGAACTGTTTGTGAAACTCTACCCCGATCACTTTCGAGTCGAACAGACGATTCGGCTTGATTCCATCTGGGAAAAGACCTCAGAGGAACGGCGGAAGATTATGGCCAATTGTGAACATCGCTGCATGGGGGTTGTGGGAGGCATCGTTCGTGATGCCATCGCCCGGGACGATCTTGTTTTGGATAACCACGCAACACCCGAAGAAATCGTCTTCGGTCTCTGGTCGCTCTCTTTCGGGGGCTACTCGATCATCGCCACCAGTAATTCGCTGGATGAAATCGGAATTTCTGCACCCTTCGAAATGCTGCGTCGTAATTTCAATCGTTTTCTGGATGGAATTGATTGGCAGCCGCTCAGTTCTACCGTCGACTACGATGCGGTCTTTGATCGTGTCAGCGAGGAGGTGTTTGGAAATGAACTCCAGCAGATCTCTGTCTGAAACGCTTTTTTTTCTCCCAAAGTTGACGAATCGTCAATTCGCCTCATACCTGTTCAGGCGACTGAGGCTTCCTTTGATGCTCGCGCTGATGGTCTGTCTGACCGGCGGTTACTGGTTGTTTCATAAGCAGGCCTTCTCCACAGAAGTCACCGCGAAACAGCAGTCTCAGGAGCAGGGGGTTCCCGTTGAAGTCGTAGAGCTGAAGCCCGTCGATTCATTTGCGCGGAAACGTACCTATACCGGTAAAGTTGAAGCTGCACGCACCAGCGAACTCTCACTGGAACGTAGTGGCAAGTTGATTGAGATCAATGTGGACGAGGGAGATCCGGTCAAAGCCGACATGATCCTGGCCCGTCTTGATACCCGTCACCTGAAGATTGTCCGCCAGAAGCTCCAGGCAGAGCGGGATGCGGCTCAGGCCAAGCTGGATGAACTCCTCGCCGGTCCCCGTCCCCAGACCATTGCCGCCGCGGAGGCCACCGTCAGACAGCTGATAGCCAAGCTGAAAAATCTGCAGTCGGATCATGCACGCAATGAACAACTGCTGGAACGCAACGCGATCTCCAAGGCTGTGTATGAAGCTTCGCAGTATGATGTCCAGCAGCAGCAGGCACAGCTCGATGCGGCGCAGAGCCAGCTCTCGGAATTGAAGGAAGGGACACGCAAGGAGCAGCTGGCTGCTCAGAAAGCGGTCGTCGCTAACCTGGATGCTCAACTGGCAGATAACCAGATCGATCTGGAAGACACGGTACTCAAAGCACCATTCTCAGGACGCATCTCGAAACGTTATGCGGATGAAGGGACCGTGATCTCCCCCGAGACGCCGCTGCTGCGACTGGTAGAAGATCAACAGCTTGAAGCCCACATCGGGGTGCCGGTCGAAATGACACCCGGGCTGAAGCGTGGTGCCCGTCAGCAGGTACAACTCAATGGCAAAACATACCAGTCAACTCTGAAAGCGGTCCTGCCCGAACTCGATCCGGTGACGCGGACTCGTGAAGTCGTGCTGGCACTCGATAAACAGGCAGCCGAGCAGTTGATTCCCGGGCAGGTGATTCGTCTTGCGATGGAAGAGCCTGTGGAAATGCGGGGCTTCTGGCTGCCACTCAGTGCCCTGGCACGGGGAGAACGCGGCCTCTGGTCGGCGTATGCTGTCGTACCGGGGAAAGTGGAAGGGGAATTGATTCTGGAGAAACGGCAGATCGAAGTTCTGCACACGGAAGGCGACCGGGTCCTCGTCCGGGGGACATTGAAATCAGGAGACCGGATGGTCGTAGATGGAATTCATAAACTGGCGAATAACCAACGGGTGGTGATCAAGTCCGATTCCTGATTTACGGAATCACTGATCCAGTTCCATAGCGCACGTTGAGCCGTAGCCTGCAACCTTTCAGGACAGAATGGGAAAATCAGAAATGCTGGAAGGCTTATTCTATCGTAACCGCCGCTTACTGATTCTGTTGATGGCCCTGATTGCCGTCGCCGGACTGTCGAGCTTCTATATCCTGCCCCGTATGGAAGATCCTGTGCTCACCAAACGCTCGGCTCTGGTGCAGACCCGCTTCCCCGGTGCCGATGCCACGCGCGTCGAATCGCTGGTCTCTGAAAGAATCGAAGAAGAACTCCGTGAGATTGACGAAATCAAAGAACTGCGGTCCATCTCCCGCTCGGGAATGTCCACGATTACCATCGAACTCCGCGACGATGTCTACGAGGTAGACGAAGTCTGGTCGCGGATTCGCGATAAAATCGATGATGCCCGCGTCGAGTTCCCCTCGGGAGCGAAAGAACCCGACTTCGAAGAGATGGACGTCAAAGCTTATGCCCTGATCGTAGCGCTGGTCTGGGATAATCCAAATCCGGTTAACTACGCCGTACTCCGTCGATCGGCGAAACAGCTGGAAGACCGACTGCGGGCCGTTTCCGGCACCGAAGATATCGACACCTTTGGCGACCCCGACGAAGAAATTCTGGTCGAGATTCAACCCGACCGGGTGGCGACGCTTGGATTGAGTGTTGAGCAAATCGCCCGGCAGGTGGAAGCCTCCGACGCTAAGCTCACAGCAGGCTTGCTACGGGGACAGAAAAGCGATCTGCTGATCGACGTCGATTCGGAACTCGATTCCCTGGCGCGAATCGCCCGGACTCCGGTGCAGTTCGGCTCGGAAGGACATTCGGTTCAGCTGGGAGATATCGCCACGATCCACAAAGGGGTAGCACAGCCCTTGAGCAGCCTGGTGGTCGCTGATGGGAAACCCGCGGTGACCCTGGGGATGTTCGTTCGGGACAGCATGCGCATCGATCACTGGAGCCAGGAGGCGAAAAACGTCATTCGCGAGTTTGAACAGTCTCTTGCCGATGATGTGCAGGTGCAGATGCTGTTCGACCAGAACCGCTACGTTGAGGCCCGTTTGAGCGGTCTGATCTGGAACCTGCTGTTTGGCGGACTGGCTGTAATTGTGGTGATCGTCTTCATGATGGGCTGGCGGAATGCCCTGGTGATTGGAACCGCATTGCCCCTGTCAGCCTTCATGGTTCTCGCAGGGCTGCGGATGCTTGATATTCCCATTCATCAGATGTCGGTAACCGGGCTGATTATCGCACTGGGGCTATTGATCGACAACGCGATTGTGGTGGTCGATGAAGTCCGTTCCAAGCTACATGCCCGCATGGCTCCCGAGGATGCTGTGATTTCGACGGTCCGGCATCTGGCGGTTCCCCTGCTGGGATCTACCCTGACCACCGCTCTGGCTTTTGCGCCAATCGCACTCATGCCCGGACCGGCGGGGGAATTTGTGGGTTCGATTGCGATCAGCGTGATTCTGGCGATCTGCAGTTCGTTCTTCCTTGCGATGACGGTCATCCCCGCGATTGCAGCCCTGTTTGCTGATCCTGAAGAAGATCCGGAGACCGGTCACTGGTGGCAGGTGGGCTTCAGTCATGCGGGATTGCGGAACGCGTATTCGAAATCACTCGATTTTCTGTTTTCCAAACCGATACTCGGCGTGGGGCTGGGGTGTATCCTGCCGGTGAGTGGCTTCATTGTGGCTGGTTCTTTGCCCGAACAGTTCTTTCCCCCCGCTGACAGAGATCAGATCAACATTGAACTGGAACTCAGCGCCCATGCTTCTCTTGCAGAGACGCGGGAGACCATCGCGGCCATCCGTGAGGTCGTGCTCGAACATCCCCAGGTCAGAGGGATCGAATGGTTTCTGGGTGAGAGTGCCCCTCAGTTCTATTACAACATCATCGCCAAGCGGGAGAACAGTTCCAATTTCGCCCAGGCACTGGTGCAGCTCAACTCAGCGCATGGCGGACGACAGCTGATTCACGAACTGCAGCAGGAACTGGATCGAAAAGTACCGCATTCGCGGGTTCTCGTTCGCCAACTCGAGCAGGGGCCCCCTTTGATGCGCCGATTGAAGTCCGGCTGTTCGGCCCCGACCTGCATCAACTCAGCCAGAGTGGCGATGAACTTCGCACCATACTCAGTCAGACACCTGATGTCCTGCATCACAAAGCGGAGTTGGCCGACCCGCTTCCCAAACTCACACTCAAGATTGATGAAGAACAGGCACGGCTCGCGGGCCTGGACCATGCTGAGATTTCCCGGCAGCTCAATGCGGCCCTCGAAGGGACTTTGGGGGGCAGCATCCTGGAAGAGACCGAAGAGCTGCCTGTGCGAATTCGCGTGCCCCACGACCGCCGGGGTTCGCTTGAGAATATCGCATCACTGCAGCTGATCTCCAGTAAGAAAACCCCTGACGGCCAGGCACAGTATGTTCCCCTGACTGCAATTGCCGATGTCAGAATGTCGTCAGAGATCGCAGCGATTTCCCATTTCAACGGCGAACGCATGAACGAAGTGCAGGCTTATATCAAAGCCGGTGTGCTACCCGCAAAAGTGCTGGCTGATTTTCAGGAACGACTGCAGCAGGCCGGCTATGAGCTCCCGCCAGGCTATCGCCTGGAATGGGGCGGAGAAGCTTCCAAGCGAGATGACGCTGTCGGCAATCTGATGGCCAACGTCGGCGTGCTGATGGTGTTGATGGTTGCCACACTGGTGCTCTCGTTTTCCTCGTTTCGGGTCGCAGGACTGGTGGGGGCCGTGGGGATCCTTTCGATCGGTCTGGGACTGGGTATGCTCTGGTTGTTCGGCTTCCCCTTCGGTTTTATGGCGATCGTCGGCTCGATGGGCCTGGCAGGGGTTGCGATTAACGATGCCATCGTGGTGCTCGCGGAACTCCGGGCGAATCCACAGGCCAGAAAAGGGGATCGGGTTGTCGTCCGCGATGTCGTTCTACGTTCAACACGGCACGTCGTCGCGACCTCACTGACAACGGTCGCCGGATTCATTCCGCTGGTGCTGGCGGGAGGCGGCTTCTGGCCTCCTCTGGCGATTACGATCGCGGGGGGCGTCGGCGGAGCGACCTTACTGGCACTCTATTTCATCCCCTCGGCTTATATTCTGGTGATGTGTCGCAACTGTCCCTTACGGGCAGGCGCAGAGGATCCGGTTCCCGAAGGAGAGGGATCGACACTCCTCTCGAAGCTCAAAGATCGATTACCCGCTTTACGATAATTCGTTCAGAGTTTTCGTGCATCCCGGTGTGTGATTGATTACGATCGAGGCTGGTAAAGCCTTTCTTCAATCAACTGAAATCCCGGGAGAGATGATGCGTCACCGCCTGCTATTTACTCTGATCGTTCTGACATTCTGGTTCAGTACCAACATTTCTAAATCAGCAGAACCGGCAGCAGAACCGGAAATCGTCAAACAGGTCGTCGCCGTCAAGAACGTTTGCGCCTGGCCCAATCTGACGTTGCTCCCCGATGGAACGATCATTGTGATTTTCCATAATCAACCCAGTCACGGACAGCAGGAAGGGGACATTGACTGCTGGGCCAGTCCCGATGGCATCTCATGGGAGAAGCGTAGTACCATTACCCGGCACGAACCGGGGACGGTGCGGATGAATCACGCAGCGGGAGTCGCCCACAACGGCGATCTGGTTGTGCTCTGTTCCGGCTGGACCAATCACAAACAACCCGAACGACCCAAGCAGGCCCCGTTTCGCGATGACATTATGCTTAACTGGGTATTGCGTTCCCAGGATGGGGGACGTACCTGGGAGCAGCGGGATGCCTTTCCAGCTGCCGAGCCCGGCTGGTCGGAATATATTCCCTTTGGTGATATCTGGGCGGGCAGTGATGGTGCCTTACACGTCTCCTGCTATCAGGGAAAATTCAAGGATCCCACCCAGTCCACGCGTACCAGTGGCTGGCGTTCATGGCATTTTCGCAGTGAAGACGACGGCTGGACCTGGCAGCCGGTTTCCATCATCGGAGATCGACATAATGAGACCGACCTGTTTCGATTGGGAGATAACAAATGGCTGGCCGCAGCCCGTGTGGACAAGATGGAGTTGATTCGCAGCGACGATAATGGAACGACATGGCAGAAACCGCTGCCGGTGACCGAACGCAACGAAATCAACGGGCACCTGCTGCGGCTGAAGGACGGGCGATTATTGCTCAGTTACGGTGTCCGGGTAAACGGCAAGCGTGGTGTCTGTGCCAAACTCAGCAGCGATGAGGGTCAGACCTGGAGCAGTCCCCTGCGCCTGGCCCACACTGCCGATGGTGGGGACTGTGGCTATCCCTCCAGCGTTCAGAAAGAGAACGGCGACATTGTGACCGCCTGGTATTCGAATAATTCGCCCCTGCATCAAGGTTATCACCTGGGAGTGACGGTCTGGAAGGTACCAGCGGGACAGGTGAAGTAATCAGGTTTATGGACAGTGAATGTAACCAGTTTCACTATAAGCCAATAAAAAAGCCGCCTGCTGAATTCCGTTCGAGGAAACAGCAGACGGCGAATACGTCTAAACAAAATAGTTCGGAGAGGGTTACTTCTTCAGACTCACGCGAACCAGTTCCTTATCATTGCGGGCGAACAGCGACTGATTTGCAAACGCAGGATGGCTCCAGACGACGGGACGCCCGAAGGCTTCATTTGTTGGCTCCAGAACGTGGAAGCGGCTGATTTCCTTGTATCCGCTGGGCGACAGGTCAGCGAGCACCAGGTCTCCCTTCTCGGTAAACAGAAAGAAATGATCGTCGTGTTTGACGATAAAGGCGGTCGCGTGACGATCCCGACGACCAGCCTGAGTCACTTCCTTAGAGGCCCACAGGCGTTTGCCATCTTTAAGGCTGACTGCGACAAAGTCGCCCGACTGAATGTCACTGCCGTAAATTGTGTCTCCCACAATGAACGGTGTGCTGTTGCAGCAGAACAGTGCTTCGCGGGTCTTACCCTTCCAGGCAATTTTAGGCTTGGCTTTTCCCTTCAGTTCGATCCATGCCGCTTCGTCGCCAATTCCGGAGACATACAGAAAATCTTCCTGTTTTCGGGGAACCGTCACCGACATGTTGTACTGCGGTTTAAGAGGAAGTGACCAGAAGACCTGACCCGTTTCAGGATTCAGTGAATTCAGAGACTTCGGATGCCAGATCAACAGTTGTTTGACACCTTCATGAGTGATCATGGTCGGCGGACAGTAACCGATGTCGTCGTTGTCCAGGGCACGCCAGAGTTCTTTGCCGGTGTTTTTATCAAATGCTACAGCGACCGAACCCGGACCACCAACCAGGCAGTAAACCACATCACCATCGACAAGCGGGCTGGCAGCGTGTCCCCAGAACGGTGTTTTGGACTGGTATTCCTTTTTGAAATCTTTGCTCCAGACTACTTTACCGGTGGCGGCGTCCAGGCAGGTGAAATTCCCTTCTGCTCCGAGAGCATAGACTTTGCCGTCCGCTACTGTGGGAGTACAACGGGGGCCAGCTGCATAGGAAATATCGTAGGGGCAACTGTAGTCATATTCCCAGATCGTTTTGCCATTCTCAGCAGAAACGCAAAGTACGCGTTCCTTACCTTCAATCTTGGAAGTCCCCCCGGGGTTGTTGACCACCTCGCCTGAATCTTTGACATAGTCCAGCACAAAGACTTTGTCGTCGACGACAGCTGGGCCACTATAGCCCAGGCCGACAGGCACACGCCATTCGACTTTCAGACCTGATTGCGGAAACGAGTCAACGATATCCTCAGCTTCCCAGATACTGGAGCGGTCCGATCCCAGCCATTGAGACCAGTCTTCCGCGGAAGCGAGCGCGGTGCTGAATAGGACGATGGCGGCACAGGAGAAAAATCGCAAAAGCATGTGTGAGTATTCCTTATTGCTGGCGGCAGCTGTTGAGAGACTTTTGTGAAGACACAAAAGTCCCACCGTGTTGAATTTCCATGTCCTGATTATACCCGTCTGCGCGTTGCAGATCATCCTGGTAGGCATTTCAGTCTGAATTCCAGCAGACTCGGGTGAAATGGACAGTTTAGAAATCAGAGACCTCAGTTTCTGATCGAGACTTTGAATCTGTGGAATTCAGCAGAGAGATGCAAGTATAAGGCGAGATATTCCAGCGGGTTATGCAGTGTAAGAATCTGTTTGATGGCCGGGATTTTCTATCGCAGACTCCTCTATTAAAAATTATGGATAGTGAACAATATCTGCGGCCTAAGTAGTTGGTAAGCGTGACCTTAACTAAATCTTAAGAAACCATTAATAAACAACGCTGTGGCGAAGGGTAGGTAAGTCATTGTAGATTAATGTTTTACGGAGAATTTCGTGTAAATATTTTGATTGTTCGAAATTATTTGTTTAAATAAAAACACTACTGTTCAACTAATAGTGTTCTATTAGAAGTAGTGTACTTGGTCGGTAAAGGATTGCCTGATGTTAGACCCTTTCAGCTTTCATTTCTTAATTCAAAAATCCAACTGCTTTTCTTAACTCACCAGATGTGGTGTGGTTCTATTTTCCTTTTTCTATTCCTTGGTGCGGGAGGCGTTATGTTGATGACAAACAAGCGGAAATTCCAAAAGGGCTTTACTCTGATTGAACTACTGGTTGTGATCGCGATTATTGCAATCCTGATTGCCCTGTTACTGCCGGCGGTGCAGCCAGCGCGGGAAGCGGCCCGCCGCAGTACCTGTAAAAACAATATGAAGCAGCTGGCGCTCGCGCTGCACAATTATCACGAAACGCATGGTCTGTTTCCGCCGGGAGCAATCGCCACAACGACGACCTCCAGTGCTTACAATGTCTGGGGGGATGCTGGAAAAACTCCCGGCACGGGTTTACACGGGACAAGCTGGATGGTCCAGATTCTCCCGTATGTCGATCAGGCAGCGCTCTACAATAAATGGAACTTCAACACCAACGTAATGGGGAATCGCAGTCTGGCAGAGAACGACATTCCTTTGTTCTATTGCCCAACACGCCGCAGTAAGGTTCGCAAGGTAGACGACAGAATCATGCTCGGAGAAAATCCGGTAGCGGGTTCGACACTACCCTCCAACCGGTTTGTCAAAGGAGGCTCCGATTACGGAACCTGCATCGGCGGTGGAAATGGCTGGGCCGATGGTGATTACTTTCACCTGACGCACCGCACCGATTCACTGATCGGCACGTTCGGGGGAGGCAGCGGTGCCTTTCTGGGTATGTTCTCCGTGAATAGTGATACCGCGATTCGCGATGTCGACGATGGCACTTCTAATACCATCATGGCCGGAGAGTTGCAGAAGCTGCACAGTTCCAGTGCTCCCAAATCGAGCCAGGACTGTTGGGCGGCAGGTGGAGTGGCCACCATGTTTGATACCGGAATTTCCGGGGGCACTGCGGGGGGCTTTAACAATAATTTCTACCAGTCAGCCGGTTCCGACCATGAAGGAGGCGCTCATTTCGGTTTCGCGGATGGCTCCGTTCATTTTCTCAGCGAAAACATGAGCTCCCGCGTCTACCTGGAACTCGGAACCGCGGACGGTCAGGAATCGACGAACTTTAGTCCTTGAGTTGACGGAGGATTATACCAATGCTTAACAATCAGAAATGCAGTGTCATTCGGAACGACTCAATGTGTCACACGAGTTCCCGGATCGGAGTCTGCTGATCGATCAGGTACTGAGGACGTCCGTTGTTGTCTTCGATTGTCGTGGACGCGACATCGATTCCCAGATTGTGATACAGCGTCGCGAAGACTTCCTGCATATGCACGGGGCGATCAACGGCTTCTTCACCCAGTCGGTTTGTTGAACCGATTACCTGGCCGGTCTGCATGCCTCCACCGGCCATCAGGGCGGCGTGCACGCGGGGCCAGTGATCACGGCCGGCGTTTTTATTGATCTTGGGCGTGCGACCAAATTCGCCCCAGACTAATACGGTTACATCTTTATCCATGCCGCGATCATGCAGATCCTGAACCAGGGCTGCGACTCCCTGGTCGAGCAGGGGAACGACCTTGCGGGCATGACCAAAGTTATTACCGTGCCAGTCGAAGTGAGCGAAGCTGCAGGTGACGCAGCGTGCGCCTGCTTCCACTGCCCGGCGCGCCAGTAGAAAGCGGGACATGATCGCCTGGTATCCCATGTCCAGTTTGTAGCTGAGAACCTTGGGATCATCTTTACCATAGCGGGCGCGGACTTTGGGATCTTCGCGTTCCAGATCCAGTGCCTCAACCAGACGCGAGGAAGAGAGGACATCCAGTGCCTGCTGCGTATAGCCATCGTAGGTGCCGTCGGTCAGACCGGTTTCGGAGGTCCTGCGAAAACGGTCCAGGTCTTCCAGCAGTCGCGTTCGTTCGGACAGCCGTCCCTTATTGATTGAATTCAACGTCATGTTCTCCATCACGCGTCCATCGGGACGGAATGGAGCGTGCGTCAGTCCCAGATAGCCGGGACCTTTGATGTTCCAGGGATCGTGGGCCATCGTATGTGACAAATCAATGTAGGGAGGGACCGTTGGGTGTACGGGGCCTGCCACACGGGAGAGAGCCGATCCTAGAGAGGGCCAGCCTCCCTGAGGTTGAGAGCTACGGAAGTGATGACCGGTGCAGCACTCAAACGAATCGTGGCGACCTTCTGCGCCAACCAGTGAGCGGATGATCGAAAACTTATCCATCATACCGGCGACGCGGGGCATCAGTTCGCTGATCTGTATCCCGGGGACGTTGGTGTCGATCGGTTTGAATTCTCCGCGGACTTCATCCGGTGCGTCTGGCTTCAGGTCGAACATATCCTGATGTGGTGGACCACCGGCGAGGAAGATCATGATGACGGCTTTGTGTGAAGAACGCTTCCCCGACTGTTCCTGTGCTTTCAGAATCTGGGGCAGTGAGAGCCCCCCCATTGCCAGGCCACCAATCTGCATGAAAGAGCGGCGGGGCATACGGTCACATAAACGAATTGACTGATCTTCTAGCCTGAGCATCAATGCTCCCTTTCAGTGAATCCAAACCATCTACTAACTAACGCTTGCACCTGTAACAGGTTACCTCACATATAAGCGTAAACCAATACAAGACGTTTGAATAGAAGAATCGGCTGAAAACAAAAGAAAATTAAGAAATTCGCTGGTTCGTACCCGTATTCTAATGGAGAAACGGGAAGAGCCCCTAAAGATGCCCGTTTGTGACAGCAATACCTGCGTGCTGAGCGGCTTTAAAAGCGTTTTTTAAAGTCGATCCGGCCTTCTTCTACATCGCCACAGAGGGAGAGGCGGTAGTTCCGATCATTCTCGATCAACGAGATTCCGCCGTCGATATTGCCATGACTGCTGATCCAGCCTTTTCCTTCCAGCGCATTCAGATAACGGGTTACCCGGTTGGGAGAGGGAATGGCGAATTCAGAAGCGATTTGCTGGACCGAGGGAGAGATTCCGGTCCGGTCAATTTCACGAGTTATATAGTCCAGAATATTCTGTTCACGATCGGTGAGATACTGGTTCATTGATTTCTCCTTGCGCATCACATGCGCAGCTGAGGGCGCAGAAAGAGCCCACAATCATCCTTGAGAATCAGACCCGGATTCCTATACAGGTCTTGAAGAAGAAAAACGCAATGATTCTTAAAAGTGACTTCCTTCAGCGAGTCACACGCGGCCACCACCAGGTGAATGGGGAGGGAATCAACACGGGCAAAGCATATAAGGCTTATCGTCGATCGTCAATCAAAATTTGAGGCAAGTTCGGTTTATTCATCGTCGATCAGCCGAATCTGCTGGTATTCAGGGTCGAAAAATTTTTGACCTCAGAGACGGTGCTCCAGGATACGAAAACATAAATATAAACGTTGATGATTTTGTTGCAATTGGACTTTAACTGCCTGTCACATTGAATTATATTGATGTGATATAAGGTACACCGGAATATCAGCTTGCGCTTGTCGAGTCAATCTCTTGGATTCAGGAGAGTTACCATGCCTGCCCACAGTCCCACCCGCCATCCTCTGATCTCTCGTCGGACCGCACTCGAAGTCGGTTCGGTGAGTCTGCTGGGGATGGGAATCAATCACCTGGATGCACTCCGGGCACAAGCAGCCGGCGGAACGAAACACCGTACTGCAAAGTCCTGTATCTTCATCTTCCTCTCCGGCGGTCTCTCACAGCACGAGAGTTTTGATATGAAGCCGAATGCGAGCGCGGAGATCCGCGGTGAGTTCGATCCAATCGCCACCCGCACTCCGGGCGTGCAGATTTCAGAACATCTGCCGATGCTCGCCCAACGCAGTCACCTCTGGTCCGTCTGTCGTACGTTGTCGCATGGGACGAACGAACATTCGATGGGGCACCATATCATGCTCACCGGTCGATCGGATATCCCCACTGGATTCAATCCCGGGCGTCCCATGACTACCGATCATCCTTCGATTGCCGCCATCGCTGGCGATGTACTCCGTTCGCGAACCAATCTGCCCCCCGCCATCGTATTGCCGGATAAAATCGTTCATCGCAGCGGTCGCGTCATTCCCGGACAGTTCGCTGGACGCATGGGTTCCAATCGTGATCCCTGGATCATAGAAGCTTCTCCGTTCCACGCGCAGTCCTACGGTGCTTTTCCGGATTACGCATTCGACCATCAGCAGCGAGGCGGAACAGACAAGCGGGTCTTCAAAACTCCGCACCTCAAACTCTCGCAGGGGATGACGCACAGCCGGATGAGTAATCGCATTCAACTGCTGAAGGAACTCGGCGCACAGCGTCAGATGCTGGACAATGCAGGGCAGGTTGAAAGTTTCGACCGCTACCGCACCGCAGCGATCTCTCTGCTGAACGACGACAAAGTACATTATGCGATGGATGTCACCAGTGCAGACGATAAGATTCAGGAACGCTACGGCAAAAACTCGTTTGGCTGGTCTCTGCTCATGGCGCGACGCCTGGTTGAGACGGGCGTGAATCTGGTGCAGGTCAATCTGGGCAATAACGAATCCTGGGATACGCACGGAAATATCTTCCCGCATCTCAAGGATAAACTTCTGCCTCCCACCGACCGTGCCGTTTCCGCACTCCTGGATGATCTGCACGAAAGTGGACAGCTTAAAGACACCCTGGTTGTCATGTGCAGTGAATTTGGACGTACCCCTAAGATTTCTCAGTTGGCCAAAGTTTATGCCAATCCGGGCCGGGATCACTGGGGGGCGACCCAGTCCATCCTCCTTGCGGGAGGCGGAGTCAAAGGGGGCCGCGTTGTTGGGAAGACCGACAAGATCGGTGGCTTCCCCATCGATCAGCCGCAGAAACCGGAAAACTTCGCAGCGACCATCTACAAGGCACTGGGGCTGCCCCAGACCGCTTTCTGGCAGGACGATGTCGACCGTCCGCACTATATCTACGAAGGCGAACCCATTCCGGGACTTACCTGATACGTTCAGAGAACAGGCAGGTTAAACGCTTCGCAGGGCCGGAACAATCTCGGTTCGTGAGGCATACCAGGCAGGGACAACCCCCGCGCCCATTCCCGTGACCAGTGCGAGCAGCAGGCCGATGCCCGCCAGCCGAAATGAGGGGATGAACGCGACGGTCACTGCCTCCGCGCCCACCGAAAGGCTGCTGAGTTTGAGAGTGATCAAAGCGATCCCGACTCCCAGAATCCCGCCTGCCAAACTCAAAAGTGTACTTTCCGCCAGCACCACGCCGAAGACCTTACTGCCCGAAAAACCGAGTGTCCGCAGGACCGCATGTTCCTGAATTCGATCTTCGACCGACATCAGCGTTGTCGTCGCCACAAGTGCCAGTACCAGTCCCACACAAGCCAGACCCAGGTAGTGCGCCATTTCAATTAACTGCGACAGATCCCCCAAGCTCTTCGCCTGGAACACCCCTTTGGAGCGGGTATTGGTTTCCACGGGCCCGGCCCGGTAGAGGTCATCAATCCGTGTACTGACCGCTTCCAGATCCGCATCCGGTTGCAGGAGGACTTCCAGTTGTGTCACGGTCCCCACCAGGTACGCCCCCTGTCGCCGCTGCAGGAATTCCAGGTGACTGTAGATGTAATTCTCTTCAGCTGGGTTGTTAGAGCGATAGATGCCCGCCACATTAACGGAGAGATCGCCGATAGAAAATTTATCTCCGACTTCAATTCCCCGTCGCGCCGCGACCGCCTGACCCACAACGGCGGCATCCTGATGTGTCTCAAATTCGTTCCAGTCTCCCTGGATGAATTCAAAGTCCCGTGCGGTCCGCAGTTTGTGCGGAGGGACGCCGTAAAATACAACCACGTCCAGACTGGCCCGACAGTTGTTGGTAAAGACCTGAATCGGAATGACGTCTTTGACTCCGTTAAATTTACGAATCTGCTGATCGTAATCCTGTGGCAGGTGACTCGTGGCAGGGCAGAATTTATTGGCCTGGAATACGATCAATGAGCCATTTGCTTCCTGCCGTGATCTGAGATCGCGCATGCCTTCCTGGATGGACTGAATGAAGCAGAACACGAACAGTGCCACCGCGGAGCCAGCCACCGTCAGCATGGTCCGGGAACGATGCCCCCACAATGATTTCACGATATAGCCCAATAGTTTCATGGGGTCTCCTCAATACTCACGCCTGATCCGGCCAGCGCCGTCTCTGGCTCGTTGTTTCGCTGTACCAGTTTGCCGTGATCCAGATAGAACTGTCGGTCTGCGATGGTCGCTGCTTCCGCATCGTGAGTGACCATCAGCATGGTGATATCCAGTTCCCGGTTCAGACGTTTGAGCAGATTCAGAATCTGTTCTGAGGACTCGGGATCCAGGTCCCCCGTTGGTTCGTCAGCCACGACAATCAGGGGATGCTTGACGATCGCCCGGGCAATCCCGACCCGCTGTTCCTGTCCGCCTGACATCTGTCGCTGATAATGATCGGCCCGGTCCAGCAGGTCGACGGCTTCCAGTGCGACTTCCACACGTTTGCGTCGCTCGTTCCGCGAGAGCGGAAGCAGCAGCAGCGGGAGTTCGACATTTTCGTAAGCGGTCAAAACGGGAACCAGATTATGCGTCTGGAAAATGTAACCCAGGTGGGCGGCTCTCCAGTGAGCCAGGCGGCTCCGCGATAATGATGTAATCTCAACACCATCCACGATGATCGTACCCGAGTCGGGGCGGTCGATGCTGGCGATCAGATTTAGCAGTGTCGATTTTCCGGTACCACTCGATCCCATCAGCGAAAGAAATTCGCCCTGTTCAATGTTGAGAGAGACCTGGTCCAGCGGGGTGATGGTCTCGCCCCCCTTGTGATATTGTTTGGTCAGATTGTGAATTTCAACCAGTGGCATTTTCAGTTTCCTTCATGATTGGTTTCGCCGGTGATGCTAATCCGCTCGTCTGGCTGCAAATCGGATGTCGGGGAGGCAATCAGTCGACTCGATACATTCAGCCCCTGAGTGACCTCCAGTAGCGGGCCATTTGCATGCGGGCTGGTTTCAATGACCTGCTGGCGGGCAATCTGGCGACTTTGATCTGCAACCCAGACATAGGACTGACCGGCGGCGTTCTGTTGTACCATCTTTCTGGGGACATAAATTCGGGATTCCCGGTCCTGATCTTTCTCTGTCTGCTCATGTTTCGGAGCGAGAAAGGTCACATCCACCAGCATTTCCGGCTTCAGCAGCGGCGTCGGTTCATCAATTTTGACTTTGACCTGCAGCGTATTTTTCTGAATATCCGCTTCCGAACTGATAAACAGGACGCTACCACTCACTGGTTCGCTGAGTGCTGGATTGTCGATCTGAACCGGTTGATTCAACGAAACCTTGGGAATGTCTTCAAAACGCACATCGACACGAATCTGCAGCCATTCCGGACGATACATGGTGACGACCGTACTGCCATCGAATTTAGTCATCTGAGTCAGCATGTTTCCGACACTGGATCCGGGATGTGCTACAAGCTGATACACGCGTCCCGCGACAGGGGCGCGGATCGTCATCCGCTCCAAAGCAAGTCGCGCCTGGTCGACGGCGACCTGGGACTGTTCCAGACGCGCGGCTGCTGCAGCCACCTGCGCCTGGGCTTCATCCCGGGCTTTCTGTTCCGCTGTGAGCAGTTTCAACTCCGTCTGCAGTGCCTGGCACCGCGCCTGCAGCGCCTTCTGTTCCGCGATCAGGGATTCCTTACGGCCCATCAACTCTTCATACGCCGCAGTCGTCGATTCAACCTCGGTCTTCGATTCGTCAATACTTCGCTGTGTGACTGCGCCGCGGGCTGATTTCTTGCGCTCAAAATCCAGCCGCGCGAATTCCAGATCTGCTTTGGCTCTACGGGTCATGAAAGGCAGATTCTTTAACTGAGTCTGGATCTTAGCCAGTTCTGCCTGCGCCGAACTGAGTACCGCTTCCAGATGCACGGGCTGTGACAGGCGGACTTCAGCAGCTTTCAACGTGGCGCGGGCCTGCTGCAGTTCAGCTTCCCGCAGCTTCTCCGTGGCAATGGTGTTCTTCAATACCAGCTCGGCGTCCACTCTTACCAGCCGCGCGATCGGTTCCCCCTGTTTGACTTTCTGATCTTCGACAACCAGTAACTCTTCCACCACACCGGGAGCCAGTGCAGCGACCCGAATAGGGGTCGGCCGCGGTTCCACCCAGCCAGCTGCCTGGAACAGAGGCGTGCCGGCGCTGCGGACCTGGGCCTGCGAGACGATCACCGGCATCACCGTGACCGGTTGGGGAGGAAAGATCAAATCACGGGAGGCGTAGGCGATCAGCGCAGCAAATCCGATCAGCAGGGTGCCGGGCAGCAGATAGCGCGTGAGTAACCGGAATCGCGTGTGCCCCCGCAATTGAGGGGGGGCACTGCGATCCAGGGCCAGTTGGGATAAATCAACCTGAGACATGATTTACTTCCGTACAAAAACCTGGTTAGCGAAGACGGTCAGATTACCGGAGTCGTCACGTTTGGCTTTCCCTTTGACGACAACCGTCTGCAGTTCTTTCAGATTCAACAGCTTGCGGGCATCTTCCTTGATCAGCGTGCCGTCTGCATCGACGACTTTGACCAGGGCGGTTGCACCGGGCAGCTTGTCGGTTTCACAACAGTAGTCCCAGGGTTTCTCACAACCATCGCCGGGAATATCACTGCAGGCTTTCAGTGAATTATCCACGATGGAAAATGCGGCCCGGCCGTCAATCCAGGGATTTTCACTTCCGCCAATCCGTCCCACCACGATAACCTCTTCTTCATCCTTAGATGACTCGCGGGCCGCAATTACTTCTTTCGCGCCCGCCGGTTCACTGGTCAGAATGATTTCCGAGGCAGCGGCCGTCGGTTCTGTAGCAGACTCGGCTGCAGAGTTCGCATCAGAAGATGCAGTTGGTTCGGTGGAAGACTGGCCACAGCCCACTGCAGTAAGACAGACAGCGGAGAGGAACAGGCTGGAAAACATCAAACGTTTCATTGAATTCAATCCTTTAAAAATGAGTATTCAACAGGTTAAAAGCATTACTAAACAGATTTGAGACCATCGACGATCGGCAGTCGCAGTGCCCGCAGGGCCGGTGGGATTGCTCCCAGGAGACCCAGCAGAATTCCGACTCCCGAACCGATCAGCAGTGAGACCGTATCGATCTGCAGCGAGAACGCGCCCATTGTAAAACGGACGGCAACCCCGTTGATCAGCAATACCGCGATCAATGCTGCGATCAGACTGGCAGCCGTCGAGAGCAGGATGCCCTCCTGGATCAGGCTGATCACAATCGCCCGGCGGACAAAGCCGAGTGTCTGCAACATCGATAATTCACTGGTGCGGCCGACGACCGCACCGTACAACGTATTTAAGCCGGCAAAGACTCCGGCGCCGGAGACCAGAAACACAATCAGCCAGGCCAGCATCCGAATCGGACCATAATCTTTTTTCAGACCCTGATAGTAGGAGACTTCGCGAACTGACTGTAATTCGAGGTCAAGGCGTTCTTTGCAGAACAGATCCAGATCAGGGTAAACATCGGGTGAGTCCAGGGTGACCGCAACCAGACTCAGGTCCTGGCGTTTCATTGCCTGCTGCAGCTCATCGAGACGACACCAGATCTCTGATTCAAATGCAGACCCACCTGCGGAGAAGGTACCGCTGATTTTCCAGCTGCGCCCCTCCAGTTCGATTGCCTGGCCGGTCCTCAGCTGTTCGGGGGAGAGTCCCAGCTTGGTAGCGACCAGCTGGCCAATCAGGACTTCTCCCGGTTCGGGCCAGCGACCCGATTCCAGTTCGACTTTACGACGGACCAGGAGTATCGCCGGTGTTACACCGCGCACCAGCCCCATCGCAGTTCGCTCCTGTTCGGGCAGGGTGATCTGTGTTCCCAGGTACAATTCGGGAGACGCGTATTTCCGGCCGTGAAATTCTTTAATGCCACCCACACTGGCGGAAACGAGTTCACTCGTCCGCATTGGAATGGATGAGTATTCCAGATTCTCCCCCATGCCCAGCGAAAACAGAATAGCTACATCCGGATCACCGCTGGCGGACAGGCTGTGTTCCAGCCCCCGGATGAAACCGACTACGATAAACACCAGTACGATCACGGTCGTCAGACCGGTCAGCGTGAGCAGGGTACGCAGGGGGCGACGGAACAGATTCCGTACGCCGTATTCCCAGGGGATTAATGAGAATCGGATCATGAAAGATGCTTTTGAAGTATCTGCAGCGCAATACACGAATCGAGTCAGCGCGCAGCGGGACATACGTGAATGAAAGTGGAATTAACGCAGGCGGTGCTGATTCAGGAGCAGATCAGCAGAGAAACGACATCTGCGCACAGCGCAGCGCACGACCGGCAGGTGGGGGCGGCGCGGAAGAAACCGGTTGGGGAACCGAGTGAATGTCGGAGACAAGCGATTCTGTCTCTGAGAGAACAGGCATGGCCCAGACGGAAGTCAGCAACGTCAGGTCCAGTTGATCGGCTTTATCATGGATCGCTCCGAAACAGAAGCACTGACAACATTCATCAGAGGCACTCTCTGGTGAGAGTGGCGTTTCAGACGTCGGCGGCTGACAGTGACTGCAGCAGCCAGTGCTGACGGCGTCTGTAGATTCTGCGCCGGCTGGCATGCAGTTTAACGGGCAGACCAGAATCATCAGGGAGCACAGAAATGAAAACAGCTTCTCAGTCACAAATAACCTTTTTTTAGTACTAGTTCCTTCTCATCGTAGTCGTTCGCAAGTCTCAAGACAACATCATTTTGGCTGCTGCAGCTGAAATTCGGGGAAGCGTTCTTTGTCGCGCTCGCGGACTCGTATCCAGTGGTCAGTGAAGGAGAGGTTGTCGTGGACTTCCACTGCCGGCATATGACATTGCAGACACTGGCTTTGCATCGACTCTTTAGAACACACCGGTGCATGATCCTTGAGATCGCTGTGACAGTTCAGGCAGATCTGGCGGTAATATTCCGGATCGCGGCTGGCCTGCTGATGCGGATTGTGACAGGTAGTGCAGTCAAAACGGGCCGATTTGCCGTCCGCCAGTTTGACGTCAGTCTGTTTCAGGAAACAGGGGCTCTGGGACATCCCCACTGGAGCAAAACGGTAGAGCAGATCATTCGCAGGATGGATTTCATCCGCCTCCAGTTGATCGAAGCGACGATGGCACTCTCCACAACGATTGATCGACTCCAGAGGTGTCAGTGAACTCCATTGAGTCAACTTGAGATCTTTATCCCCACGTTCGACGGCTTTAATGTGTTCTTCGCCATTCAAGTGGCAGCGGACACATGAGACCCCGGGAATGATCGCATCCGAATTGATTTCACCTGGCGAATCCCCCAGCCAGGCCGCGTGACAGCCAAAGCAGTTTTGAGTTTTAGCATGATCGCTGACTTCTCCCAGCGCGTTGATGCCGGTCTGCTCATGGGCCAGTTCCTGCAGGCCGAGTGTGATTCCCAGTTTGCCGGAAGGATACCAGGAGACGATGTGCTGCAGCAGTTCTGACTCTCCCTGTGCATTCGGAAACAGCGAAACCGGTGTCATCGCATGCATGCCGGAACCGAAGACCCAGTCGATCCGGACTGGTGACGGATAACTATCGCAGTCGACCCACAGCGCATCATCTTCTTTGAAAAACCGGTAGGTATGCCCGTTCTCTTTGAGGGTGACTTCCCGGTCGACAAAATTTTCGAGTACGCCTGGATCCGTAGCTTTGCGGAGAGTCCGCAGATGAGGAGCCCCTTCGAACTGCTGACAGAATTTGTCGTGACACTCACAGCAGGAACGCGATGGGACCGGCTGATGCACCGAACGGACATGCGGAACGAACTCCGTTTTCTGCTGTGATCCGTAAAGAAACAGGCCGGCACCTGACAGGCAGGCCAGTAACAGGATCGACAGGGGGATGAGAAACGGGTACTTCTGGATCATTGCAGGGCATCTAACATGTTCTGACTGGGGACGACCAGTCGGTCCTGGGGATGCTGTTCAATTAACTGACGAAAGGTCGACGCGGCATTCGCGGGATCGCCGGCTTCCAACTGAATCTGGGCTTTTGCATACAGACTCTCGCTGTCATCGGCAGTCAAAGCGGCGATGGCTTCGGAACAGTCGCCGTGAATGTATTCGTTAATCGCCCGCGCGAGCGTTTCTGAAACTTTTTCGGGCGGACTGTGGTCACCTTTGATTCCCGGACCTGCCTGGGCGAGAGGAAATTCTTCTGTCGGGCTGGTCTGCTGATAGGCTTGCAGGCGTAACTGGCTGGGAGCACCCGTGTCGAGCTGTTCCTGATAAGCCAGTTCTTTCTGACAGAGTTCGAATTCCTGTTTGACTTCAGGAGAGTCGTAATGTTGCAGTAGTGGATGCAGCACACGCAATGCGGCTGTATAGAGCTGCATCGCACGAAACGTTCGCGCCTGCAGCAGTGCCGGTTTCAGATTGGGAGAGCCGGTCAGCATACCCCACCAGTCAGCACAGTCCGGTGTGCCACTCGGATCGGGCGGGGAATAGGTCCACTGCTGGCGATTCAGAAACTCTTTGACGGGGAGCAGCTTGATGATCTGCGGCGTGCTGAGTAATTCACCCGACCAGCCAAAGGGAATGACTGCCGCGTCAACCGACATTGGCTGCCAGCGACTGTCGAACAAGGCACGAATTGTCCGCGTCTGACCATTGGGAACCAGCAGCAGCTGACAGTTCCGATCTTTGAGGCGGACCCACCAGCCCCCCAGCCGCCATTCATGCGTGGCTTCTGTAACATCCAGCCGTCAGACAGTTCCGCGTTCAGGGAAAGTTCCTCGAATAAGCGTCCCTGTTTCAGCGCCTGTCGGTGAGTGAGGTAGGGGCGAACTTTGTGATCCGCCTTGATCCAGCACAACATGCCTGCAGAAGTGATATCCATGCAGTGGGCCGTTCCCTCATATTCGAGTGGTCCGATCGCCTGGTTTAACAGCGTGATATCCAGCTCGGGAGCGAGGCCCCAGCCCAGTCGCTGTGACTGACCGGGCAGCGTTCCGGCTGCCGCTTTCCCGCTGAGCAGAAGCAGGCCCAGTCCCAGTAGCAGGCGACCCAGAGCGGGTGAGAGCAGATCTTTGGTTTTGAGCAGCTGGATTGGATAGGGATGTGCCACCAGGCTGCGTCCCAGCAGCAGAGTGATACCTATTGCACAGGGGGGAACCGCATCGGCATTCAGCCAGGCCGGAACCGCGAACATCAGGAATGCAAAACTCTCCAGCCAGCCGGTGGAGTAAAAAATGAGATAACTCACGGTGACCAGAGTGAGAATGCCCAGCCCGGCTGTTTCGACTGTCAGTCCCTGTGCGAAGGTCGGCTGCCAGACCGTTGTAGCCAGCAGGTCTCGGGCGTAGAACAGACCGGGGAGGAGCTGAGTCAGTGAATCGGAGAGCGTAAACCAGCCACGTGGGGTGAGCATCAGCGCAAAAGCGGATGCGGCAACGAGCAGACCAGCCTGCTTGCGGGTGACTGTGGGCTCGGTCTTCATGCCGGTCAACCAGGGGACGATCGCGACCACAGCAATTCCCAACAGGCAGAGTGGCGCGAGATTGGCCCACACCACCAGTGAGATGAGCACGAGGACCGCATTCTGTTTCGTCGGGGACTGGCTCCAGCGGACTGTAGCAATCCAGGTCAGAAAGAGAAACCAGCAGTCCCAGAGGCGGGGCGTCGGTTGCCAGGCAGCATTCGCGGCCAGCAGCGTGACCAGCGCCAATGCAAACGCGGCCCACTGCAGTTGAAGCTCAAACCGTCGCATGAGGAGATAGAGTAATAGAAAGGTGCCGCAGAACTTGAGCAGCATCAGTCCCGAAAAGCCGGCGATCATCCAGCTCATAAAGAAGGGGAACCCGCCCAGCCAGTCTGCTTCCGCTGTCGGATTGCCTGCCGCCAGGATTGGCCCCGGAACTGCCAGCTCGGCCAACACTGTCTGCCCCCGGCTCAACTGCCACCAGACATCCGGCGCAGCAATAGGCGTCAGTACGAAACTGGCGGTGACGATCAGCAGAAACAGGCGGCGCAGTCTCCGATCTGTTGTCGACAGGTCAGGTTCAGTCATGGGTTGAGCCACTGGAACGGAAATGTGATAAAGTCAATTACATCAGACGATTAGGACATGAACTCCCTTTAATTATATAGTCCCGCGCGGGCTGTGAATATGCAGGAACCCCCCATCGGGCAGAGATTCCGTAATTCGAGCGCTCGGTCTCTTCTCATACGCGTCAGATCGTCGATTCGCGATAAAAAACGGATCATTCCCAATAGAAAAGCCCGATCGCAGGTACGACCGGGCTTTCGAAGATGATAGATAGTGCGTTTCAGACAGGTTTATTTTGCCAGCTGACTGACTTCACCTGCATTGAGGGCCCGATCGAAGACCGCGATTTCATCCAGACGGCCTTCCCAGTTCGAGTCATTATCCGTCCGTCCGCCGAAGAACAGCTGTTCCAGCAGCACGCCGGATGCCCCCGGTTTCGATTCGAGTTCGATTTCCGGTTTGCCATTCAGGTAGACGGTCAACTTGTCACCATCGCGAACGAGAGCCACATGATTCCACGTCCAGCGTTCAACGGCAGTTTTGCCAGCGTGCAGCTTACGGTCCGTACCGTTCATGTAGACCAGCTTGCCGGGATGCTGTTTGCCTCCCAGGCCGAGGTGATCACCGTAAGCGGCCAGACCGTGGTTCGGTCCCTGTGAGAACATCCAGCCGCTGATGTCGCGGGCGTCGAGAGGAATTCCGTTCCAGATCCAGAGCGAGACGGTAAACTGATCGCCCAGGTCATTCACACGAGTCTGCAGACGATTGCCGGCGAAGTGAACGGCCCGGTTGGTTTCGGTTCCCGTGCAGAACGATTTCGAACGGGCTCCTTCGAGGAAGTAAGCGATGGCCGGTTCGTAAATGCCGTCCCGCTGATTGCCAGAGAGATCGCGGGCCCGGGGACCATTGAACTCGTCCAGTCGCCAGTAAGCAGACGGCTTGAAGCCCAGGATCGTTTCCACGGCAGGACCACGGCTCTGTTCATAGAAGCGGCGGGGCTGATTGGAAACTTTCTCGAGCAGTTCAATATCCGATTCCACGATACGAGGTTCGGCCAGGACTTCGAGGCCTGCGGAACGCGCGGCCCAGGTATTGTATCCGCCGAGCAGATGCTGTTCGGGAGGCGGAATGTAACCGTCGCCCCCGTTAGCCAGTTCAATGACCATGGTCTGTGGCAGCGGACTTTGTGCTTTGACTTTCAGCCCGGAAAGGGCATAGGTTTCATTGGGAGTGGTCGCGATTGCGATGTCGCCGATGCGGAGTGCCTGTGTGACGACCTCGGTTGACTGTCGTTCGTGCAACATGATCTGTTCGCGAGCGTAAATCTCTTCCTGTGTTTCGGGCAGCTTATCGCCCATTTTTTCGACAATCCGTTGAGACCATTCGAGCAGCTGTTTATCGGGAACCCGGTAGTTCAACTGCATCCGGTTCTCGGCCATTTCAACGTCGGCGTCTTTGCGATACGTAATGTTTTTATAGATGCCCATGGTCAGTTTGACGAGCTCGCTGGAGTATTCATTGATGTCATCGGTGAATGACCACTGATCCTGCGGCTTGGTATAGTCGCGGCGATAAATGTCACCACTACAGCCGTGTGACATGATCGCTACGAACTCGGGAGCATCCTTGGGCAGTTTCTTACCGATTTCTTCCTGCAGGCCGTTACAGTAGAGACCAAAGTAGTCGGCGCTCAGTGAAGGGGCACCAAAGTAGTGCATGGAAAAGTTGGCCAGTAAAGCGATCGGACGCCCGTCTTTCGACTGGAACGAGATCAGGGACAGATCAGGATCTTCGGGACCGGATTCGCCGATGACATCATCCCAGTTCCGACCAGCATGCATGGTGGCCCGTACGGTCGGGTTGCCGAACGGGTCGTTGCTGATGCGATCGGGACGTTTGATCCAGCGTCGCAGGGCGGTGAACTTGGCAGCGTTCCCAACCCCCCAGCCAATCTGAGCCGGTTCCAGTTTTGCTTCGGCTGCAACGATGGCATCGACCAGCTTACCGCGGAGGAAAGGCGTGTATTCCGGATCGGCACTGGTTCCCAGACAGCCCATGCTGGAAGGCACCGAATGTGCGTGGGTGGCGGAGATCAACATATGGTCGGCCGGGATCTTTGTTTTCTGTGCGGCCAGTTTTTTGACTTCATCCAGAAACGGACGCGTCATCATGCAACTGTCAACGACGACGATTGCCAGGCGGTCTTCGCCATCGGCGACGACGATCGCCCGGGCATTGACTTTGGTATAAACCTTATCGACGCTGCGGCTCTTCATGCTGCCATTAACGAGGACGGGGAGTTTCACAGGGGTAACATCCATGATGGTGGCGCCGACCTGCAGTTCCGCATAGGAACGTTCCGGGATCAGCAAAGCAAGGCAGGCGAGCAGGAGGGGGGCGAGAGTCGGTTTCATGTGAGGATCCTTTGTAATGACAGCCAACTGCGGGTTTGAAGTTTCATCACCGTAGACTTCGAGTATATCCGCTGGATTTACAGAACGAAATGGAGATACTTAGAGTTCTTAATTAAAATGGCAGGTTAAAAAAAACAGCCTGCAACAGTGCATTAATGGCTGTTGCAGGCTGGTGTTGGTCTGAAGCTGCTTACTTACTCTTCAACTCAAAGTTGGCTTTGTTCTCACCCGGTTCATTGACCTGGGCGATCAGACCACTGGTGGTGCGTTTGGTGTATTTCGCGGGAATCTTTACGGTCGATTTTTCCTGCGGCTTTTCTGCGAGGGCCATCGCGTTTTCTTCTTCGACGATAGGCGGACTGATGGTGACTTCGTATGCAGAGCCGACATCTGCCTGTGGAAAAGAGACCGTATAATTTCCGTTCTCATCCAGATTAGCGTACGCACTTTCGCCGGATTTGGACGAAGTGAACTGGATGCTGGCCTGCTGCAACGGCGCTCCATCGAGGGTCACGGATCCTGAGATCTCCACTGCGGGACGGACATTCGGATCTCCCGAACAACCCTGAGCCAGCAGCACAGAGACCAGCAGGTAACTGAAAAGTGATAGACGATACATTGTGAGAATCCTGAATTAAATGTGACGCAGTTGATACGCATCACGTACGTCGTTCAAATCTATGGGATAGAGAAATAGAACCAGAGGTCGTGGCTTACCACTCGCCGATGGTCTGGCCGTCATCGCGGACACAGAGTTTCTGGATCAGTAACAGGTCTGCGTTGTCGCTCAGGAACCGGGTTGCTCCGTCGCAGAGCAGCACATGCACGCCGCCGGTGTGGTAGGAAGTTAAGGGGGTGTTCCAGTCCCATTGGGCATTGGCTTCCGCACCCGTCGATTTCGGATTGGGACTGTGGAAGACCGACGTCACTCCGGTACCGAAACGGTGCTGTCCGGCTCCGCTGGCAATCCACTGAGTGACGGTACCGGCATAACTGGTGCCCGCCCAGCCTGAAGTGTAATCGGAACGCTTCAAAACCGGGTTACTGGCTGAGATCCGCGACTGTTCGGCAATGATGATTGTGTTCGACGAACCATCGGTCACGTCCCGCATGCCTTTGCACTCGTTGATCAGCAGACAGCCTGTGTTAGTGGCAAAGCTGTTATACTGAGTTTCGTAAGAGACATTCGTGCGCGCTGCGGGGTCAGGGTAAGCACCCATGATGCCGACATACTGATGCGACTGGGAACCCTGCTGTGGTTCGCCATTGGCATAGCTGATGGCCGGGTCTGAACTGGAAGGGCACATGTAAATGGAAGTGATGACTTTGTCTTTGAAGAGCAGGGTGTCGCCGTTGTATGCGCCCCCTCCGCCTTCCCAGAAATCGACGTCGCTGGTGGGGCTGTTCTTGGCGAGTTCGTAAATATTTGCCTGGTCCATGTAAGGCAGCAGAGCGAAACGCCAGTTGTGGGGGCCATCATTGGGGGCACGGGACCCGATGGGGAACTTGAGATAGACGTCGTGATAATTGTGGAGCGCCAGACCCATTTGTTTCAGGTTGTTTTTGCACTGACTGCGGCGGGCAGCTTCGCGGGCCTGTTGCACGGCGGGCAGGAGCAGGGCGATCAGAATCGCGATAATCGCAATCACAACCAGCAGCTCGATGAGCGTAAAACCAGATTTGCGCGTGACACGCGGCGGGTAATTCAACATTGGTAACCTTTTGGAAATATAACTGGGAAGGAATAAAAGGTGGGACAGCAGAGGCATGCTCCGAGGAATTGCATTTTAAATCGCAAGGGGGAGACTGCACAAGTAAATTATGTTAAGAAAATGCAATCTGCGTACATCTTACCTTGATGTAAGGACTTGCAGAGGAACTCCTTACGCAATATGAGGATTTTATGACCCCGAAGTGCGGAGATCTTCTGAGTCTGTGTAGCAGGAGCGGAGAAAATGCGGATTACAGACGACGAGAAATACCAGATCGTCTTCACCAATGTTGGTGATTCTCTGATCAGTGTCAGGCGGGATCCGCACGACATCGCCAGGATACACTTCCGTGGGTTCGTAGTCGCCCACTTCGACCAGTCCTGTTCCCGAGAGCATGATGTAGCGCTCGAAGGTCCCCTTGAGGCGATGGAACCGGGTTCGCTTGCCAGGCTCGACGCGGGCACGGGCGAGGGAGACTTCAGGATCCACATCCGGGCTAGACATCTCCAGGATATAGCACCCTTCCTCAAAGTAGTATTCGTCTTGTTCCTGGGGGCGGGTGATGTGGTCCATGCGCGTATCCTTTCATGTGCATTGATTGTCGTCAGGGTATTGCCTGAACCCGAATCATAAAGACCAATCACGTTGAATGAAAGTACCGGGGCCGATTTCCAACAGGTTGTACCAGGACTGAGTAAAAAAAGTGAGCACCAGCCTGCGGAGACTGGTGCTCACTCGAGTTCGTTGATTATCTCTCTGCGGACGCGATCAGGTCAGTTCAGAAATGATGCCGTCACCGCAGAAGTCGGGTTTACCGAAGGTCTCGATGTGATGACCCATGCCGTGGGCCAGCGACATCAGCAGACGGTTATGGGGAATGTTCTTGAACTGTAATGAACGTCCCATTTTGAAATCAAGTCCCTTACCGACGAGTACCAGCGGCACATCGTTCAGCGTGTGGGAGTTCCCTTTACCCAGTTCGTTGGTCCAGACGACCGTGGTGTTATCGAGCAGGGTTCCCTCGCCGTTAGGTTCGGGAGTCGAGTCGAGTTTCTCAACCAGGTAAGCGAGCTGCTCGCAGAACCATTTGTTGATCTTGGTCAGCTTTTCCTGCGAATCTTCGTCGCTGTCCGGTTTATGGGACAGTGAGTGGTGACCATCGTCGATCCCCAGCCACTTCATCCGTGCCTGACCGACCGAATTCGTATACTGCAGCGTTGCGACGCGTGCCATATCGTTAGCCAGACTGTTGACCATCAGGTCGATCTGCATTTTACTGGTGACCGGCATGTGGTCGTTATCGTTCTTGATACCCACTTCCTGAACCGGAACTTTGACGGCCAGTTTCTGTTCTGCGCTGGCTTTGAGTTCCTGTTCCATCTGGCGGACGTAGCTTTCGTGCTCTTCGAGCAACTGCTTGTCGGAACTGCTCAACTGAGAACGAACCTTTTTCAGGTCTTCGCGGACGTCGTCCAGAATGCTGGCCAGGCTCTTACGATCTTTCATCTGACCGTAGATCTTTTCAAACATCAGGTAGGGATCGTCAATCGGCGCGACCGGTTTGTTGGGACCTGCATAAACCATACGGGTCCAGGGGTCGGCACGATGTGGAACGTTCACACCAAATTCCAGCGAACCGAAACGGGTGCGGGTCTCTTTATTGCTTTGCAGGAATCGTTTGAGTTCCTGGTCGATGGACAGTCCGCTGGCCCAGCCGGCCGGAGTGTGCGATCCCCCCTGGATGTTACCGGGGAGCAATTCGATTCCGGTTAACAGACAGCTCATGCCACGCATGTGGCTGTCGCCGTCTCCCCGGACGCGGTCTGCGACCCCTTTAATCACCAGCATCTGGTCCTGGTATTTCTTCAGGGGCTGCATGATTTCCTTGAGCTCGAACTTATCGCCGGTCTCATCGGGCCAGTAAGTTTTGGGAACGATACCGTTGGGGCTGAACATCACGATCATACGCTTTTTGCGAATGCCGGCATCGGCGGCAAAACCAAGGCTGGGCAGATGCGAAACCAGCGGCAGGACTGCAGAAGAGAGTCCGAGTTTTTTGAGGAACTGGCGGCGGGATTGATATTTCATTGGTAGGCTCTTTCTCAGGATTGAGGCTGGTGCAGGGCAGCAACCTTCATGATTTCTACGAGCAGTTGTTGAATATTATATCCGGATTTTTCGAATCGGGTGGTCAAATCGTCACGGATTTTTTCGCCATAGGCATTAATTGGCTGTTTGACAGCCTGATGGAACAGCTGGTCTACAAAGGCGGCATGGGCGTTCTGATCCTGCGAGATATACTCTGCCAGATCGCGGGCACCATTAAACTTGACGGTATCACCGGTGAGTGAAACCAGCTCTGCAGAGGCGTTAATGTCTTTTTTGACTTCCTGTTTTCTGTATCGACCAATGGCGTCAAAGTGCTCCAGACTGAATCCGAGCGGGTTAATGATGCTATGGCACGACATACAGGCGGACGGTTTCGTGATCTGGGCGACCTTTTCGCGGGTCGTCATTCCCGCATGAAAATCGCCGTCTTTGAATTCTGTGGCCTGTGGTGGCGGCTTCAGGGAACGCCCCAGCAGACGTCGCGTGACGAACACGCCACGGTGAATCGGTGAACTCAGGTTGTGGTAGGCGAAGTTGGCCATCAGGTACGGGTGCGTCAGCACGCCGGCCCGTTTGTCTTTATCGAGAGATACCTTCTGGAATGATTCTCCTTCCGGCATCTCAACCTGGTATACTTTGGCCAGTCGCGAATTCATGTAAACGTAATCGGCCAGCAGCAACTGACGATAATCGGACGATCCGTTCCAGACGACGTCGTCGATGAACATATCCAGCGAAGTCCGCAGATCGGCGACCACGTGATCGTCGAATTCCGGGAACAGGGCTTTATCTTTCGCCAGCTCTTCTTTTTCATCCAGCTGTAACCAGTGGTGGAAAAAGTAGCGCAGCTTGGCCTGGGCCCGTGGATCATTCAGCATGCGCTCGGCCTGCTGGGCGATCTGTTCCGGCTTGTTGAGGCGTCCCGCTTTGGCGGCATCATACAGTTGGCGATCCGGCATGGAATCCCACAACCCGTAAGAGAGACGGGATGCGATTGTGAAATCGTCCGGCTGTGCGAATTCGCGGTCGGTATACAGGAAGCGGGGTGATTTCAGAATCAGCAGGACGGATCGCTTGGCAGCCAGCTCTGTTTTCAGCTCAGGCTGAAAGTGCTGATCTACGAAAAACGTTCTCTGTTCTGTTGTCAAAGGTCGGCGAAACGCCAGTTCGGCAAAGCGATGACAGAACTTCTGGACTTTATCCCGGCGGTCTTTGGCCTCGGGTTTGGTTCCGGCCAGACGATCCAGGTGCTTGATCACTCCCGTCATGATTTCGAGGGCCGCAGACGTCGTTGCGTCATCCCAGGACTTGGAGACCGCTACCCCGCGTTCATACCCGGAGACACTGTCATCCGGCGGGAACTCGGTCGAAACAATAAAGGTTCCCGGCACCTGTTGCGGAACGAGGTGCCGTTGCGGAATCACTTCCTGGGCCTTATGCGGCGGTTTCCACTCCAGGCTGATGGAGGAAGACTTATCTTTATATTTGAAAACATGCAGACGGAGCGTGTAAGGGCGACCTCCCAGCAGGCGGATCGTCGCTTTATGTTCCTTGGCCCGTCCCTGAGAGCTGACCCATTCATCAATGATCGGTTCCTGCTCATTGACCCAGAGCCGTGCCCCATTCTCGGTTTTGATGATGAATTCATAGTCGCCGGTCTCTTCCACGTAGACCGAACCCTCCCATTTCATGGAGAACTCTTCGGCGTTCTTGATTTTCTCGTGGGGGCTTTGTCTCCAAACTGGAAACTGACAACGGGGTCGATTCGTTTTTCAACCCGTTTGTCCCCTTTGAAATTCCGAGTAGAGAAATACTCAGCCCGCAGACCGTTCTCTTTATTCGTGACACGCGCATTTCCGAGGAAATGAGACATCAGGTCGGCGGTGGTATAGAAGTACTGGCGGACCGTCATGTGCGAGAGCTGAATCCGGGAGGCCTGGCTCTGGTCCTGCTCATCCGGGGAAAAGAAGCGGTCAAACACATACTGAGCGACCTGCTTCGCATCCTCACCCTCACAGAGCTCCGGATCTTCTTCCGGCATCGTCTCTTCAATAAGCATGGTCAGTTCAGCCAGGCTCTTTTGCCCCTGAAATGGATTGGCTTTTTCCGTGACACCTTGGCCATTCTTTGCATGGCATTCGATGCACAACTTTTGATAAATCTGTGCGCCGGTCCCCGTTTTCTTGTCGGAGGCATCAGCAGAACTCAAGAGCATACCACAGATCAACATCGTGATTGCGGATACGGAAAAGCGTCGGTATTGAGGGATGGTCATCATACCAGGCATCACATATTAAGGCAGGAAAAGCAGGAGGGAGTTCGCATTTTTAAAGGTCGCAAAAACACGTACCGGTAAGCTACATCATCGGTTAGTGGATTACCTTACCCTTATTATATTCGCTCCCCAGGCATTCGTCAAGGATTGGGAATTGCTCCAAACCGTTTGAATTACTGAGGTTAGTTAAGGAAGAGGGCTGTTTTGCCGCTGAAATCGCCACGAGAGACGCTCTGGCAGTCTCTCGTGGTCAGTCTGATATTTTCCGATAGAAACTCATGCGAAGCAGATGTTCATTTCAGGATCGGGGCCGTCTGTTCTTTGGTAGTGACTCCGGGCGGAAGTTCCATGATCTGAATGTTGCGGAACTGGATTTCGGCTCCCTCGGATTCCAGGCAGAGGTAGCCTTTTTTGATCGACGCGTTGCGCACGCCGTTCACGAATTTGCCGTTTACAGACAGCTTGACGGTTCCGTCCACACAGACCACGTCGTACACGTTCCATTGCCCTTTGCCTTTGCAGCGGTTTTCTATCGACTTGCTGCGGGTCCCTCGGGGATTGTCGGGAGTGGTGATCAGGCCATTGGCCCCGAACAGTTCGCCGTGTACGTAAGCGATGGGGGGCAGGGTGCCGTCTTTCATTTTGTGTTGATTGACCCAGTCGAGTTCGAGCATCTGGATTTCCATCCCTTTGGGCAGGCGTCGACCTTCGGGAACAGTCCCTTCACTCCAGGCGAAGACCCCCGAATTACCGCCGGCTTCCATGTGCCGCCATTCGATATGCAGGAGAAAATTTTCGTACTGTTTATCGGTCCGCATCACGCCAATCGGATGTCCCGTGCAGACGAGCATGCCATCTTTGACATACCAGGTATCTTTGTCAGTATTCACATTCACCCAGCCGGTCAGATCTTTTCCGTTGAAGAGCGGCTTATATTGAGGCAGGTCTGCTGCCTGAATCGCGTTGGTCAGAAAGCACAAAGCCAGGAAAGATCCAAAGAGGGTAGCACGTTGTTTCTGCATGATGAGGTCTCCTGTGGGGAACCGCTGATTTCAGGTAGGCGTATGTGAGTCGAGGGCACATTTCTGATTTGATCATACCGGTCGCCGAATCGCGATACAAGCAGATTGCGTCGGTGACAGCTGTCTGAGTCGTCTTAGGAACCTCACGCCAGTTCGGAAAGACGCTCTCCCTCGTCGAGCAGATATTGAGGGCGCCCATGCGGATCGTTAATCGTGATGGCATGAGGATCGATGCCCAGGTTGTGATACAGCGTGGTGAAGATGTCCTTATATGACACTGGACGATCTGTGACAGCGCTGGCAGTGCGATCGGTTGCGCCGATAACCTGACCAGTACGCATGCCACCCCCGGCGAGAATTGCGGGGCCGACGCGCGGCCAGTGATCGCGGCCACCGTTTTTGGAGTTGATCCGCGGCGTTCGACCAAACTCACCCCAGGCGATAATCGTGACATCGTCTAGCATGCCTCTTTCTTTCAGGTCTGATACCAGGGTGGCGAGCCCATGGTCGACAATCGGAAGCAGCTGCCGCATGCGGGAGAAATTACTGGAATGTGTGTCGAAATCACTGATCGAGATGCTCACGCATCGTACGCCGGCTTCAATCATCCGCCGGGCGAGTAGAAATTTTCGTGTCGCACCCGGACCCTCACTGGTATAAAACTTTTGATTCCTGGCTGACGCACCCAGACTATACTTTTCCATAATGGCCGGGTCTTCCTGTTCCAGGTCCAGTGCATCCGCCAGTCGTCCTGAAGTCAGAATGCTGACTGCCTGTTGTGAAAAACGATCCATGGCGTCCATCATTCCACTCGCATCCACTTTGCGGCGGATGGTGTCCAGTTCGGAGAGCAACGTTGTCCGGTTTTCCAGACGTTCCAGCGAGAGACTGGGATTAAGTTTGAGACTGACCTGATGCTCTTCACCCAGGCGTTTGAGCTCGTTCTGCATCCCTTTTTCCAGCTGTCGTTCGAACAGGTCTGAGATATCAGGACGAAACGGCTGATACGAGGGGCCCAGGAATCCGGGGCGTGCGCTGTTCCTTACCTGTCCGCGTCCCTGCATGAGATCGACAAACAGTGGTGCACGGTCGCGGGGGGAACCTTTGAGGTTTGAGACGACCGATCCCAGCGCGGGACGTCCGCCGACTGACTGCATGTCTTTTTTGCGGAATCCGGACTGGCATTGGAAGGCATCATGTGCCCCGGCTGAACCGATCAGAGAACGCACGAACGCAAACTGATCCGCCTGAGCTGCCATCCGGGGTAGCAGTTCACAGAGCTGAATCCCGGGCACGCTGGTAGAGATCGGCTGAAATTCGCCTCGGATCTCAACGGGGGCTTCGGGTTTCAGGTCGATGGTATCCATGTGCGGAGGACCTCCGTCCAGATGCACATTGATGATCGCTTTGCGAGAGTGCTGAATCCCCGCCTGTGCTTCCAGTCGCAGTAAGTCTGAGAGTGTCAGTCCTGCCAGACCGAGTGTGCCGAGTTTCAGAAAATCGCGGCGTGTAGCTCGTGAATATTGTTGACTCTGTGCGCTCAGAAATCTCAGCATGAATATCCCTTTTCCCTCGAGAGGTCATTCATCGACGCGAAATCGCTTCCCTGTGGTTCATGACGCGCCTGGTACAAATCAAAGTATGTTTATACCAGATTGGGTGAGAAGGACTCAAGCAGGATTCTCGAACGGGAGAACATTCCAACGATCAGAGAAGGATGGAGAAATCTCGGAATGTGAGATCTGGCGAGCTGTAATTCGCTTGAACGAAATCAGGCGGCGCTTGATACGCATCAAAACAGGCTTCGCTCTGCGTCAAACCACGTGTCTAATCAGCCCAGCAATAACTAACCGTCACTGAATGTCCCATGAAATGTGGTTTTAAAAACTGAAGGGAACCTGCCCTTTATTGTATATCGCAGAAAGGGGCAAAACGTTAACAACGAATTTCAAAAATAATCAAATTCGTTAGAAACAAAACTTTTTATATTAATGAACCAAACTTGTTTCTGATCTTCATCCATTCTTAATAGATTTCTCTACAATATAAAATATTGCCGTTGATGAATTACTCGATAACATTTCCAGCAAGAAGATCTTACAGTTTTCCATGATGGGATTCTGAATTCTTAAGATAAGAAAACTTACTGCAGAAAGAAAAGACGCACTTGCAAGATGGATGCGACACATACGACCTCACTCCAAACTGAAACTGCGCGAAGCCGTGCTGAGCTGGCTCGAAACTGGGTTAAAGTTCAACCCTCTTTGATGGCTTTCGTTGTAGCTTCGACTCCCCAGTTTAGTGATGCAGAAGATCTGCTGCAGGAAGTCGCAGCAGAAATAGCGATTCGTTACGACGAGTATGATAACACGCGGCCCTTTCTTCCCTGGGCCTTGTGGATTGCCAAAATAAAAATTGCCGACTTCTATCGCGGCAAGCGTAAAGACCGGGTGCTGTTCATGGGGGAAGCAATGGACGCACTGGCAGACGCCTGTTCCCGGGTACAACAGCTGATGACCGAAGAACGGGATCTGCTCGAGTACTGCCTGGATCAGCTGACAGAACGTTCGCGGCGACTGCTGGGCCTGCGGTATGCCGAAGATTTAAAACCGAAACAGATTGCCGGAGAACTGGGCACCTCAACCGGTTCCGTGCGTGTGACTCTTTCCCGCATTCGTACGACGTTAATGGAATGTGTTCAAAAGCGGGCGGCCGGTGAAGCGAATGTCGGATCTTAGCGAATACAAACAGAGTACGGCGCTCGAAAATATCGACGCCTATCTGGATGGAGAAGAGCTTTCTGAAGAAGAAGCTCACAAGCTCGAGCAGTGGATCAAGACCGACAGTGAAAATGCTGATCAGGCCTTCCGCCGCGTGTTTCTGCACTCCTATCTGCGTCAGCGATTTCAGACACGGGCCATCGGTGAACGACAGGCAAGGGAACTGGAATCTCGTAAGCAGGAACCGCTGATCCTGCCATCTGAGTCGGAAATTGAAATCAAACCCGAACCTCAGCCGCAGACGAAGCCCACCCCCGCGAAACGTCGTCGGCATCCGCTGCTGACCTGGCGCTGGTTTCTGCTGATTGGGATTGGACTCGTGTCGACGTTCAATCTGGCTGTCCTGTTCATCAAGGACTTCCAGATCCCTTACGACGAAGAGAAAGCCTTCGAGCAGCCCATCAATTTCGATTCCGATTACATGAAGAAAACCTTCCTCATGGCACGGGTGGCGGCACAGCCCTTCCTCTACGAAGGCTTCGATTATTCGAAAAAAGAACTGTTGGACAAAGAGGCCGAAGGCGTTAATGGGCTCAATGGTGGTGTCGGCTGGGCAGGGCCCTGGATCGATGAAGGCCCCGTCTATGCTTCGATCGTACACGATACAAAAAAGAAAAACCTGGGCAAGAACGACATGCGACTGTTCGGCACGCTCGGTTTTTCTGACCAGTACGGGAATATGCTGCTCACCAAAGGGGGGCAGTATCGGACCGGCCAGGTTTCGCAGTCCGTCTCGGTGCGTCACATCGATCTGCAGCAGGTGCCGCATGCACTCTCTGATGACAAAGGCTTTGGCGCAGATGGTGAAATCCTCTGGTTCAGCTTCATGGCCCAGTCTTACGATAATGAAGGCGACGGACGTTATGCCTACATCGATCTGGGTAACGAAGAGTCGAGCCTGCGGATCGGAAAGCTGTCCTCTGCCATTCGTGGTAACTGGGCTGCCGCCGGACAGGTCAATGGCACAGAAATCAATACTGCTTCCAGTGAAGTACTTTCGGGGCAGGCCGTTCTGATTGTTGGTCGAATTCTGTTTCGTCCCGGAGCGGAAGAGGTTGACCTGTGGTTGAACCCCGTGCTGAATAAGATTCCTGAACTGGACGAGGTCGATCTACGACTGATGGCCCCCGATCTCCGTATCGAACGGGTCAAGATCGTCAGTCGCTATTCGACGGACTTCGATGAGATCCGCGTCGGCGTCTCTTTTGTCGATGTGATTCCCGCCAGTGAACATGACGACAACGAATAAGTCCTGTCGTGTTTCGGATCAGAGTTGTGGCTGCCTGCAGGGAACCGTAGAATAAATCTGTAATCATTCAGATTAACTGCGCAACTTAGTCCTCATGCCACGGGTGTCCATCGATGAAATTCCCCCGCACGTTACAACTGCTCTGTCTTTTATTTCTGCTGGCACACAGTTCTCCAGCTTCTGCAGCCGAGCAGAAGATGAATGTGCTGTTTATTATTTCCGACGACCTGACTGCGACGGCACTCTCCTGTTACGGGAATCAGGTCTGCCAGACACCGAATATCGACCGCATCGCGGCTAAGGGAACACGCTTCACCCACGCGTACTGTCAGGCAACCTACTGCGGCCCCTCGCGGGCGTCTTTCATGTCCGGTTATTATCCCCATGCGACCAAAGCATTCGGGTATGTCAGTCCTCGGTCCTACATTGGCGAGAAACCGACCTGGGCACAGCTCTTCAAGAACAACGGCTATTACTCCGCGCGTGTCAGCAAGATTTACCACATGGGAGTCCCCGGAGACATTGAAAAGGGGAACGACGGCACCGACGATCCGGCTTCCTGGACCGAACGTTTTAACAGCCAGGGGCCCGAATGGGCCGCTCCAGGAGAGGGAGAGACACTTGAGAATAACCCAGACGGCAAAAAGCCGGCCGTGGGCGGTAATACTTTCGTGGTTGTGGAAGCGGACGGGGATGACCTCGTGCATTCCGACGGAAAAACTGCCCGCAAGGCTGTCGAACTGATCCAGCAGCACAAAGACGAACCGTTTTTCCTTGGTATCGGCTTTGTGCGTCCGCACGTACCCTTTGTCGCGCCCCGGACTTACTTTCCGCCGTATAAGCCTTACAGCAAACATGTTCTGCCGGAAAAAGTACCCGGTGACTGGGATGATATTCCCAAGCTGGGGATCAATTATAAAACCAGCAAAGGCATGCAGATGGATATCCGGCGACAGAAGAAGGCGGTCGGTGGGTACCTCGCCTCAGTTGCCTACATGGATCGTCAGGTCGGGAAAGTCCTCGATGCCCTGGAGCAGGCAGGGATAGCTGACCGGACCATTGTGATCTTCACCAGCGATCACGGTTACCATCTGGGAGAACACGATTTTTGGGCGAAGGTCAGCCTGCATGAGGAGTCGGCTGCCGTACCATTGATTATCAGCGTCCCCGGTAAATCACCCGCCGTCTGTAATTCACTCGCCGAACTGCTCGACCTTTATCCAACGATCAGCAGCTTATGTGGTCTGCAGGTACCTGCAGGCATTCAGGGCAAAAATCTGGCTCCGCTTCTGGATGACCCCACACTGAGTGTCCGCGAAGCTGCCTTCAGTGTTGATCCACGCAATAAAGGCAATCGCGGCTTTCTGCTACGCGATGAGCGCTGGGCTTATATCCAATACCGGGAAGACGCTTCGGGGGGCATCGAACTGTTCGATATGGAACAAGATCCCAAACAGTACACGAACCTGGCCGAAAAACCGGGCTATGAAAAGGTGGTGGCCCAGTTCAAGCAGCGGATGGCTGAGAAGCTCAAGACGGTTCGCTCGAATGATCTGGGGCACAGCTACGACTGAACCGGCTGGACAGCGTCACTCACTCGATGGGGATCTGTTGCGTCTCTCCTGTAGCAGAGGCCTGATAGGCTGCGTATATCGTTCTCAGAACCTGCAAGCTGTCGTGGCTGTCGAGTGGCGGCGGTTCCTTGTCGAGCACAGAGCGGATCGCCGAATGCACGAAAGGCGTGTAACCGCGTGGTTGCACCGATTCCTCAAATTTATGAATCGTTCCCGGCTTGTCCGAGTTGAGATGCCACTGCAGGTAACGGCCCGTAGAATAATCCATTTCCAGCCAGCCCTTGGAACCCCAGATCTTGATCAGCGACTGTTTCCCACGGTTGGTGTAATAGCCTGACGACAACGTGCCCAGAAAGCCTTTATGGAACTTCAGGCTTAATGCCACAGAGTCTTCCACGTCGATCGGCTGACCGCCGATGTTGGTGACAAACCCGTTCACGGCACTGATTCTGGTGTCGGTCAGGTACATCCCCAGATCAAGCCAGTGAATTCCCAGCCAGATCAGATGCCCTCCGCCAGCCCGGTCTTTCTGGGCGAACCAGCCTTGATGATAGCTTTTGCTCGTGAGCCGCGTCTGGTCGGCAATGTAGTTGAGTTCAATCGCATAGATCTTGCCGAACACTCCTTTGCGAATCATGCGGCGGGCCGCTTTGACTTCCGGATTACTTCGATTGGCGAGCGCGAGCATCAGGTTGAGATGCTTGCTGTCCGCTTTCTGAACCAGGGCTTCGAACTGATCGATACTCGTGCAGGCCGGCTTTTCTGCGAACACGTGGCAACCATGTTCCAGCGCCATGTCAATCGCTGCTGGAGCCTTGATGGCTTCCAGCGTGACCAGCGCCATGTCCGGTTTCTCTTTCTCAAACAGCTGGCTGGGGTTGTCATACACGCGCGTCAGTTTGTCCCCCAGCTTCTCTTTCGCCAGAGCCGTGTGTTTGTGGCCTTCGTCGGAGAGGACGATTTCCTTGATGTCTTCTGAGGAAGCCAGCGCCGGAAAATAAGCGCCCAGGTGAGGCGACGTCTCACTGATGATGAGCGCGACTGTTGCTTTATCTGCCATGTGTCTGCTTTCTACTGATGTGCGTTGCTGTAATCTCTAATGCATCATACCTGCGGCAGTTCATAGCCGTCACGATAAGTTCTCGTCAAATACTGATTGGCGTCTTTATCTTCCGGGAAGGTTTCCGTTTTTGGGTCAAAGACCAGCCGGCGTCCGGTGCGGTACGCGATATTCCCCAGGTGGCTGAGCATCGCTGAATAGTGGCCTTCCTCAATCTCCGCCAGCAGTTCCTGCGATTTGCGGCTTTTGACACAGTCGAGGAAGTTCTGGTAATGAGCTCCCGTGTCCTGCCATTTCTGTTCGAATGCCGGGCCGCGTTCATGCTTGTAGAAAATCCGATACCCGGAACGGTCAACCATCATGAACCCTTTGTCACCGTAGATAATGTTGTCGTTGTCATGGCGATGGGCCTGCATCCGGTAGGGGGTGAAGTCGCGCTGCTCGTAGACGTAGAGCAGATCGTCATACTCCCAGGTGACCACCATTGTGTCGGGAGTTTCCTGGGCATCTCCTTTGGAACCCAGCTTCGCACCACTGCAGGAAACCGCATTCGGTGCCTTAAGATTCAACGCCCAGCGACCGATGTCGATCTGATGCACTCCGTCATTACCGATATCCCCGGTGCCGAAATCCCAGTTCCAGTGCCACGAGGTGTGAAAACAGTTGCGATTGAAGGGCCGCTTCTGGGCCGGCCCCAGCCACAAATCATAATTGACACCTTCAGGAACCGCTTCATCAGGACGTGGCGGATACAGGGCCCGACGTTGATTGTTAATCGCCTTGACCATCATGACCTTCCCGATGGCACCGTCCTGGATCTGCTTCCACGCTTTCTGATAGACGGGAGTCGCCCGTAGATTCGTTCCGTGCTGCACCACACGCTTGTATTTCCGGGCAGCATTGACCAGTTGGCGACCCTCGTGAATGTTGTGCGAACAGGGTTTTTCGACATACACGTCTTTGCCGGCCTGGCAGGCCATGATCGCCGCAGGAGTGTGCCAGTGGTCGGGAGTCGCAATCACGATGGCATCGATCTCGTCTCCCTCAAGCAGGCTGCGGAAGTCTTCCACCTGGCGCGGTCGCTTTGTGCCGGCTTTTTCAGCCTGCTCTGCCATCTGACCACTTCGACTCTGATCGGGATCACAGACCGCGACCAGATTGCTCTCGGGGAGTTTCGCAAACCAGTTCCCCAACCCACGTCCGCGACCGCCACATCCTACCAGGGCGACATTCACCTTTTCATTCGCGGAGACCGCAGCCTGACTCAGAGAGGCCAGGCTCATTGAAGCCAGGGAAGCACCTATGAATGTGCGACGATTGACGTGAGTCATAACGAATCTCCTCAGACGGGGTTTTGATTTCGAGTACGGACGCAAATCGCAGGTCTTCATCCTACCACGCAGGAGAACCATGTATCAAGCGGGGTTGATGTAAAAGGGGCTGTCTGGTGTTAATACTCATCGTAGTATTTTGGGGAGAGATAAATCTCGCTTTTCCAGGGAGACTCGGTTGTTGTCTGCAGTGTGTATTTTCGATCGGGGGGTAACAAATCCAGGGCCCGGTGGAAGGCATTCATCACGCATACTTCAGACCGAAAGATTTGATTCAATTCCTGTTCCGCTTTGAGGTACGGGTCCTCTTCATCGTCGTCATCTTCATCATCGAGATCACTTTCATAGCAGATGGTGTCTGTGAGTGTATCGATCAGGTGAGACGCTTCTGAATATTCATGGACAATCACCAGTCGATCAAGAGTCTCTTCCCACTCCTTGCCCGACATGTTCGTGTTGTTGAGATAGTCTTTCCGGATCTGGTCGGTAATGAAATTGTCAATCTGCTGCTTCCAGGGGCGTTTGGCCAGTTCAATCTCTTCTTCACTCGGTTCAGGCTCACCGTTCCTGGCAGAGATGCGAATGACTTCCTCAGTGGTCACGCCCCCCCGTTCCATCCGCCAGTCCATTTCCCTGGCCCAGAAGGATTCAAAATTGTCTTCGAATTTCTGGCCTGTGAGATCGACAGTCGTCTCTCCCTGCAACTCTTCTAAGAGACGCGCATGCATCTCTCGGACCTGCTCTGGTTCTGAGAGGTCCAGATGATCTAATCGAATCAGCTTTGAAAACTGGGGGTGATCCAGACCTTTATCTTCAGCATTCGAGACCGTGATGTGAGTGCCGTCGGATAAATCGGCAACCAGGTCCAGACAAAGCCGATCCATCTGTTTGATTTCATATAATGCCGCAAATGAAGAAGACTGACTGTTTCTGAAGCCCTGGATCTCAATCTGCAAGGGGGCATACGCTTCAAACAGCCCATCCGGTTCATAGCCCAGCTCTATCAGCGTCTCGGTAATCGAATCTGCCTTGTCGCCGTCAGACCAGTCAGCCTCCTGCATCGGTTCCAGATCGATCCGTAACGGCGGTGCCATGCCGCCCATTTGAGCCATCGCACTCGCGAATTCTTCCGCAAATCGGGCAGCGAAATTGCGAAATTTCCATTTCAGCCAGAACCAGACCAGCAGGATCAGTAGCACAAACCCTAACACAACCCCCAACGCCACATACACGATCATCATCATGGGATTTCCGATCTGCCGGGGAGCACTGTGAGCAGTTTCCCTACCGGCTGCGAATAATGAACTATATCAGCTGTGCCTGTCGAATACGGATCTGTTCACCAAGTTAGCAAACCGGAATTCGGGTGCAAGTAAATTTCGATTTCCGTCTCTCGTTTTCCTTGAGTTAAATCATTTCTTCATCAACCGGTTCGGCTTCTTCCACAGAATCTTGGAAACGTAAACGCTGTTATCAGCGCCGTACTTGTTGTCGACGGGCATGACATAGTCGGGGCCGAAGCGCTGCATCCATTCGGTGACAATCACCCAGGTTTCATTTTCATTCACATCGACTACGCCGAAATTACCCAGGCGGGCGCCCCGCTCGGGAACCAGAATGCACTCTGAGTCACGAATCACGGCCATCTTCTCCGGATTGACACGTCCAATGAACAATGGAGCCCGATGTCGTATCACATGTTCGTTGTTCGCGCCGCGTCGCGTATAAACCAGGTACAGACCACTAGAGTGCGTCACCCAGTGCGCTTGCGTGTTATAACTGCCCAGGTCAGTACCATTTTCAAACGTCCATTTTCGCGGCGGCTCGAAATGCAGTCCATCCTTGCTGCGGGTGACATAAGCGGCGTCATCATTGCGGAGCGTCAGGTAAAACCAGTCTCCAAATTTCGTGATCGAAGGTTCTGCATAGCCCCGTTTGACATCAATCGAGAGCTCATTTCCATGTGCAATGTATTTCAGTGTCTTGCCATCAAAGCGACAGCGGAGGACCATCACGTCCGAACGCTTCTTCTCAGGTCGTTTATAATAGACCGGCAGCAGGATATCCCCATTGGGAAGATCATATCGCTGAACCGAACCGGCACCGCTGCTGGCAAACTCAGGGCCCTCCGGAAGTTTGAGGGACTGCCAGTCCGACCAGACATTTTTGACAGGATCATAGGTCGCATACGAAGACACGCGGATATTTTTCTTGTGATCAATGCGGTTGTTGTAATAACGGACTGTATGACCGATGCCCAGCAGCGTCTTTGATTTGGCATGCCACTGTGGCCAGAAGTCGGAGACGACGACCTCGCCTCCATCGGGCAGATCGTGTCGCCCGAGGTTCTTCTGTTCGAACGGCCCCTGCCAGGTTTGACCTAGATTATCGGTTCGCATGGAATTCAACGCGTAGAAGACATCGCTTCCGGTCAGCAGCAGCTTCTGCATCGTCATCACAACGATCGGAAGTTTATGCGGGTTCCCCGGTGCGTCAACGGGAATCGCACCGGCTCGCGCATGCACCCAGCAGGTCTTCCCATCATACCCTTTGGTGGCTCTGCTCAGTTGAATCTGAAAGTCCGGCGAATCCTGCTCGGGAAGTTTCGGATCACCGGCTTGAATCGTTGAGACAACGCAGCAGAGCATCAGCAGCCAGAGAGCAGGGGAGAAGATTCGCATGGTGTTATCCTGGTTTGAAAGAGTGTGGCAGAACCTGATCATCAGTGATGGTCGTTTCATGATAACCGGCGGGGTGTCAGACAGCAAACTTCAGATTCTGCAGACTTTACTTGCGGTCTGCCTCAGACGGTTTACAATGAATGACTGATTTCTTGCCCGTCGATTCAGCTGAATCAATTCCGTCTCTCCGACATTCATACCCGAAGAAAGCATCCTGATGTCTCGAACTCTGCTGGTCTGTCTGACGCTGTTGTTATGTCCGTCTGCGATTCTCTCCGCCGCTGATCTGCCCCAGTTCCAGGCCAGCGACTGGCCCTGGTGGCGTGGTCTGCACCGGAATGGCGTCGCCAGCGCCAGCCAGAATCCACCGGTGAAATGGAGCGCCACGGAAAACGTAATCTGGAAATCAGCCGTCCCCGGCAGAGGCTATGGTTCACCTACCGTCTATAACAATCAGGTTTTCCTCGCCTCGGCTGATACCGAACAGGAAACACAGTTCGTCCTCTGCTACGATCGCCAGACAGGCAAACAACTCTGGAAGACGGACGTCTTCAAAGGGGGCCTCAGTACCAAGGGCAATAAGAAATCAACGCACGCCTCCTCGACCATCGCCTGTGACGGCGAGCGGGTCTTCATTAACTTCATCAACAACGGCGCCGCTTACACCACGGCGCTCTCACTCGACGGCAAACAGCTCTGGCAGACGAAGATTACCGATTACATCATTCACCAGGGCTACGGTTCCTCTCCTGCGATTTACGGACCGCTGGTAATCGTCTCCGCCGACAACAAAGGCGGCGGTGCGATCGCCGGCCTGAACCGCATCGATGGTAAAGTCGTCTGGAAAAATGAACGCCCCAAAACGCCGAACTACCCGTCGCCGATCATCCTGAACGTCGCCGGTAAAGAGCAATTGTTGATGACCGGCTGCAACCTGGTCACCGGCATGAATCCACTGACCGGGAAGATCCTCTGGGAAATCGACGGGGCGACCACCGAATGTGTCACCTCAACCGTTTCCAACGGCGAACTCATTCTCACCAGCGGCGGTTACCCCAAAAATCACATGTCCGCCGTCAAAGCCGATGGCTCCGGCGAAGTCGTCTGGGAGAACAGCACTCGTGTCTACGTTCCCTCCATGCTTGTGAAAGACGATTATATCTATTCCGTGACCGACAACGGCGTCGCCATCTGCTGGGATATCAAAACCGGCAAAGAACGCTGGAAAGGCCGTCTGGGCGGAACATTCAGTTCCTCACCCGTCATGGTTGGCACGCGAATCTATGTCACCAATGAAGCCGGCGAGACCTACATCTTCCGGGCCAACCCCGATAAGTTCGTCATGATCTCCGAAAATAAACTCGGCACCGAAGTCTTCGCGACCCCCACCATCGTCGACAGTCGCATCTTCATGCGGGTGACTGAAGAAGTTGACGGCAAACGACAGGAAATGCTCTACTGCCTTGGCAGTAAGTAAGCAACTCACGCTCCCCGTCACTGGTGCTGAGTGACGGGGAAGCCGTGGTACGTTAGTCAGCTGTCTCCTCGTAAAACCAGGCCAGTGGAATCGAACGGAAGCGGGACGAAATCTTACGCTCGGGATCGCTGACGTAATAGCTCATAATCGCCCGTCCCTGGTAAAAGATCAGGCTGATGTACGAATAACCGTGGTCGGTTTCTGTCTCCAGATTCCGTTTGATTTTCCAGGAATGCCCCTCATTATCGCTGATGGCAACAGTCAGCGGCGATCGTGTTCCTCCGTGGCTCTTCGCCTTTGGATCGTAGTTGTCGTTCCAGATCAGCATTAAATCACCTGTGGAAGGCACCCGTCGCAGGGTCGCCGGTGCTTCGGGAGCACGAACGCCCCAGGAAGCAGGTGTGCTCCACGTGTTACCACCGTCACCAGACACACTCGAACCAATATGCCCGAACTGCGTGCGGAAGATCATCAGCACTCTGCCGTCCTTCAGCTCAAACACTTCCGGCTCCATCGCTCCGCGTCGGGCGTAATCAACTTTCCCCTTCGACTGTCGCCAGTTCTTCCCCTGATCATCTGAAATGAAACAGGTACAGACGAAATGATTCTCTTTATGTACGTCGGCTGTCGAAGCCACGGGGGCCAGCCAGCGTCCAGTGGAGAGAATCGTAATCCGGTCATTGTTCATCACGTGATATCCGGGCGGAGTCGTAATCTCGGTCGGCGGGCCAAACGTCTTCCCGTTGTCATTGGAAATCTTAAGGTACGCTTTCAGATCCGACAGCGTATTCTTTTTCAGGTAGAATAGACCAATCGGTCGCTGTTCATGCTCGGGTCCCGCCAGGTAACGCAGCGTGGCCGACATGACATTCTTCTTCCCCGTATTTTCCTGCAGGACGCGTGGCTTACTCCAGGTGCGTCCCCCGTCAGTCGACTTTTTCGCAATGATCCGGGCCGTCGCGAAATCGGAACCGCTGCCGATAAACTGTGTCGTCGCGAAGAGCAGCGAACCATCGTTTAAAGGCAGGATCGATCCTTCACTGTAACGAGGATACTCTTTCGAGGCTTCATACACGTCGGTGACGATAATCTCGTCCTTCGGTGGCTCAGCTTTTGCCAACACGATCAGTGCCTGGGCCGCCCTGACGCGTGCATCCAGAGTCTCGTCATCCAGCTGTTTAATCAACTTGTCTTTGAGGTTACTGGCACCCGCTTCGCCCGCGAAGATGGCCGAGTACGTCTTCACCGCGGCATCCTCACTGGAGAGGTTCCGCTTGACCGCTGCCAGCCCTTCGGCATCACCCAGCATCGCCAGGGCGCATTCAAAATAGCAGCGGGTAAACGTATCGTCGGTCCGCTTCAGATTGGCTTTCAGAGCCGGGATATCCTGCTTGTCTCCCACCCGGGCAATGATCCAGGCAGCGATACTTGCCAGTTTGACATCGGGATCTTCCAGATATTTGCGAACGACCTGGTAACCCTCAGGATTCCCCCAGCGACAGAGCAGGGCTGCGGCCATCATCGCTTTCTTCGGATCCTCGGATTTCATGGCCTCCCGAATCAGCGTCCCGTCACCCAGTTCGTTGACTTTGTAAAGCGACTCGCAGGCATGCACGTGTCCGTAAGGATTCTTACCTGTCAGGATCTGAAACATGATGGCCGCTTTTGAACGGTCTCCCGCCCGCACCAGTTCCCGGGCCAGACCGCAGCGATGCTGGTCGTCTTTGTCGGTCTTCAGCTTCGGCTCCACAATCTTGCGGACTTCAGCGCCCTTTCCGGCGAGCGTCAGCGCCTCGGCTGCGTGCATCGAAGGCCAGAACTCATCGCTCTGAATCGCTTCACGCAGTACGGCCAGACATTTCTTTTCCGTTTCCGGACTGAGCTTGATTTTCGGTTGCGGAGAACCGGCATCCGCCAGCGCGAGGGAACTGAGAGTGAAAACAAGCGTCAACAGCAGGAGGGTACGTTTTATCATGGTGTGATTTCTAATTCGAGGAGAGAGTTAACGTGCGCTTACTGTAAGTAGAGTCTCTGATTAACAGACTATCCAAGGTGTTTAAGTTTACTGATCCGGCCCGTGGCCACCCATTCTGCAACAAAGATGTTGCCATCCTGATCAAAGCAGGCATCATGCGGATGGACGAAGCGACCCGTCTGCCATTTTTCGGGAGTCTCCCGCATCCGTGGCTTGGCACTCTTCATCGCTTTGGCCCAGTCCGGATCCTGTCCCAGGTGTGCGATCACCTTGTTCTTGCCATCCAGCAGTGTAATGCGCGACGCCAGGTCGGGTACCAGCAACAGATCTTTATAGGTATCGAGATTCGCAGGCAGAATAAAGCCAGTCATCGTTTCCAGGTGTTTGCCATCCAGCGTGAACCATTGCAGACGTGCGTTCGCCCGATCCGCGACGACCACGGAAGCCTCGCGCCCCGGCCGATCGTCGATCCACAGGCCATGGGGCAGATTGAACTTACCGTCTTCTTTTCCCTGTCCCCCAAATGCGGACAGCCATTTATCGTCTTTACTGAAGCGATGAATCTGGTACGCCCCGTAACCGTCGGCCAGGAAGAAACCCCCGTCCGGATGGAACGCAAAATTCGTCGGCAGAAATCGGTCCCGGCCCCAGACCTTCTCGGGACGCGTCGCTTCCCCGGAAGCATAAAACCCCGACACCATCGGTGCGTATTTCTGCCAGACCGTTTCCCCTTTGAGATCGAGCTTGGCAAAGGTTTTCAGATGTTGATACCCGGTCACGTACAGAAACTGTTCATTCCCTTCCTGGCGGACTTCCAGTCCATGCCCGCCCCCCTGGAACTGGTTACCGAAGGCACGTACGAATTTCCCTTTGGGGTCAAATACGAAGATGGAAGGATGATCTTTCTGGTCCGCCCGTCCTTCATGGATCACGTAGACGAAGCCATCCCTGTCGATGGCCACGTTATGTGTGGTCTGCCAGGTGAATTTCGAAGGGAGCCTGGCCCAGTCGTGGGTCACCTCGTATTGATAATCGCCCGTACCAAGCACGATTCGCGAATCCGTTTTGGAATCGGCGTGAATCGCAGGGGCTCCGAACAAAGCAGCGGTTGTACCGGCTGCGGTGGTTTTAAGAAAGTCACGACGTGTCTGATTTGAAGCTGGCATTTACAGGTTCCCGTGCTGCGCTGGAAAGAAAGGAATTCGGCAATGGGGTTTATTAAATGTACCCGGTGGTAGAACCCAGATCAATTCGGAACCCGTCGGTTCCCGCATTTCTTGTGAAGGCTTTCCGGCACGCTGAATCTCTGGTTGAGTCTGCTTCCGTCGATCCTTACAATAAATCCTGAATCTGATCGATTTATCTCCTTTAACAGAAGACTTGCCTCCATGGTCCATCCGCGCTCCCTTCGTTATCTCACCGTCTGTCTGTCGCTGCTGGCACTCTTGTTTTCTGCCGGCGCAGTCGAGGCCGCCAAACGACCAAATATCATTCTGATCATGTGCGACGACATGGGCTTTTCGGATATCGGTTGTTACGGAGGCGAAGTCGATACGCCTCATCTGAACCAGCTCGCCCGGGAAGGCATGCGGTTCACCCAGTTCTACAACAACGCCAAATGCACGACGACCCGCGCCTCGATTCTGACCGGCCTGTATCCTCGCTTCGGTAAAGGGGGACACCTCAGGCAGAACATGGTCACGTTGGGCGAAGCGATGAAAGTCGCCGGCTACCAGACCGGCCTGAGCGGCAAATGGCATCTGATGAAGACCAAAGGTTACGCCAAGAGCAAAGTCCCGGGAGGCTGGCTCGACCGCTACGACAAAACGACGCACCCCTATTTCCGTGGCTTCGACTCGTATTACGGCGTGCTTGATGGCTGTTGTAACTTTTTCGACCCGACCATCTCCGATCCCCCGTATAAACGAGCAGGGATTCGCAGTTTCGGCCACGACGACAAAGCCGTCACCGAGTTCAAAGACGGCTATTACACCACCGATGCCTTCACCGACCATACCCTGGGGATGATCCGCAGCTACAGTCAGAATGAGCAACCGTTCTTTATTCACCTCTGTTACACCGCGCCCCACTATCCGCTGCACGCTAAGCCGGAGGATATCCGGAAGTACGTTGGAAAATTCAAAATGGGCTGGAACCAGCTGCGTAAGAATCGTTGGGAACGTCTGCAGGAACTCGGTATTGCCGGCGAGAATTGGTCGCTCTCCGAAGGTGACAGCCGCAGCTATGACTGGGAGACCGCGAACAAGGATTTCGAAGATCTGCGTATGGCCGTCTATGCCGCGATGATCGACTGCATGGATCAGAACATCGGCCGCATCAAAGAGACACTGAAAGAAACCGGACAACTCGACAATACACTGATCGTGTTCCTTTCCGATAACGGCGGCTGCAGTGAAGAACCGGGCGGACGCGATCCCAACGTCCGCCAGCCCGGCCCGAAAGACGATTACGTTGCCGTCGGTCCCGCCTGGGGCTGGGCTCAGAATTCTCCCTTCCGCAGATACAAGTCCTGGGTTCACGAAGGGGGCATCTCCACTCCCTGTATCGCCTGGTGGCCCGGCAAGGTCCCCGCGAACAGCATCAATCGCAGCCCCGCGCACATCATCGATCTTCTGCCCACCTTTCTGGAAATCGCTCAGACCGAGTACCCCGAGTCTTACCAGGGACACGAACTGCTCCCCCTGGAAGGCACCAGCATGCTCAGCCTGCTCGCAGGGGAGCATAAAACACTGCACGATTCGCTGGCCTGGTACTGGTCCGGCAACCGCGCACTCAGACAGGGGCCCTGGAAGCTGGTCTGGGACAAAGGCGTCAAGCAATGGGAGCTCTACGACATCAGTTCCGACCGCTGCGAAACCAACAACCTCGCGGATCAGCACCCCGAACGCGTCCAGCAGATGGCGCAAGACTGGTTCACCTGGGCCAACAAAGTGGAGTTGAACACCAAGGCGAAATAGCTGAGCTGGCAATCCGGAATGATGGGCGATCATCTTGCACTCCTTCTCCTGAGCGGAATGGCGCTAGCCACCGGTAATTGAGCAAGACTTCGCTGTTGCGAACAGGAACAGCACCCATTCCACGCCCCACCGGGTGTTCCCGGATAAAATCCGGGATTGCCGCAGGCAACAGGAGGTCTCAGTGCAAACAGACAATCCACATTCAACTCTCCCATCCCTTCCATCAAACACCACCTCACGAATCCTGTTAGACCCACATATTGTTTAAAAAAATTAGCCGCAGGGCATTAGCCCCGGTTGAAACGACTTTGGTCTATGCCCTTCGAATTAAGCAACGCTACTTGGCACCTTGCCGCTCAACCAACTGAACTTCCCTCACCCACAACTGAATAAACTCACCTTGATCGGCTCCTGCTTCCCCGTATCCTGTTCCCAATCTGGCTCGCGCGCGAGACGGGAAAGAGACACCAGGCAGCAAAACGCACCAGTGCCCCACATCCACCTGAAAAACCATCGATTTTCACTTCCTGTTCACGGAAACATCCCGCAGCTGTTACCTGAATCCACTTTTGACTCAGGGCACAGCAGGACAGAAACAAGCCAGACCAGGACAAATTCCCGGACACTCCAGGACAAAATCCGGTCACATTGGGACAAAATTCTGTCTTGACTCCCCGACGCCGTTTCGCAAAATTAAAACCATCAATCATGATCGCAGGTACGATATCCATCACGAACTCCTCGAATGTCTGGAGATAAAAAGAGTTGTAGGGGAGGACCCATGTGTCCTCCCGCCAGTTCAAACGCCAGCCGCGAAAACAGCCAGTGGCCTGGTTCAATTACGGAGCTGACTACAACATCGATCAGCGACCGTCCCAAATCCAGAAAATCATACCGATCGGCGCACCCAGAGCCAGAGCAAGAATAACCAGCGCATATCCACCACCAGTAAAAGAAAAAAGGGTGGTCCCGGATAAAATCCGGGATTGCCGCAGGCAACAGGAAATCTCAGAGCAAGCACACTAAGTAAGAGAGATAATCCTCACCCTCTAATCGAGCAATTCAGTGTCATACCAAAGAATCAAAACAACGATCACCGGGTGGCCTCGAATGAAATTCGAGGTTGTCAAAGACAACAAGAGGTCTCAGAGTAAGCGTACGCTGGACGAGAGACAAACCTCACCTGCTGAGCTCAAATCCATTCAACTACGTTCACAACCTCAAGGCAGATCATCATACGTCAGCGTAGCCAACCCGATCTGCTGCGCATGTGCCAGAATCGCCTCCAACACCCGCGGCTGTAGATGATGTCCCGGCCCCTTGTCACTGATGTTGTGCGCATAAAAGATCACAATCTCACCCCGCTGCTGCGCATGATCCAGGGCATCTTTGATCTCCACCAGGTAATCGGGCCGCTTCTCCGTCCCCGCGTAATCGATGCCCGTGCCGATCAGACAACCGCGGTCGGCTATCTGGTCAACCGGCACATAAATCGATTTCAGATCCCGCATCCGCTGACCCGCAGTTAAACCGGTCCCACCCCGCAGATGTCGGAACGTTTTCAGCAGGGCCTGGTCAATCTCGGCATTCCGCGAACTGCTGGGATAAGCGAAGCAGGTCGGCGGAAAGCCGGCGTCCGTCATCCGTTTCACCGCCGGATCAATTTCATCCTTGAGGTAACGCTCCATGCCATGCGCACGCACATAGTCGACCGCCTTGCGATGCCTGGCCCCGTGACAGCCAATCGCATGTCCAGCCGCTTTGAGCTGTTTCAACGCATCGATCTGCTGCGGCGTCAATGTCTGAAAGTGGTCAACAAAGAAGGTCACCTGCGCATTGTATTTCTGGAATAACGGTATCTGTTTGACCCACTGATTCATATTCCGGTCGTCAAACGTCAGAACCACTCCTGCCTTGGGGAGTGCCTTGGGGGCTGGCTTCGCTTCTAACGCAGAACCGTTCTCCGCCGCCGTTGAAATCGAAGCAAACAGCAGCAGACAGAGCAGGGGAAGTAAAAATCGCATGGCAGGGCTTTTGAAAAGGAATACAAACTGGTTGAAGCTTTTGAGTGTTACTTATAGGTTGCTTTTTGCTTGAGCATCGCGGGAGTAACTTGAATTATACCCAGGTCATTCTCACCCGGCTTAATCTGGATCTTGATCCGACCCTTCTGCCAGTCTTCCCGGGCAGCCAGATGGCCAGCCTGCTCGTGCCAGACGCGAAACTCCCATTCCCCGACAGGCAGATTCTTAATCTGAAATGCCCCCGTTTCATCGGAGATAGACACGTACGGATGGTCTAGAACCAGCAGGTAACCGGTTTCAAAGGGGTGAATATCACATTTGATTTGGATGGGAAGTAGTTCCGGGTATTCAAACGGAATGGTTTCTTTACGCCCCGGACCAATGGCAGCTATATCCGGACGCTGATTTTTGAGTGGAAATAATTGAGTTACGTGCACGCGGGGCGATTGATTGGAGAATACCAGCTTCTGATGTGGTTGCCACAGGGCGGTAGCATGCGGTTCGAAACGCTGGTTTCGATGTTCAATCACCACCAGGTTCGGCAGTTTTCGAAAGTCAGGGTGAATCCGTTCCGGTTTGAAATTTCGTGCTTTGAGATACACAAAGATATTCTTGATGCCACCCTGCGGTCCAACGACCAGTGACGGAGGCTCCGGGAACGGAGTCTTTTGTTGTTTCACAGGCGGGCCGGTGTAGACAAACTTACCTGATAGACTTCCCCACTCGGCTGCCTGCCCTGACTGACTCTGTTGAGCAACCAGCCCCAGGATCAGCAGGCACCAGACGGAATCTTGGAGAACACGCAGCATGTTTCGGAACTTTCTCTGAGGGAACATGACTTCCCGGAAGGCAACGACTGTCATTTCACTTCCATATTAACGGATCGCAACACTGCTGGGAAACACAATTCTGATTTGCATCGGCGGTCCCACAGGTTAGACTGGCAGATAGCAACATTTCTATTAATCCGTCGAATGAATCTTAATCGCGTAAGAGCGCAACGCATGCAGGATATCACACACATCTTACAGGCCCTGGAAGCTGGAGATCTGGCAGCCACCGATCAATTGCTGCCTGTCGTCTATGCCGAACTCCAGCGACTGGCGCGACAGAAGCTCGCGCACGAAGCACCCGGCCAGACCCTGACCGCAACCGCCCTGGTCCATGAAGCCTATCTGCGGCTGGTCGGACAGTCCGCGGAACAGGAGTGGGATCACCGGGGCCATTTCTTCGCAGCGGCAGCCGAGTCGATGCGGCGGATATTAATCGAAAATGCGCGACGCAAAAAACGACTCAAGCACGGCGGTGACCACGAGCGTGTCGATCTCCCTGAAATCTCAGCTCCGGCCCTCGAACAACCCGATGATCTGCTGGCCCTCGATGATGCGCTGACGCTCTTCGCCGAAGAGGACCCGCAGAAAGCAGAGCTCGTGAAGCTCCGCTATTTCGCTGGTCTCAGCGAACAGGAAGCGGCGGATGTGCTGGGCATCTCCCGGGCTACCGCGGCCCGGCATTGGGCTTATTCGCGTGCCTGGCTCTATCACCAGATGCGGGGCGATACCGATCAACTCGTTTAATTACAGCAGCTTAGGGCGATGTAAGTCGGCCCGCTTTCATTAAATCTGATGAAAATCGCGTTTTTTGATCGTGATGGTGAGGCGCCAGGCACCGTGCTGTCGCATGTAATGATAGAAGGGGACTGGCGTGGTTCCCGGGACGTAAGGTTTAACAGAAAACAGTCTCATGTCTGATCCTGCTGCTGACAATCCGGAACCGGAACCCACGCGCGAGAATGTGAACCCGCAGTCGGTTGAGGGCCTCTTCCTGGCGGCACTCGAAAAGAAGACCCCGGCAGAACGGGCACAGTTTCTGGATGAAACCTGCGGCGAAGATCTCGAACAGCGTCGTCGTGTGGAAGCATTGCTCCTGGCCTATGACGACGCGGGCAGCTTCCTGGAAAAGTCCCCCGTCGGTTCCGGCACAGCAGAGCCGCTGTCACTCGATTTTCTTACCCCTTCCGACGACCCGAACCTGTTAGGGACCCTGGGAGACTACCAGGTTCAGGAAGTCATCGGGCAGGGGGGATGGGCATCGTCTTTCGGGCCCTGGATCCCAAACTCAATCGGATCGTCGCCATCAAGGTGATGTCCCCCCTCCTGGCCGTTAATCCCAATGCCCGCAAACGCTTCCTGCGGGAAGCACAGGCCGCCGCTGCAGTCAGCCATCCGCATATCGTCACCATTCATGCCGTTGACGAAGCGACGCTCCCTTACCTGGTGATGGAATACGTGGTAGGACAGTCGCTCCAGGAAAAACTGGACAAAGTCGGTTCACTCAAAGTCACCGAAATACTCCGCATTGGCAATCAGATTGCCGAGGGGCTCGCCGCCGCTCACAAACAGGGATTGATTCACCGCGATATCAAACCCGCAAACATACTTCTGGAAAATGGAGTCGAACGGGTCAAGATTACCGATTTCGGTCTGGCCCGCGCCGTCGATGATGTCACGATCACGAGGACGGGCGAAGTCTCAGGCACTCCGCAGTACATGTCCCCCGAGCAGGCCTCGGGAGACCGCGTCGATCAGCGCAGCGATCTCTTCAGCCTGGGCGCGGTCATGTATGCCATGTGTACCGGCCGCTCTCCCTTCCGGGCCAGTAACCTGGCCGCCGTCGTCCGTCGCGTCTGTGATGACACACCCCGACCGATTCAGGAAGTCAACGAAGAGATCCCCGAGTGGTTGATCGAAATCATCGAATGCCTGCTGGAAAAACAGCCTGAACATCGCATTCAGACCGCAGCCGAAATCGCTGAACTGCTGGGAACGCACCTCGCCCGCCTGCAGCATCCGGGATACACACCGGAGGCACGTCCTCCCCGCGCTGCACGACCCGCGCCACGACAAAAGATCGATATCCCGCAGACACCACAACCCGTGGAAACGGTCGCGGACCTGGAACCGGAACTCAGGCATAAGACTCCCGGCAATCTGGTCGGGGGGATGCTGCTGGCAGTCGGCGTCGGAATCTTCCTGGCCTTTTCGTTGATGAGAACCGGTTCGCAACTTGAGGAAGTCCATTTGCTGGACAAAGTCGTCAAGGTCTCCGGCACGCTGGTGGCGATCATGGTGTTCTCCACAATCATCTATCTGGTGCGGGGAACTGAAGGAAGGCGGCTTCCGACGACGACCTGGTTTCTCTGTCTCTCCTCGCTGAACCTGACGCTCTTCCTGTCATTCGTGCTCACCGTAATGGTCCGTACGAAGGTCTCCCTGCTGAACGTGGAACCCGACATGTACCAGGTTCTGCTGGCTTCGCTGATCGCATTGATCGGCGTCAGCGGATTCGCCGTCTATCAACTCTGGCGTTTTTACCAGTCACTGGAACCCGGCCAGTTCAATGCGATGCAGCAACGCGATGCCTGGCTGTTTACCGTCATGGGGATCGGAATCTGGGTGCTGCTGGTGCTCTGGAACTGGGCTGAAGCGACGGGAATCATACCTGCGATGATGTCGATCTCCAAGGATTGGCAGATGGTTCCGGTAATTGTACTCGCTGTGCTGGGAGGACTCTGTCTCAGCGTCGGTTTCTGGCTCGATCAGAACCTCAAAAAACGACTGGGACTTTCGGCTGAGGACGCGCTGGAATTCCCTGAAACGGTCATGGCCCCGCAGGGAACACGGGGATCGCAGTTCGACCGGATTGTGGTCGGCGTCGGTGCCGTCCTGCTGGTCCTGCCCCTGCTGATCTGGCTCTTCGGCATCTCTACCGGGCTGCATTTTACCTACAGTGTATCGGAGATGGTCCTGGTCTCATCCCTGTTTTTTGTGCCCGTCGGGCTGCTGGTCATGATCTGTGGGGCACAGAATCTGGTCGAACCGGACTCACGTGCGGAAAAGGTGCTGGATGGACTGTTTCTGCTGGCCTGTCTGTTTGCCGGTCCGGTTGGAATTCTACTCTACATTGCCCGCTATCTGAAACGGCGCGATGCACGTGCGGCAGGAACACTCGAGCAACAACCTGCCCCCGAAGGTGACCCGTTTGTCCAGGAGCAGCGGCGCTCCAATAAGCGGGTCATCATCGGCGTGCTGGTCGGCATCCTCTTGCTGTTAAGCTCGATTCTGGTGGTACAGATCTGGCGGCACCTGAATCCGACCGAGCAGGGCTTTATCTTGAGCTGGGGGCTGAATCTGGTCGTGGTCTCGGCGATGCTCATCGCTGCTTACTTTATTCGTCGCAAAGGGGCCGCTGCAGCGAAAAGGAATCCGTGGGTCTTCATGGAATGGGTGACGATCCTGGTGGCCTGCCTGATGTTACTCAGTCTCTTTCTGCCGACGCTGGGTAAACCGGAGCAGGATACGGTCACCCTGCAATACAGTGGGACCACTCCTATCAGCAATGTGATTGTGGAAGCCGACCGCTACTATCAGGTTCAATCCTGGCCTTATGAACTGATTGTGGAACCAGGCGTGCAATATATTAAAGTCACTTTCACCGCCTCGGGACAACTCGTCAAATTCACGAAAAAGATCGATAAACAGCCGGGAGAACCCTTGCTGGTCGATCTGACAAGCCAGATTGTCGCGATGACACGCAATTTACAGAAACCGACACCAGCAGCACCAGCAACACCAGAACCTCGCGGCCCGGGAGCCATTCTCATCAGCGGACAGACACCCTTTCTTCGTGCCGGTATCTTTCCCGTACATTCACCCGAAGGGGAAGCCATGATGGCAGGCGGTATGGAGATGGGCGGCGGAGATATGGGCATGGGGATGTTTGGTGGAGGCAGTGCAGCCCGAAATGTCTACGGCTTTGCAGACCGCTTTTTTACCCTGGAACCGATGACACATGAGCTGCCTGCAGGCAAGTATCAAATCAGGGTCTCAAGTACGTTGGCTGGTTGGGTAGAGGAATACAGCACACCCCAGTACGATCTCGAAGAAGTGGAAGTCAAACCAGGCGAAATCGTCTCGGTAACCATCAAGTCGGATTATCGGAAACTGGCCGAAAATCACCCGGACTGGTCCCGGGGCGGACTCTTCAAATTTCACTGGTCGGAAAAAACGAGTCGCAACAGCCTCAAGATTTATACGCTCTCTCTACCCCAGGCCCTGGTCGTGCAGCAATTGTTACAGGCCTACGCAGACGGGAAACCGGATGTCGCTGAGTCGGCTCTGCTACAGGTCGTCGCAGAGAACATTAAGACGGAACCGCCCAAGACGCTGGCAGTGATTTTCAACAACGGGCAGCACCCCGCCTGGAAATCGCTGATCATCCCCGGCAAGTCTACGGGAACCTGGCGGCTGACAGAACAGCAGCTGAACCAGCCAGTTCAGTCGATGGGCGGCGGTGGCTTGGGTGGCGGGACATTCGAAAACAATCGCACTCAGTCTCAGCAGCAGCAGACATCTCCAGAACAGAAACCGGGAACTCAGTCCTCACTCGGTCAGCAACCAGTCCAGGCGTCAAAGCCACGTGCCGCGCGAACTCCGTATAAAACGGTCGTCCTCTTTGGCAAAGACCCGGGTATGAGTATCGATCTGGCCCCACTCAAGGCCGATTCCGGCACGCGGATTATGAAACGCGTGCAACGCGGCGCGAGTACCTTCGAAGTAACGCCGGGTGAGTACGCTGTCACGGTCAGCACACAACTCGTCGGCTGGGCCAATAATGGACGGTCCGCACGCTATGTTGACTCAGAATTGAATGTGAAAGCAGATCAATCGATTGAGAAAACGCTGCACTATAATTTCCAGAAACTGGCGGAGAATCATCCGATCTGGAAAGCGGACGAGCGCTTCTACTTCCACTGGCCGAATCCCAAACAGGGCGTCGGTATGGAATTCGACTTTTCAGCACAGCAGGCAAAAGTGGTTCAGGAACTGTTGAAACGATTCGCAGACGGTAAGCCCGATATTCCGGAAACAACGCTCCTCAAAATTTTTGGGAATGTCATCGAGTTGGATAAGTCGTCCGACAGCCAGTTAAAGTCACTAGAAGATATTTTCTCCGATATCAAGAACCCCGACTGGAAACAACTGATCGTGCCGGGCCAGTCAGAGAAAACCTGGCGACTCGTCGATCCTGAATTTCAGCAGCGACAACAGGCTAAGTCACAAACTACTGAAAAAAGCATCGAGCCTGTGGGAGGGGGAGTAAAATGAAAGATCTACTCACAACCGTCTCATCGATCTTCGTGATCCTGTTCAGCCTGTCAGTGCTGTTTCTGGCGGAACCCACCGATGCCAGAACCGCCCTTTCTTCAGAGCAGCGGAATGAGATATCAGATCAGCCTCTTGGAAAATCGTCTCTGCTGTTTACGCGCGTGCAAGGGGTCAAAATTAAAAAAGGCGTTCTGATCTTTATGACGCTCGAAGAGGCAGGCTTGGAAGATCATTACTTCCCCCTGCGAGGTAAAAATGTGGTGCTCAGTCAGACACCGGACAAACAGCTTCCGGTCAACTCCATCCAGTTCACGGAAGAGAGCGAGAACTGTCTGCGGATCAATATTTGTCCGTCGATTCAGATCAACCTGCTCGAAGAACTCACAGCCCTCTAGTCGGCTGTCGAAAGATCCGTTCACTTAAACGGCATCAGTTCTGTTTCGTCCTGAATGTCGAGGAAAAAATCATCAGTATCCTCCAGGGAGAGCCCCGGGTCGAATTCGAAGTTGAGTTCCCAGTCGGGCAGCAGGCGGATGCCGGGAGCGAGTGTGTCCTGCATCACTCCATCCTCTGCATGTGCATAACCCAGCAGATGCCCCAGTTCGTGGAAGAGTACCGTCTGCAGATCGAAACGGCCGTCCGCATCACTGCCGGGCAACGCGATGAGGCTCAGGTCGCTGTCATACACGAAGTTAAAATCAGCAGCAGGACTTCCTTCCAGATACCAGCCATAGCCCGCTGCATCCACATTAATATAGATTGTGCCGCCAGCGACCCGGCCCAGCGCGTCTCCCTCCAGATCGACCATTTGAACTGTCGTGACATCCAGAATCCTGATTAGAATATCAAGTTCTGGTTCCGGTTAAGGGGGCAAGGTCAATCTCCGTAGCTTCCACTTTCTATTGCAGTCCCTGCGACTGTTGAAGCTGAAAATGTAATATCAGCACCGGCGACCTCATCCAGCGAAACTTCAAAGATCAATGGGCCATCTTCATATGCTGTGGCATCGTTGATACTGAGAGAATTGGCATCGTCGTTTATTATGGTTGCCGTGCCGAGCATTTTCTCAAAATTAGTCTCAGGATCATCAGTTGAGAGTACCAACTGAAAATTTTTATTCTGTTCGGTTATCGTATTACCCATCACTTCAATGCGCACGGTCATTGTCTGCGACTGGGCAGAGGCATCCGCAGTAAACTGAAGAGTACCACTCTCAGACAGATAATCGTTGTCAGCAACTTTAGCCGTTCCATCTTGGGTTGTGTAATAGATGCTGATAGAGCTGTTCAGATCGCCTGCATTATTTCCCGTTCTTGTCACGGTAAAAACAAAGTCTGTCGTACCGCTGTCTCCCTCAGCAACACTCACATCATCAATACTGATCATCGAAGTCAACAGCGTGCGGTCTTCCAGCTCTTCGATCGCAATCGGGCGTGGGCTCAGCGCGGGCTGATACCGATGACGTGCGCGAGAACGCTGATTACGGGGACGACGTGAGCGTACAGTTCGGTATCGTGAAGTCAGGGACTTCAACCAGTTAGTCAACAGCATGCGAGGCAGAACTTTCAGTTTCTCTACTTTGAAAATTCATGTCGTTAAGAAATAGCCTTAAGGTACTATCGATAAATATGTTATGGCGATTTAGTGCCGCTCAGAAAATCGGCAGGCTCTGACCGTCTCGATGCTGGATTGCCAGACTGAGCGTTTGTGGCGAAATACTGGTCGGAATCGTGCGCAGTGCACCATCACCCATGATGCACAGGAATCCCCCATTGCTAGCCTGTCCCAGAGCGCTGATCGGATTACCGGGATTGAAGGGCAGGTCGATCGGCTGTGTCCAGGGAACCGCTTTGTCCGGGCCTGCTTTGACCGCCAGGATCACGTTGGAAACACCATCGGTGAAACTTCGCATGCGTAAACCCTGACCGCCGTTGAACGGGGTGTCCTTGCCTGAGAAGGTCATCACGGACGTGAAGCCCGGCTGCAGGGTATTTTCTGTCCGGTAGACATCCGGCATTTTGGTAATCAAGGCTTTGTTATGCGGACTGTCCCAGGGCTCATCCAGCTTGAACTGCTGATACAACTCCGTCTGTCCCAGAAACGGGAGCAGATGCACCCGCCAGCTTAAATTCGGTTTGCCATCGGTCAGATGCGCATCGGCGTACGGGAATCGCGTGAAGGAATCGTGATAGTGATGAAAGGCCAGCCCGATCTTTTTCATGCTGTCTGCCTCTGACGCTTGGACCTGTTGCGAATTGCCTCCATTCATTTGAGAGTTGATCATGTCGTCCGCCTTATCGGTGATACGCTTCATGATCTTGCCTCCCGGAGCGCCCCAGGTCAGCAGAAAATAACCTCCGCCCCCCAGCAGCAGAACCACGGCACCGATCGCGATCAGCGGCCCCGGTTTGACTTTGGAAGCCGTCTGTTTCTTCTGCTTGGATTTCGCCGACTTCGCGGGGCTTTTCTTCCGCCGTCGTGTCGGTGGCGAATATTCCATTTCTTCTTCTTCATCGAGCGCTTCCAGAAAATCATCGCCCGCGGGAACCGGGATTTTCATCACCGCTTCGCACTCTTTGCATTTGATTTTCTTACCGGCTTTATCGTCGCCGACTTTATATTTCTTACCGCACTGCCTGCATTCAAAACTGATGGTCATGGTCGTCTGGGGGTCTTTTCAAAAAACTACGTGGGTTGGGTGTGATGAAAACATGATCGTCGTTGACAGTTATTCTTTCTGACCCGGTTTGACTTCGATGGCGTCCCAGTCAATCCGTGTGAAGTCCTGTGGACCGATCATCTCTTTCCACTGAGCGTCTTCCAGATCCTTTTTAACGAGTGATATGGATCCATCCCCTTTCAGAATCGCAACCTGTGAAGCAGTTTCTCCCAGTTCGGCTTTTGGCTCTGTTGGGTTCAGACCACCCGGTTTGGTCCACTTGATAGCTTTATCGGGGCCCACTTCGACCACTATGATCGTGTTCGAAGTGCCATCCAGCGCGTCTCGCATACTGGCTGGCTGACCCAGCGGAAACAATGTGGTCATTTTCTCATCTCCCTCACCATCTTTTTCCCGCTTACCATCAAATACCCGAAAGCGGGACTTGTTTGAGTCAGCAGGTATGTCCGGGGATTTAAATACATCAGGCATATTCTTCGCCAGTGGTGCATTGTGCGGGCTGTCCCAGGCTTCATCTAGCTTGAACTGATCATACAACGGCTTCTGGTCCATATAGGGCAGGAGATGCACCCGCCAGCTGACCTTCAGCCGACCATTCTCATCATAATATTCTGGATGTTCCTCCTGAGTGGGCAGGAAGTGTAGTGTTTTATCGTACAGATTATGAAACGCCAGACCAATCTGCTTGAGCTGATTTCCAACAGCCTTGAAACGTTCGGCGGTCATAGGTTCACCCGCTTTGGTCATCATCTCCGGGGCGATCTTTGGCTCTTCCGGTTGAGCGTCCGTCTCTGCCGGTGCACCAGTCTCGGTGGCAGCTTCTTCCGTCGTTGGAGTCGCAGCAGGCTGTTTCTGGCATCCGCTGGGAACTGTGACTGCTAGCATCAGCAACGCCATTAGCAAAATTCGATTCTGAGTATACATTCTCGTCTCCATGGTTCTGTCAGAGAGGTTGTCTTTAAAGTGAAAACAGCTGAAAAAATCAGTTGCTGTTTCCAATCTTATTCAGGTTTGTAAGAGGGCAGATCTACTGTGATCACATTCCCGTCTGCCGGCTGAATCAGATTCGCCAGCGTTTTCGCCGGGATGTTCGCAGGAATCCCCCTTGTCGAGCCATCCATCATCACAGCGGGGATCACAGGCGTGGTTAACTTTCCGAGAGCTTTGACCGGGTCAGCAGGATCAAAGGGCAGGTCTTCCGGTTTCGTCCAGGGTACCGCTTTATCCTCAGCAGCGATCACGAAAAAGATCGTATTGGAAGTCCCGTCAGTGATATCTCTGATACGTGAGCCCGATCCTCCCGGAAACGGCGTCTTTTCTCCGGAAAATGTCATCACACGTGTCTCGCCAGGCTTACCTGCGGAACCAAACTGATAGATCGCCGGCATTTTTTCCACTAAGGCTTTGTTGTGGGGGCTGTCCCAGGGCTCATCCAGTTTGAACTGTTGATACAGCGCCTCCTGTCCCATGAAAGGCAGCAGATGCACGCGCCAGCTCAGATTGGGTTTGCCGTCGACGAGATGTTCATCCGCGGGGGGAAAACGCCTGTATTTATCGGCATAGTTGAAAAACGCCATGACGATCTCGCGAAGCTGTTGCAGGACCTTGATCTGACCCGGCTTCAGAGTGGTATGGACGATGACGAATTCTCGGTAGTCAACGACGGTAGCATCATCCGGACCAATCAAGGCTTTCCATTGCGAGTCATCGATATCCCGTTTGAAACAGAGAGTCGCGCCATCGGCCAGCAGTACCGGAATGCCTCGACCAGCGGCTCCGAATTCTTCCTTCGGATGTTCCAAATTCAAACCACCGGCCCGAGTCCACTCTACAGCTTTGTCCGGACCTGCTTCAACAACCATAACGGTATTCGAACTCCCGTCTCTCACATTCCGCATGGATACAGGTTTACCGACGGGAAATATGGTAGATGGCGCCTCTCTGCCTCTGGAGTTTTTTCCCCATTGTCCTTCAAAGACACGGAAGCGGGTCTTGTCTGAACCGATCGGAGTATCGGGAGAGCGGTAAACCTCAGGCATCTGCTTTGCCAGCGGTGCATTGTTTGGACTATCCCAGGCTTCATCCAGTTTGAATTGATCGTACAGCGGCTTCTGGTTCAGAAAGGGCAGAATGTGGACCCGCCAGCTGACTTTCAACTGACCATTCTCATCGTAATATTCAGGATGTTCTTCCTGTGATGGTAAGAAAGACCGGTTTTTATCATGCGAGTAATGCAGGGCCAGGCCAATATCTTTCAAGTGAGCTTTCACCTCCTGATAACGTTCGACCGTCATCGGCTCCCCTGGTTTCGTCACCATCTTGGGGTCGATGGTCTTTTCTTCCGCAGTGGCAGTATCTTTCGAGGATGACTGTTCGGCAGACGAAGCTGAGGAGTCGTCTTTTTCCGCCTGGGAGTCGCCGGGCTGAGGCTTTTGACAACCTGTAGAAACCAGCAGCAGGATCAGACAGAGAGAGAATGTAGACAGACAGCGGTTCCAGTTCCCCGGAAAAGCAGGGAGTGAGCGAGTAGCAGACATGTAGGCAAACTTTCAGCTGAGTCAAATTGGATCAGACCCCGCGCGCATGGAGGCTCTGATGAAGCGAAGTTTGTGCCTGCCTTCGTTCTGTGAGCGTGTGCCTTTCGACATCAGAGAGAAGTCATTTAAGTCTATCTTCCACTTTGGGTTCAGGCAAGTTAAATGCGGACAAAGAATCACACAGGCCGGCGATCCGACATACTGCAGGCAGGAGGCCGGGTTGAGAGAACCAAAATCTGTACACACCCCGGCCAGGATCCGATTTTGTCTCCCAAAGAATCGGCGATTTCAGATGCATTCTCTCCCCACGCGAGCTATGATCGAAGCCCGACAACCTGAAATTTCTCCTGATGATAATAGAAACTCACACCATGCAATCTCCCGAAACATCCCGCCGCTCGTTTCTGAAAACATCTCTCGCTCTGACCGGAACTTTTCCACTGGTCGCGGGACTGGCCTACGCGGAATCAAAATCGTCCGACAAACCCCTGATGGCCTATGTCGGCACCTTCAGTTCTCCGCTTCAGGATGTGCTCGATACCCAGGTCGACCTGCCACCCGGCAACGGACGCGGCATTCATCTTTTCCAGATCGATCGCGAAACGGGAGCGATGACTCCCGTCGGCATTCAGCGGATGGGAACCAGCCCCAGTTGTCTGGCCGTCAACGCGGAAGGCACACGCCTTTATTCGACCAATGAAACCGATCGGGTCGGCAAGGAGAAGCATGGTTCCGTCTCCGCTTTCAAGATCAACCGGGAAGACGGCTCGCTCACACAACTCAACAAGGTCAATTCAGGAGGAGATGGACCAACCTATGTCAGCGTCCATCCGTCGGGACGCTATCTGCTGATTGCGAATTATTTCGGCGGTTCGATTTCCGTACTCCCCATTCTGAAAGATGGCTCACTCGGCGAAGCCACCGATGTCAAAAATGATGCCGGCAAAATCGGTCCCACCACAGCCACGAACGCGCCCGAAGGCAGCTTCGCCTTCAGCGGTCACGATCATACGCACGCTCACATGATTCAGGCCGATCCCTCAGGACGCTTTGTGTTTCACGTCGATCTGGGCTTGGACAAAATCTACATCTGGAAGTTCGATGAAAAAACGGGCAAACTCTCGCCGAATGATCAGCCTGCGATCTCTCTGCCTCCCGGCGATGGCCCCCGGCACTTCCACTTCCATCCTAACGGACGCTGGTTCTATTCGATCCAGGAGGAAGGTTCGACACTGGTACTCTTCGATTTCGATTCAAAGGCTGGCACACTGACCGCTCGGCAGACCATCTCGACACTGCCGGAAGGTTTCAAAGGCAGCAACTTCTGCTCGGAAATTCTGGTCTCGGAAGACGGGAAGTACGTCTATGCCGGCAACCGTCTGCACGACAGCATCGGCATCTTTTCCGTCGGCGCAAACGGCGAACTGACCTGGGTAGCTGATGAATGGACACGCGGCAATTATCCCCGCAGCTTCAGCTTCGACCCGACCGGCGAATTTCTCTACTGCTGTAACCAGCGGGCCGACAGTGTGGCCGTATTCAAAGTCGATAAAGCAACAGGCAAGCTGCACTTCACAGACCATTACGCCGCCGTCGGCAACCCCTCGCACATCGTCTTTCTGGACCTGGCGAAGCAAGCTTGATGCAGGGGTTAATATGATCCAGACTGGATTGCTGAGTTCGTAAGCGAGAAATGAGGAACGATTCATGGCCGCTGACAGTGACTCGGAAAAAACACCTCAGGGCATCAATCGCCGCCGTCTGGTTCTGGATCTGATTGGCCTGCCAATCTTCTTCGCTCTGTTTATGTTTCTGCCGGCGGGAACATGGACATGGTCGAAAGGCTGGTTGTTCATGTTCTTTCTGCTGGTAGTCGTCTCAGCAGGATTCGTGGTTCTTCAGCGTGTGAATCCGGAAGTCATTGTCGCGAGAAGTCACTTCCACAAAGGGACAAAACAGTGGGACAGAATCCTGCTCGGTTTTTACTTTCCGTCGATGCTGGCCATCGTCCCTATAGCGGCTCTGGACGAGGGTCGATTCCACTGGTTTCCCGTCCCGTGGTGGATCTGCATCGTCGGCTATTTTTTGCTGCTGGCCGGGATGGTAATCGTCACCTGGGCCGAAGCCGTGAACAAGTTCTTTGAAGTCACCGTGCGGATTCAAACAGACCGCGGGCAGGCAGTGATCGACACTGGCCCTTATGCCATCATGCGTCATCCCGGCTATGTCGGGGGAATCCTCACCGCGATCGGTATGCCGCTTTCATTAGGTTCCCTGTGGGCCTTAATTCCAGCCGGTATCGCCTCACTGGTGTTGCTCGTGCGAACCCACTGGGAAGACCAGACCCTGCAGACAGAATTAAGCGGGTACCGCGAGTACGCGCTGCGGGTGCGATATAAACTGATTCCAGGCATCTGGTAGTGAAACCAAGATCTTCCGCAGAAGCGGGCATTCTCAGACAGCCCCGCCAACATCATGAGAAGTTCCAGGTTTCAGGTATCCAAAAAACCTTAGAACACAGCGGAGGTTTTCACATCATTCCTGTCGGAATTTCAGTAGGATGACAAAATGCACTTGAAAATATTATTGCCCAGATACCCAGTCAGTGCACTTAAATCGAAGATGGAATTCAATCTGCTCATTCGCGATGAGCATCCAGATATTAAAGATGGGCTTTGCAGTGAGGTAATTTGGTCTATATGACTGCATTAAAAATTATGAAAAAAAATTCCTAATCGCTCTCAGAAATCCTGCCGGCAACTTTCTTCTCGAACTCTGTCAGGTCCTGCACTCGAGTCAGTGATTCATCGGCCGCTTCCTGCAGTCCAACCAGTACAGTGGCAGAGAATGTTAGTCCGGTGACGAGAAGACCAAGTATAAATATCCCAAGCGTACTCATTTTTCAAGGCTCCTTCCTTGCAAGATCAGACAGCCGAAAGAAAGAATCGAAGGGACCCAGATTCCTACAAATAACCCTTCTTCTCGCTGGCCACTGAACCAGAGCGACACTGAAAAGAGGAATGAGATGAAGGCGGCGATAACGAACAGGAGTTTCCCAAGTTTTTTGCGTTTCACAGTTCCTGTAGACCTTTATGTCGATGAAATGCGGAGAAGCTTAACACTCAGCCGTCAGGATCCTCTATAGCGATAATCGATGAGAATGTCGCGATGAATACAATCGCAAATACGACCACGCCAAGTTTGAAGATTTCCAGATCGTCGATGGTTAAACTTCCTGATTTGAAGAAATTGCTGGCACGTTTATCTTTCTAGAACATCAGGCAGATCTGCCAAGTGTTTAATGTGCTGAGAAACGGAACCGGGAAGTATCTATTCAGGTTAGCGCGTACCAGGACTGCAGGATCAGGTGAAGTTGATTCCACTGCAGGAGAATGGAGTGAACTAGAACTTTGACTGGGGTACTGATTGCAGGAAGAGGAGAATTCTATGATGAGGGGAAAACATTTTTTGATGTGTAGCCTTGCGCGTGTGGGCCTGTCCTCCTGTCAAAACAGTTTCAAAAAAATGCAATCAGGTACAAGTCTGTCTGAGTTTGCATCTGGCTGCACGGCCCACAAACACAAAAACCCGACGGGAAAGGCTAAACACCATTTCCTGTCGGGTTTTTTCATAGTACCGGAGGCGGGACTTGAACCCGCACGGGGTTTACCCCCACTGGATTTTGAATCCAGCGCGTCTGCCGATTCCGCCACTCCGGCTTGAGAATAAGAGTATATATTATAACGCTTTATGAAATTCAATGGAAACAGGCAAAAAACTCGGATCCCATTGACCGGCTCAGAATGGCCCGTTGCCTGAAAAAGGCCTCGAATCAGGCAGCTTCGATGGCTGCTGCCGAGAGTGGGAATTTCAGCGTGAAAGCAGTCCCTTTACCAATGGCACTCTCAACACGGATGCGTCCGTTATGGGCCTCCATGACCTCTTTGGCCAGTGACAGGCCCAGACCAGTGCCTCCCTGGCCGTTCTCGTCTGCTTCTTTGGTCGTGTAAAACTGTTCAAAGATATGGTGCAGCTGCTCGGGCGGAATACCAGAACCGCTGTCGCGCACGATCACCTCTGCCAGGTTCGATTCCGCATTCACACGGACCGCCAGATCGAGTCTGCCGCCGCCCGGCATCGCCTGACGGGCATTCACGATCAGATTGACAAGCACCTGCTGAATCTGGTTCGGATTTAAAGTGACTTCCGGCTGAGCATCGAAATGCGTATGCAGATTAACGCGGTTCATCGAGAGGTCTTTTTCCACCAGGGCAATCACGCTCTTGACCAGTACGACCAGATCGACCGGTTCCTGGCGACTCTCATTACCGCGGGCATACGAGAGCATGCCGGTGGTGATCTTGGCGGCTCGCTGACCAGCGGAGAGAATCTTGGTAAACGCTTTATCCCGGCGTTCTTCTTCTTTGTGACGCAGGCCCAGCTTCGCGTAATTGATCACGGTCGTGAGAATATTGTTGAATTCATGCGTGATCGATGAAGCCAGGGCACCCACGGAGCTCATCTTCTGTGCCTGAATGAGCTGCTTCTGGTAATCCTGGACTTGAGCTTCCAGCTCTTTGACGCGGGCTTCAAGATTTTCGACGGTTTGCTGAGTCATAAACCTGACACATCCTTGTGAGGCGAGTGAGTTGTAATTTCGAACACCCATTTGATTCAAGTTGCACTTGAAGCGGGCGAGTGTTTCAGCTGAGCTATCTACTTAAGAATATCGGCTGCCGCAAATCGGCAATCCAGAACCTGAGCAGCCACCTGTTACAGTCGATCAAGAATGAAGCCCTCAGATCCAGTTATGTAAACAGGCCTAGGCGGGGGGGATGGGGGCTATGGGATGGGATCAGCCATCAATGGGCCTCAATATGTAGGCGTGAAAGCCACAAAACTATGTGGAAGGAGGCTCAGAGCGGATTGCCAAACGACATCTCCGCATTAGCAACAGGCGTTAGTAACCTGCTGCAAAATAGAGGATTACGATGGGATTTTGCTGCGGAACCCTGCTGACAGCCTGGGTACCGCAGCTGGAACAGACCTGACAGAGCTCCGTATCCGCAGTAGTTCAGGAAACCGTTGTCCTTAGCGCAACGGATTCACATATCTATCCGGAAAAGGTTCTGCAGGGTGCCTGGGGTGTGCTTCTTTCCAGGTTTGACTTTCAGCACCGGACCCATGTCAGGCAATCTGATTTAAGCGGCAGCCCGCTCTTCTGCAGGACCCTGATCCTGTTGTTTGTCTGCCCGACTCTGGCGTTCCGCACACTGAATCCGATAGGCGATCTCTTTGGCGATTGCCTGATTGAAGTTGAGCTGGAACTGCTGATACGAGAACTGGGCAGCACAACACCAGCCGATCACGGACTGGCAACGCTGCGGACGGAGCTCCAGCTCACGCATCGCTGAGATCAGTGAGGCGGCGCTCTGTTCGGCGAAGTGGATTCCACTCCCCAATCCATGCTGTTCAAAGCAGATGACCGACTGGGCTGCTTCACAGCCTCCAAAGATCACCACCGGGGCACCACAGCTCTGTGCTTCCTGGGCAGACAGATCGAAGTCAACATCCCGGGGACAGATCACTGCTTTACAGAGCCGATATTGATCTCGCAGAGTCTGATCATCAATGGGACCAATGATTTCTACCTGAGGCTCATTATGAACGGCAGCAGGGACCTGTTCTGCAGGAATCCCGATGATCGACAGACTCTGTTTGAGAGCCACACAGGCATCAACGGCCAGTTGCTCTTGCGCAGTCCAGGGACCGTCGACAACCAGCAGGTAGAACTCACTCCGTCTTTCATAACCGGAACTGAAAAAATCGGTTTCAACGGGGGGGCGCACAAATGACGTGAAACGATCACGGTTCTGATTCAAAAGTGTTTTGGTCGGTACAACGAATTCCACTTCAGTCAGTGAGTTAACCAGCTGGTGATCGATAGGCTTCTGATTGCTGGCGATCGGTTCCAGGTAGCACATATGCAACTGGTGGTCCTGGCATTTGATCGAGGCGGCTGCTTCGAGGCTCGTACTGATGATCAGATTCGCCCGGGAGACATCCACTTCCTTCTCCGGGGAAAAGCCGGTTCCGAAGCGGGCAATCGTGGAGGAATGAGGCCAGGTCTGATTCAGTGCTTCCCAGATACTATATTCAATGCGCGTATGAGATACGCCTGTGTGCACTAAGATCACACTCATGTTGTTTCCTCCTTGAAACGATGATGAGTCTGAATCAAATCCTGTTGTTATTCTGCCAGCAGCGACTTCACCGCAGAATACGCTTGAGGGAAGCTCAAAGAAGGGGGTGATGTATTTAGTAACTCAAGTCAGACAACAGAGAAAGGACTCAATTTTAGTACCGCGGTTGTCGGCCGCAGAACCGATAGAAAAACAGGGGAAGACAAGCCAGTTGAGAATCACGGACCGTCTGGGCGCTGATATTGACAAATCTCGAAAATCTGGTCAATCCGAATCTGCCCGGATTCTATAATGAAACGGGTGCCTGCTCCACTTTTTCTCAGACTGGAACAGCCGTTTCCTGGTGGGAAATGGGGTGAATCGCTTCAAAATCGGGCGTTGTGTTTCCCTGTTCCGCCTGGTGAATCAGCGCTGCCATTTCCCACGCGGTCACGTAATAATATTTCCACTCCGGATGCCGGGAGGCTTCGCGACGCAATTCTGCATGAAACGCCTCCGTTTCCGGTCCCAGCAGAGTCTCCAGATTACCAGGTTTGGCGCCATGGGTGTGCAGCTTGATAAAGGTCCAGTCGGGCCGGCCTGCCACATGCACATCTGCCGCCAGCCAGTGCCGGAAACGTGAGATCGTTGCCGGACGCCCACCGTGCAGGTCCGAGTTCTCAATCCCGGGCATGAATCCCCATTTCCGTTGATTCCAGTCGAGTCCCAACGGTCCCTGGATCATTAGCAGGCTGTCCCGCTCGGGAGTCTGACCAACGTGCGCGAGCGTACCTGCATCGTGTGATTTACATTTGCCAGGCTGATTCTTCGCATAATAGATGCTGTTGATGATGCGTGTCTGGGTGTCACTGGGAGCTGAAGGCATCGTCAGGTCGGCGTAGCAGCCTGTCTCCAGCAGCACATCGATTTCATTGTCGACTCCGCACCAGCGACCATCCGGACGCGAGTTGCACAGGGCCCAGTTTCCGTGAATGAAACTGTAGAGAATCTCTCCCGTTGCGGGATCCTTGCGCAGCAGTCCATGTCGTTCGTAAAGCGTCTTGCGAAAATCATTCATTTTCTGACGCAGCCCCTCGGCCGTGTCATTGTCGTGGTGCAGGTGGATCTCCACATCGCCGAATCCCTGTTTACAGAGTCGCGCCAGGCGATCCAGGTACTCGGGCTGATACTGATCCTGTGGAAAGAAGAACGTATGTTGAGGCACCTGTCCCCGCGAATCACTGAAACGCGAGAAGCGGGCCGGATATTCTTCACACCAGCGGTCCACGCGGGCGATCGCTTCCGCTTTCTGTGGTTTTCCCCATTCGGGTTCATAGTGATCGCAGACCGCGATGAAGATATGCCGGGGCTGTTCCGGAGTAAATTTGACCGGCCGATCCTGCCTCTTCTGAAACAGATAAGCGGGCAGCCAGTACTGCATGTTCCGGGCACGAATCGCCAGGGAAACGCAGCCGATGCACGCCATCACCAGCAGGCTGAGCATCGCGATACAGGCAAACAGAAATGTATTCATGACGGATTATCTTTATGAATGATGAGAGGGAATATTATTCTCAATGGTTTCCACATCGATGTCGCTCTGCTGTTCCAGCGAAAACGCTTCATCGACAGGTACCACACGGGTGGCACTGCGTTCGGTCCGTTCCCAGGTGCCGGTCTGTCGCGTGAAGAGCCAGCGAAACAGGCCAATTCCCAGTGCCAGGTTCATCTGCACGAACATGCCCGGAACCCGACAGAGTTTACGGAGCACGCCCCCTCGATTCGCGAGTTTCATACCCAGGAAGGCAGACAGATAAAACAGTCCCTGGCCCAGTAATGTGATCTGGTAGAGTGTCTGATTCAACAGGCACAGATTCGCCAGCAGTGCCACGGTCATGAAGACCGGACAGAACCAGCGCAACAGTTTGTGTGACCAGAAGGCAAATGCGATGTATCCATATCGAGGACTCAGCAGCCCCTTCAGGTGTCGTAAACTTTGAAAACCGCCGGTACCGATGCGGACACGACGTTTGAATTCTGCCTGTACCGAAGTGGCAGATTCCTCGGTCGCGAAGGCACTGCCGTCATAGATCAGACGACGGCCCATCAGATGGACTCGCATCCCGATTAGAAAATCGTCAATGATCGTTTCCGGAGGAATCGGCATGTAGATCGACTTGCGTAAGGCATACAGTGCACCATTCACGCCCAGTACGGCTCCGAGGTTCGTTTCACACTGTTTCAGGAAGTTTTCATATTTCCAATACAGGCCATCCACATTTTTTCCCGTCTCTGAATCTTCGAGAATCAACTGCCCGCAGACACCGCCGATGGTTTCATCGTCAAAGTGCTGTACCAGTTGTTTGAGGCACTGTGGATCCATGTGGGTATTGGCATCAGAGAAGACCAGGATTTCACCGCGGGCCGCCGGTACACAGTCATTTAAGACCGATGACTTGCCCCGGCGTTCTTCGAACTGCAGCAGACGCACGCGGTCATCCTCATACATGGTGACCAGTTCGCCCGTCAGGTCTTCGTTCCCGTCGCAGCCGATCAGGACCTCAAGTTTGTCGGCAGGGTAGTCCAGCTGCGCGAGATTATTCAGACGATCGAGAATGACATTCTCTTCCCGATAGGCGGCGATAATAATCGACACAAAGGGGAGTTCCCCCGCCGTTGCCGTTTCGCTTTGAATGCTTTCTAAGTCTTCCGCCCGTCGGGAATGACGCCGTGAAAGCAGCCAGATCAGCAGTGGATAGCCGACATAGGCGTAGGCGATCAACGCGACGGATCCCCAGAAGAGGCTGATGAAGAGTGTGGATATCATGGTGCCACCTTTGGCTGATGTTGTTTGTAGGGGAGTTCGGCTTGATTGATTTCTGGTCTGCTGACAGGTTCCGTCTCCTGATGAACCTTAATCACTTTCGCAGGAATCCCGCCGACAGTGGTGTGCGCTGCGACGTCTTTCACAACGACCGCATTCGCCCCGATCTTTGAGTGCGATCCAATTTCCACCGCACCAATCACCTTGGCTCCCGCACCGATAAAGATGTCCGATCCCAGTCGAGGCGATGTGTTGCGTTCCGCACCGATGGTCACCTGGTGTTCCAGTTTGATGTCATCGCCGGCCTTGACGGAACCGTTAATCACGATTCCCTGGCTGTGGATGATCACCAGACGGCGACCGAAATCCGCACCGCGTCCGATGATGCACTGGCAGAAGATCGCATTGCATTTGTTGAAGATCATGGCCAGCGGCGCCAGTTTCCAGGCACTCGCCCACTGCATCAGGCGGTACCAGAGCATCGCCATCGTGCCGTCGGTCAGGCACGTTTTCAGCAGGCTCCGCGCAGTCACACTGCCGTAGCACCATTCTGATTTTGCTTTCAGATCTTCCCAGAATTTCATGTTCAGCCCATTTCGATTCGAATTAATCAGATCCGGTGATGGACCAGTTGGTTTAACAGTTCCGCCAGTTGTCCTGCCTGGTGTTCCCGCTGGAACCGATCCCGTTTTTCCGGATGAGGCATTGGTGAGACCGTTTGGCCATTCAGACGATTGACCAGCCAGTGAGCAAGTTTGTCCGTTTCACTGGCACGGAAATTCCCTTCCGGCCAGAAGTCCTGCAGAATGCCCGCCGTTTCTCCCGCGGGAGTGATCGACAGGATTTCCCGCTGGATTGCCAGGTATTCAAACAGTTTCGCCGGTGCCACACGATCGGCGCCTTCCACATCGCTGAGCAGCAGGCAGAGTGCATCCGCGGCTGCCATCTTTTTCAAGGCTTCGTGGTGGGCACAGTAGTCTTCGCAAATCAGCGTGCAGTCCGTCTGGTTCAGACGATCCAGGACTTCCCGCTGTTCGGGAGTCTTTCTCCCAATCACCTGCAGTTCCAGATGTTTCAGGATTGCTGGCTGGGACTGATGTACGGCTTCAATCGCCCGCACCAGTGGTTCAATCGTGGTCAGGTTCCAGAGTGTTCCCGTATAAACAATCCGAAACTTTCTGCCACTCTCTGGTGAATAAGTCGATGACGTCTCATGCGGCGTGTCAAAGTCATCCGGATCGTAGCCGTTATAGATACACTGTCCGACAGGCGAGGCTCCAAACTGCTCCGCCCGGTCCAGCAGACGCTGTGTGCTGGCTTTTGTGGTAGCGACAATCGCGTCTGAGTGACGCATGACCTTTTTCTGTAATCGGGTCTGAATCAGATCCGAGATCCGGTCCCGCTGATGGTTCTCCAGGTACTTGCTGCTCAGATCCCACTCGTCACGGAAATCCGAAATCAGTGGCAGGTGGAATATTTTTTTGAGTTTGCTGGCCAGGATCAGGTTCGAATAGGGTGGGGCGGTCGCCAGGATGGCATCGTGGGGGACCCGCTTCAACAGACGCTTACCGGCCTTGAGTGCATTCGGATACCAGAGAATCTGCGCGTCGGGCTGCAGCAGCATTCCCGCACCCGCTTTGACCACCTTTTTGCAGGATGACTTGAGCGAACCTGACAGGCTCACTTTCTGCGCCCCTGCCTGCTTCTGGGCCATATTCTTTTTGAGTGTGTAGTCCGGTTCCCAGGTCCGTGCCTTTTCCAGATGGGTGCCTTCAGGAATATCGACCAGCAGGCTGTTATCGAACACCGGTACCGAAGGGTTGGCAGCCATCAGTACGCTCACATCCCAGCCAAACTGCTTCAGGTATTTCACAAACTTGACGGGACGCTGTACGCCGGCACCGCCAACCGGGGGGAAATGATAGCTCACCAGCAGCAGTCGCTTACGTGACTCCTGTGGACGCGGCTGTTCTCCCGAATCGGACAGATCGACAGGTTGAGAGAGGATGGTAGACATTAATCAGAAATTCCTTTGTATACACTCAGGCAGAAGCCCGTTGTTTGACTGGCGCTGGTTTCTTACCGGAAGCAAGCCAGTGGCTGACTCCCAGGGAGCGGATAGCATATTGTGTGTGTTCCGAAAGCTGACGTACCGCTTCAATCGCGTAGGGGTGATTGTCGTGCATCAGGCAGAAATTACCTGCCTGCGGTTGAAAGCGTTCGCACCACTGGTTGATTTGTGAGTTTTCGGTCATCTGGTAATCCCGCGGATCGGTATCCCAGAGCACGATAGTTTTGTGACGTCGCCAGAGCCCCAGCATTTTGCCCGCGGTCAGTTTCCCTTTGGGAGGCCGCACCAGGCGCGGAATGCTACCGGTGATATCCCTCAGAATCCGATCTGTCTGATCGATCTCTGCCAGAAACTGTCTGGCTGTCGTTCGTGAAGGCTCGCTGTGAGTCAGGGTGTGATTGCCGATTTCGTGCCCCTCCTGAACCATCCGCTGGATGATTTCGGGGTGACGTTGTGCCTGGACGCCGATCACAAAAAAAGTCGCCTGTTGCTGATACTGCAGCAGCAGATCGAGCAGGCGGGGGGTGTATTCCGGATGCGGACCATCATCGAAGGTCAACGCCAGTGGTACGGGAGCCTGCGGGTGGGAGCCCGCATGTGTCTCTGAGGACAGAACCGGATGGGGAGACGTACCTTGAACCAGAAACAGTCGCCGTGGGACGACTGCAGTCAGCGAACGCTTAATCAACTGGCGAATCTGGTTCATGTTCGAATTTCAAACTGGTTGTCTGAGTTTTCTGTTTTTACGACGGTAGGACGATCGTGATTTCTGCTGTTCTGTTAAACCGGCTGAATACCGCGTGCTACAGTCAGACAAAATCTGGCTGAGCTGCACAGCGGACTCCTGCCAGGTCAATGGCTCGAAAACCCGTTGTTCCGGAATCGCAGGCACCGCCAGCATGCCCGACAGGGCGTCTGCCAGCAGCTGCGGGTTGTTCGGAGTCACCAGCCGATCCTGGAGGGGATCGGCGATCTCCGGAATCCCGCCCACGCGACTGGCTACGAAACGGCTTCCGCAGGAAATCGCTTCCAAGAGCACATTGGGAACTCCCTCTGAAAGGCTGGGCAGGGCAACGACATCGGCGGCCCGATACCAGTCTGGCAGTCGGGACTGTGGTTGTGACCCCTGCAACTGGAAATACTTGTCTAATCCGTACTCTGTTACTTTCTGGTTCAAACGGGAATGTAATGAGCCATTACCTAAAACATAGCATGTAAATGCAGGCCCCTGCTTACTTATTTTCTTACAGGCTTCCAGCAGAACCGTATGTCCTTTCACGGGTTCCAGTCGCCCTACGCTGACGATCACTTTACGATCCGGATCGAGTCCCAGACGCTCGCGGGCCGCCCGTTGATCACCGGGGCAGAAGCGGCTGCGATCCACGCCCCGATAGACGGTATGAATCTTCTCAGGATGGATCTGCAGCTTTTGCACTGCGGCTTCGATGTCCTGGCTCACCGTGATCACAGCATCCGACTGTTGCAGTACCGATTGAATCGCCCGCCGCCGATGTCGATTCCGGGTCAACAGCAAGACATCGCTGCCCCCCGTCATGACGACCGCTGGAATTCCGTGTTCGCGGGCTGCCCTGACGGCGACCTCTCCATCCGGGTGCAGCCAGTACGACAGAATCACGTCCGGTTGAAACCGGGCGATAGCCCGATTCAAAGTCGAACGGATCGACCAGTACAGGAACTGGCCGTAATGCTGATGCAGCATTTTCGGCGGGTAATAGAACCGCGGATAATCAACGCGCATTCCGTTAGCCGCTTCAAAAGGCAGCCAGTCGGGATCGAGTCGAGTCCGCTGGCTGACCCGGGAAGAACACTCATCCACCCAGGCGACCGGTGAGATCACATGGGTTTGGTGAAGTTCTCCCAGGGACTGCATCATCGCAGCGTTAAAAGTCCCTTTTCCCGGGTGCTGGGAATTCGGAAACACATTAGATAAGAACAGGATTTTCATAAGTCGTCCATCTTTCGATAGTCAATGCGCTACTGCTGGGCCAGCTTACCTGCTGCCCAGTTTTCCATATCGCACCAGTTGTCGCAGACCGGTATAAATGCCGGAGGTCTTCAGCAGGTGTCGTGCTGCCTGATCAATCCTGCGGGAGGAATTCAGATAGCAGAGCAGGCTTTTGTTTTTTAACGTATTCGACATCAGCATGACGGCCCCGCTATGGGTCAGCTCGGAGCTGTAGCGCTGCTTGTATTGCGCATCGCCTTCGCCGAAATCGTATGTGCGGGGCGAGTCGTACTCGGTCAAATCTTCCAGGATCAGTAGTAACAGCGTTTCACCTGGTGAAACGCTGGCGTAATCCAGATCAAACCCGAATTCGAGATCGTAGAAGATCCCCTGAAACTGACTGCCGATTTTGAATGCCACGGGGCGATCCCCGTCCATCAGCAGGTAAGAACGCAGGGATCCGTGCAACGCGTAGAACATCAACTCGCTGACTTCCTGATCATTGTTTTTGACGCGCAGCCCCAGTCGTTGACTCTGCCAGGAGTTTTTCGATACCTGGTGAGCCGCACTCAGAAAGTCTGTGATCTGGTCTGGCTCCGTGATCCGTACCAGCTTGAGATGGCTGTTGTCCCGAATCATTTTGCGATGCTTCCGACGGGATTTAGACCGGAACTGATTCCAGTAATCAGCTGCATTTTCCGGGAACCGGATCAGGCTGCGCGGCTGATATCCCGTATGGGAATAGGTCAGACAGCGATCCTCCAGTCGATCCAGGCAGGCTTTCACGGGCGATTTGAGATGGACATCTTCCAGGAACAGGAAAGCACCATGTTGTTGTTCACAGAATTTCAAAGTGGTTTCCAGCAGGAATTCGAGAAACGCAGAGTCATCCTGGTATGCCTGCTGAAGTAGAAAGCTGTTTCCCTTTAAATAATATCCTTGCAGCAGTCGTGCCGGCCCCATACCACGCAGCGTCTTTGTGCTGAGGTTTTTGGGACAACAGATACCTGCGGCCACCAGCGTCCCCTGGTGACGGCAAAACATCACGTAACTGGGGCGATCCGGAAACGATTTCTTTAACTGCGGTTGCAGGTGCAGCAGATAATCCGGGTGATGGTTTAAAAGTGCGTGTGGATCCTGTTCAAACAGTGCCAGCCAGTCCTGGTAGAACTGGGACATCGGTTGCAGGTCTTCCATCTGCACGGCATAAAAACTGATTTGCAGTTCATCAAACGGCGCGGTTCTTTCTATTTCCGGGTCGAGTGACAGGTCGTGGTGAGTACAGGTTAAATTCATATTCATGGCGGGTTCACTTAACTTGTAGATTCAAAATCTGTTGATACAGGCTTTCGTAGTCTTTAATCATTGAACGCACATTGAAGTGCTGTTCGACACGTTCGCGGGCCGACTGGCCCATGGTCAGCCACTTCTGAGGCTGAGTACACATTTGACAGATGGCTTCCGCAAGCAGCGATGCATTCGCCGGGGGGACCAGCAGTCCGGTTTCCGGTTGCTGGACAATCTCCGGATTTCCACCGACGGCCGTCGCCACAATCGGTAATCCGACCGACATGGCTTCCAGCAGGGTCAATGAGATTCCTTCTGTCAGAGAAGAAGAAACGTAAAAGCCAGCCTGCGTCAGCAGGTCAGGGACGTCATTCCGCTCTCCCAGGAAGCGCACATGGGATTCCAGGTTGAGTTCTGTTGTGATCTGTTCCAGTTTCGCGCGTTCGGGACCATCTCCCACGATCATCAGCTCGAATTCGGGAATCGAATCAACGACCAGCCGCACCGCTTGCAGCATCGTTGCAAGATCCTTTTCAGGCGACAGACGCGAGACAGTAATCGCCCGCATCTCTGCCACCGGTCCGGAAAAGGCAAACCGATCCACGTCGATCCCATTCCAGATGCGGGTTACTTTACGCTCGTTCAACCAGCCCACTGAGCGACAGCGGTCTCCTGTGTCATCCGAGACAGGAATCACGCGATTCGCCAGGCGGCTGGCCAGCGCAAACTGCAGCCGCTCGTTAAAGGTCTCTCCGAAGCGGCGACCATGACGCGTCTGAATGATCGCGGGGATCCCGACGAGACGTCCGGCCAGTGTGCCGTAAAAGTGAGGGTACGCATTGTGGGTGTGCAGCAGGTCGTAGTTCTTCTCCAGGAAAAATTCCTTCAACTGACGGATGCGTCCCAGCTTACCCGAGGCAGTCAACGGAAAGGGAATGACGGGGCAACCCAGCTTCTGGATTTCCTCTGCAGGAGCGCCCATCTCTCCCAGCGCGACGAATTCGAGTTCGTATTCCGCTGCATTATGGAATCGGGCAAAATCAACCAGCAAACGTTCCAGTCCACCCGTGCATAGAGTCAGGCTCAGATGACAGACCCGGAGCCGCGCTGCTGATTTCTGAGCCGCGGCATTGGTTTCGTTGCTGGAAGTGATTTCGATGGTGCTCATGTTATTTTCATTCATAAGAGATTGATTCCGACTGAACTTGATACCGAATTGTCATTCCTCGTCGGCGTTCGATTTCTGAATCAGCTGCATGGTCTGTTTGATTTTGCGCAGGGTATTCAACGCGGTAAATTTCCAGCGGGGACGCTTCACCTGTGCCCACGTGAGGTAGCTGTGATGTGTGCTCATCTTCTGCTTGTGGTGGCTGTTACCGGCCAGGAAATCATAGGCATCGAAGCCACGACGGAAGCACTCTTCGATACAGAGATAATCCGCGATCACACCCGGGCTCAGTTTACCCTGGTATTCAGCAGAACCACCCTGGTAGCACAGCACGCGGTTGCGGTCGATCAGGACCTGCACGCAACCGATGATGTCGTTGCCGAGCTTGACGCGGAACAACCCCATCTGTCCGCTGGGAACCAGCTTCTGAATCAGCGCTTTATGGAAATCGGTAAAACGCTGGCTGGCATAGGAACCAGGTTCCCCCTCTTTCTGCCAGCGTGCCTGATGTAACTCGACCAGATCCGCAAAGATGTCCTCCGCTTCGGCAACGCTCTCCGCCCATTTTCCGTTGAGGTCGCCGTATGATTTCATGTTCTTCCGCAGATTTTTACGGGTGGAATAACCAAAGCCGGAAATGACTTCCCGTTCTTCCTCCCGGATCAGCTTCAGGTCGAAATAGCGACTTTCGATTTTGCGGAAACCCTCGTCGGAAACGGGCAGGTTCCAGGCTTCCAACTCATCACTGGCAAAGCCATCAAAGTGAATCGCATCCCAGCTCTTGTTTTTCTCAAGCAGTTCCATCAGTCCCTGCATGAAGTCAGACTGTAATTCGGTGGGGACGAGCAGGGCATTGTATTCCACACACGCACTGTCGGATGCCGGTTCACCCGCCGTTCCCAGGTGCAGCGTATTGACAGCCATCGGTCCGTCGAATTGCGCGACTCCTTCGGTCACGAGACAGATCCCGCAGGGCACATTGTCTTTGGTCGCCACGACGAACGAATAGGGGACCAGGTCTCCAAAATATTCGATCCAGGTTGACGTCCAGACGTGTGAACACATCAGGGGGACCTCGGAGAATTGTGCTTCTACTGTTTTCCAGACTTCCAGACAGGCTGTACGCTGGCTGCTGTCATACTGAGCCAGTGACAGCGCCTGTGCTGTCTCCTGAGTTGCAGAAGCGTTGGAAAGCGTATCAATTGTCTGGTGAGAACAGTCGAGTAAAGTCATTCAATTACCTGTCAGGATTATTAGTGATAAATGTGTTTCAGATAAAAATATTTCAGGACGTGGTTCGTTTAAGTAAAGGACTGCCTTTCTCAAACAGTAGCCAGGTACCAGCCAGGAAGGCTCCCCCTCCGCAGGCGATACAGGCCAGGACCACCCACGAATTCCGTATCTCAAAAAAATGCGGCAGCCAGTAGGAATACGCCAGCAGAGCCAGCAGCGGGGCGATAGTCGGTCCAATCGCATAACGCAGCAGTCGGCTCCGGGAGATATCCAGTTTTTTCAACGCATACGGGAGCAGGATGCCGAGCTCCGCAAACAGAATCGGAATCGCAGTCCCCAGGGCCACGCCGACCAGTCCGAGGTACTGGATCAAAATCAGCGATAAAATCAGGTTGGCCAGCGCTTCTCCCATGTAAATCAGGGAAGGGACTTTCACATTCCCCATGCCGTACAGCACCGAGCGGAAGATCGAGATCGGCAGTGCCACGATCCGGGCGCCCAGCAGAATTGTCAGCAGCAGATGGCTCTCCGGATATCCGGGCCCCACCCAGGTGTTGATCAATGTCTGTCCGAAAAAGCCTGCGCCGATGAAAAAGCCAGTCACCAGCAGAAAGGAAAGGGAGACGCCGTTCAGAACCAGCTTCTGTAAGGCACCGTGGTCCTCGTTGGCATTCAGCTCTCCTGCCCGAGGCATGAAGACCTTGCCGATCTGGGCGATGGGCATATTGATAAATTGTGTCAGTCGTAACGCGATGTAATACGGGACGATCATGGCTGGACTGAAGAAGATCCCGATCACAATGGAGTCGGTGGCCTCGATCAGGGTCCAGGCGATGGCATCGATGAAGGCAAACCCACTGAACGAGCCACATTCCCGGAGGATCGACCAGTCCATATACTTTGTGTTGATGCGGAACTGTTTCAACTGCCGAAACGCAAACAGGCACTGCCCGATGTTTTCAAACAGGGTGACCGCGAGGAAAATCGCGGCGATAATCAGCAGTCCCTGTTCGGCTCGCAGGAAGGCCACGGTCAGAACCAGCCGTAGAATCCCACTGGTCAGGTTGACTCCGCGTTCAATGTCAAACCGCTGAATCCCCATCAGCACACCACCAAACACGCTGCCCGCCAGGCCCACAAATACGTTCAGACCCAGGATCAGGATGACGAGCCGGACTTCGGAGATTGGCACCGATCCCCATTCACTCAGATGGGGAGCCAGCCAGGCAATGATGCCGGCTGCCATCAGTGCCAGAAACCCCATTCCCAGGTAAATCGCGAAAATCACATTCGCTACCTGGTTCAGGTGTTTCCAGTCTTCCTTGGCGTGATAATGTGCCACGTACCGGCTGATCGTCTGGCCAAATCCAAGGTAGAGCAGACCCGAATAGCCGGCGATCGCATTAATGAAAATCCAGCTCCCGTACTGCTGGTCGCCCAGGATGTGCAGTACGTAAGGCATAAGGAATACGCCGATCAACAGGCTCACCCCATGGTTGAGCCAGTTGGCACAGAGATTCCATTTAACTGATCGACGCTGATTCATGTTTGTTCTTTCGAAAAACCGCACTGACGACAGGTCAGCCGGCGAAAATTCGTACAAAAATGGCAAATGAGATCAGCATTCCTACGCTGATACCAATCAGCCAGAGCTGATGTTGTTTATTCCAGTAAACGACGGGCGTTGGTCGCGCCAGGCTGGCTCCCGCCAGGTTCAGATACGCCGCAGAGACTCCTACAATCATGTAGGTAGGAACCACGTAACAGCGGGAGAGTGACATCATCCCGCCGCACCAGGCTGCCAGAATCGCACAGGCGTAAGGCAGGTAACGTTCCAGTTCCCGATCACGCATGATTGGTTTTCCCCGGGACGCAATCTGGAACCGCACCAGACGATACAAACCCAGGCCAGCAAAAAAGAAACAGCCGATGAACAGGGTGCCGCCAAACAGCCCCAGTTCCGTAAACGCGTGGACGTAAGAATTATGAGCCGCGAGCCCCGCCATATCAGAGTATTCACCCTGGCCGATTCCGAAAAACAGATTCGCTGACTTCAGCGCAGAGATCCCCTCACGCCAGAGCAGAATCCGGTCGTGTCCGGTTCCGGAGTTCAAGTCGATATTGCCCTGTCGTCCCGCGAGCACCGTCAGGCCGGCAACACCTACGACCGCACAGGCAATCGCGGCTTTCTTACCATATTTCGGTAATACGAAGACCATGCCTGCGATGCCCAGAGTCAACAGGCCGCCGCGCGAGCGGGTATCCAGCAGGCCGATCATCAGGATGATCATGCTCACGATCCACAGGAACCGAAACGGGCTCTTGACCGGATCGTTGAAAAAGTAGAGGCACAGCATACCGGTGGCGACAATCAGTACGGACAGGTCGTTGGGATCCTGAAAGATACCCGTACCCCGCATTCGGAAGACGCGAATGACTTCACCCGCATCTGAGACGCCGTCACGGTCGCTGACGTGTTTGATGAATTCAAAGTCGATGATCCCGGCATAGTCAATCACACAGAGCAGAATCATCGCAGATGACGATATCGCCACCGTTTTCAGCAGTCCCTTCAGACGCTTGGGAGAATCGATAATGGAGATGAGTAGAATGTAATAAATCAGTGTTTTCAGGAATGCGACTGTCGATGTCCGCACGCCGTAGAGGTACATATGCGATAGATGCGACATCGCAACAGCGACCAGTACTCCAATCACGCACAGCGTTATCGGCTGACGTTTCAGGTTCGGAAACTGCACCACACGCTTGATCTGATCCAGTGACAGGAAGAAAGATGACAGTATCAGCACTTCATAGATCGGCAGTCCCTTGAGAGCCGGAATCAGCTCCGCGGGTCTCAAAAACAGATTGATGTTGACCAACAGGAACAGGATGTAGGCATTGTGGGGAGCCGAATTTCCCCCGATGATCGACTGAGGCAGGGGGCGGCGACGTCGTGGAGAGGCGGCGTTATGAGCGCGCATTCCATGCGTATCGGGCGTTCTCGTACTGGGAGCGGCCCGCTCGGCAGGAGGACTGGATGAATTTCCTTGGTTAATCATCGAACTCGATTCAGTTGGAAATCCGCGTTTCCATATATCCGGAACGGTACAGAGTTTCAGGCTCTTCAATCCGGATATTTTGACATTGCGCACTTACTGAAAAGATAGATCAGGAACTAGCTGCATGTGGCGAGAATTCAACGTTTCCCTCGCTTTCCGGGCTGTAATAATTGCTACAACCGTCAAGGGCCGAGAAAGTTCGTAGTGAGATGAATCGGGATCACTGCAAAAGCAGCACGTTTGATCAATTGAATCATTGCGAGCTTCCCGTTATCTTCTCTGTCCTCGTGTATACGTTTTACTGATTATCCCTCTGAAATAACGACTTGGTAGAGTAATGGCGACCCTGATTGATATATCCAATGTGACCAAGAGTTACGGTGCTCAGGAACTGCTGAAAGAAGCTTCTGTTTCACTGGCCGACGATCAGAAAGTCGGTTTCATCGGACGCAACGGTGCCGGTAAATCGACCCTGTTACGGATTCTCCTCGAAGAAGAATCTGTCGACAGCGGACAGATCGCACGGCATCCCAATCTCCGCGTCGGCTATCTGAGACAGCACGATCCTTTTCAAGAAGGGGAAAGTGCACTCGACTTTCTGATGCGCGACAGTGGTCAGCCCGAATGGAAATGTGGCGCCGTCGCCGGTCAGTTTGAGTTGAAAGGCCGGTTCCTCAACGGTCCCGTCAAGGAGCTCTCCGGTGGTTGGCAGACCCGCGTCAAGCTGGCCGCCCTGTTGCTGCACGAACCGAACTTCCTCATGCTGGACGAACCGACCAACTTCCTTGACCTGCGTACTCAGCTGCTGCTCGAAGACTTTCTGAAAGATTACCGCGGTGCCGTGCTGGTCGTCTCCCACGATCGTTCGTTTCTGAAAGCCGTCTGCTCCCAGACCCTCGAACTCAAACGGGGGAAACTCACCCTCTTCAACGGCGATGTCGATCAGTATCTTGAAAATCAGGACATTCTCCGTGAACGGGACGAGCGGACCAACGCCACCGTGCTGGCCAAACGTCGTCAGCTGGAAACCTTCATTGCCAAGAACAAAGCGGGCGCCAACACCGCCTCACAGGCCCGCAGCAAACAGAAACAGCTGGAACGCCTGACACTCACCGAGATCGAAAGCGCTGAATCGACGGTGCATATCGTGATTCCGCAGACCGAAAAACGGCAGGGAGTCGCGCTGGCCTGCGAACAGCTGGCAATCGGTTATCCCGATCTGCAGGTAGCCGACGACATTACGCTCGAAATCGAACACGGCTCTCGGGCTGCCATTGTGGGAGACAACGGTCAGGGGAAAACCACCTTCCTGCGGACCATCTCTGGTTCGTTGCCTCCCAAAGACGGGGAACTCCGCTGGGGCTATCACTGTAACGTCGCCTGTTACGCGCAGCACGTTTATACATCGCTACCCGATAAAATGACAATTCGCGAGTACCTCGAGCACGAATCTGCTCCCGGCACAACCGCGCAGCAGATTCTGAACGTTGCGGGAAGCTTCCTTTTCAAGGAACAGGCTCTGGATAAGAATATCAAGGTCTTGAGCGGGGGCGAGCGGGCACGGTTGTGCCTGGCGGGAATCCTGCTCGGCAACTATTCGATTCTGATCCTCGACGAACCGGGCAACCACCTGGACGTCGAGACGGTCGAAGCGCTGGGAGACGCTCTGGTAGGCTTCCAGGGAACCGTGATCTTCACCAGCCACGATCGGCACTTCATGGGCAAGGTCGCCACCGATGTGATCGAAGTCGCCAACGGCTCCGTCAAGAGTTACGAAGGGGACTACGACGCCTACCTCTACCGGGTTAAGAAAGAGGTCGCTGACGGGCACCGCGAGGCGAATCAGCAGTCGGTCGCGAAACAGGAGCAGCAGAGCAAACAGGACGCTCCCCGGGAAAAAGGCTACGGGGGAAAAATCAAGGAAGCCCGCAAAGAGCTCTCTGCCATCGAACGTAAAATTGCGCAGCTGGATGAGAAAAAGAACAGCATCAACGAAAAGTTCCTGAAAGCCACCAGTCCAGATCAGGCGCAGGAACTACATGAGGAAATGCAGCCCCTCGTCGATGAGATCGGCGAACTGGAAGTCCGCTGGATGGAGCTCTACGAGTTCCTGGAGCAGTAAGTACTGTCTGGAACAGCCCGGGTTAAAGCGATATTCGCAGCCTTACGCAGCTCAATACTCTTTGACCCGGATGTTTTTATACTCCACATGACTGCCATGGCCCAACAGGCCGATATGACCGCGCATTCGTTTGAGACCGGGGTGTTTTTCGAGCACCTTGGGATCTTTTATATCCGCCAGGTCGGTCTGCAGCACGGGCATGTCATTGACAATCACGGTGATTTTCGAACCGCGGCAGATAATTTCCTCGTGGTTCCATTCTCCGGCCGGCTTCAAAGCACCTTTTTTCGCCGGGATGACATCATATACTGAGCCATGATATTGGGTTGGCTTCAGCTTTTTCGGGTAACCTTTGTTATCCAGTACCTGGATTTCGATTCCCTCGTAAGCGGGCCTCTGATCGACGAGGGGGCAGCGGATGGCAATTCCGTTGTTGGCCCCCTCAGTGAGTTTGAAATCGAATTTCAGACTGAAGTCGCCAAATTCTTTCTCGGTAAACAGGAAGCCCCCTCCATCAGAGGGGCAGATCAGCTTGCCGTCGGCAACGTGATACCCTTTGCGGTTGGCCCGCTTTAACGTCCAGCCGGTCAGATCCTTGCCGTTGAACAGAGGCTTGTATTCAGCCGCCTGTTCTTCTGCAGGCGATTCACACGAGATCGGCAGCGTATACTGTTTGAGCCACAAATCATCGGACTCCTGCAGATAGTTCAGCAGCTTTTCCGAGAGCGCTCTGCGGACGTCCTGGTATTCTGGCTGACAGGCCACGTTGATGACCTCGTCCGGATCCTGCTTCAGGTCGTACAGTTCGACTTCATCACGGAACAGGAATTTGTGTACGGTCCGCTGCCCGAGTGTCGGTTCCTGCAAACGCAGTGTTTCATTCCAGGTGGCCCGCGCAAGGGTGTCGATGGGCAGGGGATACTTCGATCGCCATTCCAGGTTCCAGATCAGTTTATAGTCGCGGGTGCGAATTGTCCGCATCGGATAATACATGGTCACTTCATGAAAGTTATGCGCCAGAATGACATCGTCCCAGCCGGGAGTGTGCTGCTGACCGACCGTCGGCAGCATGCTCCGCCCCTGCAGCTTGTAGCGAGGCCCTTTGGTCTGGGTCCAGTCCAGCACCGTCGGAGTGACATCGAGCAGCGAGACCATCGCGTCTGAAACGACTCCCTGTTTCTCGGCCGGCAGTCCCGGTTCGCGGATAATCATCGGCACATGCACTCCCGGATCGTAATGGTTAGCCATCGCTCCGGGCTCAGAGGAACCGTGATCGCTGGTGAAAATGACCAGCGTATCGTCGGCGTGCCCCGCTTCTTCCAGTGCCTTGAGAATACGACCAATGCCGGCGTCCATATAACTGATCTGCTGATAATAGCCGGCCAGTCCTTCGCGTACTTCAGGTCGATCGGGCAGATAACGGGGAACCTGGATCTGGGCAGGATCGTATTCTTCTAACGGCATTCCGGGTTCGGGAGCTCTCACACCCCATTCTGGTTGTGTGCGGGAGGTCGGATGCGGATCGTGAAAACCCAGCACCAGGAAGAACGGTTCATCACTTTCCTGCTGAATAAACTCGGCAGCCAGGTCGGACATCGCCTTGACCGCGTAACTGCCGACCTTCGGCTGAAAATCGATTGTGGTGTCTTCCGGCCAGAGATGGTATTTGCCGATCATCCCCGTGCGATACTTGTTTTTATCAAGCAGAGCGAAAACGGTCTCGACATGAGGTCTCAGTCGAAAATTATGCGCCCCGTGCGGATGTCCATACTGCCCGTTCGCATAAGTCTGTAACCCGGTATAAAACACACCTCGACAGGGACCGCAGGAAGCGGTGGTCGCGAATGCATACTGGTAACGCGTCCCTTCCCGGGCCAGTTGATCGATATGAGGTGTCTTGATTACCTTGTTGCCGTAGCAGCCACAGTCTTCCTGGTTCTGATTGTCAGAAAACAGAATCAGTACATTTTGCCGCGCTTTCGCAAAAGACTCTGCGGGCACGAACAGCAGACCAGAAAATACGACCAGATAAAACAGACACCTCATCGGTAAAACCTCATGTTGTCGAGTCGTTGATTGAAATAAAAGACCGTTGAAAACTTATTTCTTCTTGGGTATTTCGCCCGTTGCCTCATTGATGAGCACCCGCTGCCGGACTTTACCGGAAACCGGTTTACCAGCCAGGACGTCTTCCTCGGTAAAGGTAGTCATCAGGATATTCTTATCGCCGGTTCGGGAGTAATCGTAGATGATGTAGATCGTACCATCTTTGCTCTGCACACCGTCTGGATAGGAGACTCCCGGCCGTTCATCCAGCAGCAGGCCTCCCTCCCAGGTTTTGCCATCATCCTTTGAGATGTAGGCGGTCAGATCGCGTCGCGTCTTGCGGTCCGCAGGATTGTGACGGACCAGCAACAGATTGCCTGAATTCAGGCGACGAATAAAGAAGCGGGCATTGATGTGCGGAATGGTCGACGCTTTCCCGGCAGACCAGGTTTTCCCACCGTCCGTGGAAATCGATTCGCCAATGCCGTAACGCGTACGCACCAGGGTCCACAGACTGCCGTCCTTGCGTTCGACAATCATATGTTCGTCGAAAGTACGCTCGGGAACATCGGTCTGTCCCAGCAGTTCAAACGTTTTTCCCTGATCCCGGGAGATAATAATGTTACCGCCCCGTTCTTCAGGTAAATCGAAACGGTACTCAATCGCTTCTTTTGCCGGTTGTTTCCAGACGGCCACAGGCAGCAGCCAGTCGCCGTTCGACAGGACCGTGGGCTTATTCATCATGATCCCGTTGCAGATGCGACGAGGTTTACTCCAGGTCGGATTCTCCTTGTCGGCTTCATCGGTCGTAATTGCCCAGACACCACTGCGTCCGTCCCACCAGCGGTAAGACTGTGCCCAGAACAGCCACAGCTTTCCCGAGGGATCCCGCCATAACGCGGGGTCGTAAGCACGCACGGGACCAGGCGGATCGATGACCAGTTTAGGACCCGACCAGGTTTTGCCATCATCACCACTGGTCACCAGAATGACGTAGTTCAGTTCCCCTTCTGTAATACCACCAGAATACCAGAGGACCCACAGACGACCGTCTTTAGACCGTTCCAGTCCCGGGATTCCCTGGAACATCCGCGTGTCATCCGCGTATTCCGGACCGGGGTTCGTATTGATTGGCGGAGCAACCAGGGCGGGATCAGATTGATCATCCGGTTCGGCACTGAAGCCATTGACTGGTGTGAGAACAGAGCAGGTGATCAGAAAAGCGAAGCAGGCGGTAAACAGAGAGCGCAAGATGAGACCTCATTAGCTGGTAGAATGTCATTTCAGATCAATGGTTTTAAGGCAAACCGAGACTGAAGCCATGCTAGCAGATCAACGCACCCGTGGCGAGTATTCAGATCAACAAACGGCGATGTGAATCCGGTTTTCGGGCACGCGTGAAAAGTGTTCTGCAACCTTAGATCTGGAACCGGAACTGGACAGACTGTCCAACCTGACCTAGAGTATGGTTGCAGAGTCTGTGCTTCCGACAGACTGCCCCCCATTCATCTTGCTTCATTAGACGCTTAAGGGATTCCATGGATTTAACGGAACTGATCATCCTGTTGGTAGTTTCAGGACTGTGTGGCAGTATCGCCCGGGCACTGGCCGGCTCGACGCGCGGGGGCTGTCTGGTGTCGATTGCGCTGGGATTTATCGGTGCTCTGATCGGCAGTAAACTCGCCATGGCCCTCGAACTGCCCGAAATACTCTCGATTCCGCTGGGTGGGCGAAACTACCCGGTGGTCTGGTCCATTATCGGGGCGTCCCTGTTTGTAGCCGTCCTCAGCCTGCTCTCCGGTCGCAAACGTCTTTGAATCTCTGATTCTGACAGGCGTTTATCCCCCGGTTCTCATCAATCCCGCTTCGCGCCGGCATTGCAGATTCCGAGAGCTGAACTTAACATGTCCGTGTGCAAGCGATTCCCGACCATGCGAGTCGGGTTTTTTTATATCCATGTGAGCGGAAGTGCTGAGTAATGTCACTGTTGAGCTTGAGTGAAGTCTCCTTTACCTGGAGTGGTCCGCCACTGCTGGATGGCATCAGCCTCGAAATCAATGCGGGAGAGCGCATCGGGCTGCTGGGGCGTAACGGGGCCGGTAAATCCACGCTGATGAAAATCATCGCGGGCGAACTGGATCCGGACCACGGGGACATCAAACGCGATAAAGACCTCCGCGTGGCACGTCTCGTTCAGGAAGTCCCCGCAGGGGGCGCACACCAGATCCATAAATTCGTCGCGGAAGCGGCGGCCCCCTTCTACGAGCATGACTGGGAAGTCGATCATGCCGTCGATCAGATCCTCGCTCGCATGGGGCTGGTCGGCGATGAAATCTTCGAATCCCTCTCCTCGGGTATGAAACGCCGGGTATTACTGGCGCGGGCAATTGTGCAGGCGCCGGACATCCTGCTACTCGACGAACCGACCAACCATCTGGATATTCCCGCAATCAAATGGCTGGAACAGTTCCTGCAATCCTATGAGGGAACACTCCTGTTCGTCACCCACGACCGGGTCTTCCTGCAGGCCCTGGCGACGCGGATCATCGAAATCGACCGCGGTCACATGTACGACTGGACCTGCGACTACGATACCTTCCTCAAACGCAAAGAAGCGTTTCTCGAAGCGGAAGAAAAACAGAACGCATTATTCGATAAGAAGCTCGCAGAAGAAGAGGTCTGGATCCGACAGGGTATCAAGGCCCGTCGTACCCGCAACGAAGGACGCGTCCGAGCCTTGAAGAAAATGCGGGAAGAACGCAAACAACGCCGCACCCAGGTGGGGAACGTCAATCTGCAGGTTGCCAGTGCCGACCGCTCGGGGCAAATGGTGATCGAAGCCAAAGATGTCTCGTTCTCGTATGGTGACGAACCGGTCATTCGCAACTTTACGACACTCATCTCTCGGGGAGACAAAATCGGAATCATTGGCCGCAACGGTGCCGGCAAAACCACGCTGTTGAAACTGATGCTGGGAGACTTACAGCCGGACAGTGGCACGATTCGTGTCGGAACCAATCTGGAAGTCCTGTACTTCGACCAGCTCCGCGAGCAAATCGAAGAAGAGAAAACGGTGATCGAAAACGTTGGTGAAGGTCAGGAGACGCTCACCATCGATGGCAAACCCCGCAACATTTACGGTTACCTGCAGGATTTTCTCTTCACACCGGAACGGGCCCGCCGACCGGCCCGCTTCCTCTCCGGGGGGAGCGCAACCGGTTATTACTCGCCAAGCTCTTCAAACGCCCGGCTAACCTGTTCGTGCTGGACGAACCGACCAACGACCTGGATGCAGAAACCCTGGAACTGCTCGAAGAACTGATCTGCAATCATCCGGCAACGTTGCTGCTTGTCAGCCACGACCGGGCCTTTCTGAATAACGTGGTCACCGCCACACTCGTCGTTGATGAAGACGGAAGCGTCAAAGAATACGCGGGCGGTTACGATGATTATCTCAGACAGTCCGAAAACAGCAAAGCCGTCGAAGAGAAGAAGCCAGAGTCAAAAAACCAACCAGTAGCCAGCCCGGAAAAACCCAAGCCGAAGGCCAAGCTGAGTTATAAAGAAGAACGGGAACTGGAACAGATTCCTCAACAGATCGAAGCACTGGAACAGGAACAGACCGAACTGCAGTCGGCGATGTCTGATCCTGACTTTTTTAAACAGAGCAATGATGTCATTACGGACGCTTCAAATCGTCTGCAAACGATTCAGAGCGAACTGGAACGTCTGCTCGAACGCTGGGAAGAACTGGAATCGCGCGTTCAATAACCGCGGATTCAATCCACGAAGGAGATACCATGCGCCTGTTTGAAGGAACTCCCTTTGACCGACCTCCCCGCTGCGAAAAATGCGATCAGCTGGAAGAAGAGTGCATCTGCCCGCCCGAACCACCGTTTCGAATTCCTCCCGAGCAGCAGACCGCACGGCTGTCGATTGAAAAACGCAAAAAGGGGAAACGCGTCACCGTGATCCGAGGTTTACCCGCAGAAGGCAACGATCTCCCTGAACTCTTGAAACAGATCAAAGACCGCTGTGGCGCCGGCGGCGCACTCAAGGACGAAGATCTGGAAATTCAGGGAGAGCAACTGGACCGGGTTCGCGAGACTCTCCAGCAGATGGGCTTCAAGGTCAAAGGCTGAGGCCCCCGCAGTTTAAATATCTGGTGCCGTTTCGTAAGGGATTTCGACCGGATAGAAATCCTGCTTTCTGCGCTGATGATTCAGTTTGGCAAAGTCGTGCGTGTGAATCGCGCGGGCTTCCACGTTGAAGATCGAGCCGGCGAATGGTTCAAAACTGGCTCGGAAGTGCGCCGATGATTTGACTGAGATGTAGTTCATCGATTCACAATCAATTCCCAGCGTCTTGGAAAACGCCGGGCCGAAAGGCTGTTCGCGGGCAGTGACCACCACCACGTTGACGCCATCCTGCTGAATCCAGGCAGAGGGACCCATGTTCCCCGTCAGTCCTGCATACATGGGACCATCGTACTTGAACTCGCCATGAGACAGTGCTTTGACGGTGGCTTTCATCTTCACCGGAGGCCCCTGAATCGGATCAGACTTGCCGCCGACCTCAGTTTCAATCGTGCCTCCTACGCCAACTTCGTGGGCCAGCGCCACGACCTCGGGATCGACGATATACAGAATCAAAGCCTTGTCCAGTTTCATGTCCAGAAAGGTCTGCAGGATCTCGGTCGAATCGCCGGCGGTACCACCACCAGTATTGTCAGCGTGGTCGGCCAGGATGATCGGGAACTTGCCGATTTCCTGTCCCTCTTTGATCGCATCGGTGACTGAGAAGGGCAATTTGTACCAGCGGCGTCGCCGTTCCCAGATCCAGCCACTCAGTTCGTCCGCCGTTTTGTCTGCCAGTTCCTGATCGTTGTCAGCCACGACGATGATCGACGGGCCAACTTCAGGGATGTCGGCCCAGGGAAATCCTGTCGAGACGGTGACGCCCAGAATACCGGGGCGGGTTTCGATTTCATGCGCGTAATCCATGACCTCTCTCATCGGCATGTGTGCGGTTACCTGGCAGGCGGTGCTCCAGAACAATGGAATCTGTCGGAGTGTCATCACCGGTTTGACCTCACCGTTGATAATCCGCACGATGAGATCCGCTGCTTCCTGCCCCCGCTCATTCATGTCGATATGCGGATAGGTGTCGTAACCCAGGATGGCGGTCGCCTGTTCCACGCGGAGAGGTGAATGGTTGCCGTGCATGTCTGGAGTCACAAGGATCGGCCGGTCGTCTCCCAGGTATTCCCGTACTTTCGAAATGAAGTGACCGTCGCCATCTTCAATTCCATCGATGACCATCGCCCCGTGCAGGTCGAGCAGCACACCGTCAACCGGGCCCCCTTCGTCTTCGGCCGCTTTCAGCCGGTCCAGGAACTCAGCGAGCAGGTCGTCATAAGTCTTCCGTTCAATCAGACCGCTGGGAAATGCAAACGTCCATAGCAGCGGAATCAGTTCGAATCCGTGTCGTTTGGCTGCATCAATGAAGCCGCCAATACAGACATTCGCGCCGGGAAACGTCTCCATGATCTCCTGACCACGAAACAGTCCACGGTCGTTGATGAAATCATTCAGGGTGGTGGGAAGATCAGAGTAGGTGCTGGTTTCATGAAGCACACCGCCGGTTGCGATTCGCATGAGGAAGACTCCTGGGAGGTTATTGGGATGGATGAGCACCAGAGGTACAGATCGGATCTGTGTTATTTAACATAGTTAAAGATTTCAGAAAAAGAAAGCGAATCCACGTTCTGGTTTCCTCTTTTCAGAATGTCTGATTTTCATTATGTAGTGAGTCTGCCAGTCAGGTATCTCCTCCAGAAACTCTCGAACATTGAGCCGATAACATGAAGATTGCGATCGCAGGTGGTGGTATTGCGGGGACTGCAGTGGCAGCTCTGCTCGCCAGACAGGGGCATGCTGTGACGCTCTTCGAGCAGGCGGTGCACTGTGGTCCGGTGGGAGCGGGGATCATGATCCAGCCTGTGGGACAATGGGTTCTCCAGCAGTTGGGCCTCTATGAACAGATCGCCGCGGAGTCCGCTCGACTTAATGCGATTGAAGCCGTCCGGGAGTCAGGTAAGCGTCTCATTCGTCTGGAATACCAGCGACTGCATTCCGATCTGTTTGGGCTGGGAGTGCATCGGGGACGACTGTTTGCCGCCCTGTTGAATCTCGCTCAACAGGCGGGCACTGAAATTCGCGAAGGATCCCGGGTGATCGGTTACCAGAATGGATCAGCCGGATTGTCCCTGCATCTGGAACAGGGAGGGTGTGAAGAGCAGTTCGATTTTCTGGTCGCCGTCGATGGCTCGCGCTCTCAGCTGCGTTCGATCAGCGGGATTCCGCAACGGGGCGTCGAATACGAGTACGGGGCGCTCTGGGCCACGGGAAAATGCACCGCGGTCCGCGATCATCTGCTGCAGCTGGTCTCCGGAACACGTCGGCTGGCCGGTCTGTTACCTATCGGGCAGGATGAATGCAGTTTTTTCTGGGGACTGACGGCAGACCAGTTCAGCCGCTACCAGCAGCAGGGATTCGACCAGTGGAAGCAGGAAGTTCTGGCCCTCTGTCCGCTGGCAGAAGAGCTGTTGCGTCAGACTACCGGCTTTCAGGATTACACCTTTACCACTTACCGCAGCATCTCACTTAGTAGATGGTATGCAGACCGTGTCATTTTCATGGGAGACGCCGCCCATCCCACCAGCCCACATCTGGGGCAGGGGGCCAATCTGGCACTGGAAGATGTCTGGATCTTTGCCGAATGCCTGCAACAGCAGGGGGACTTTCAGTCTGCCTGTCACCTCTATGAATCGCGCCGAAGCAGCAAGCTTCGTTTCTATCAGCGGATTACGGGCTGGCTCTCGCCGTTCTTTCAGTCGCCCGGCGTACTCCGCGGCTGGGGCCGCGATCTCAGTCTGCCCGTCATGAGCCAGACTCCAGTCTTGCGCGAACAGATGCTCAAAACCCTCTGTGGCTTCAAGACCGGCTGGTTACACAGTTCTCAACCTGGTAAGTAGTCGTCGTTCACCGCGGACCCCGTTTGAGAAACAGGTGAATCACAAACCCGAGCCCCAGTCCGGTCGCTACCATGATCCAGAACGGGTAGGGAGTCAGGTACTGTTCGTAGCCGTGCCGAAAGTTGGAACCGAAAATCGTACTGAGTGTGGCGATCGGGAAGAAATAAGCAATGAGCAGATTCAATCGGTGCGACGAAAGTTCGATGCGTGCGGAGACTTTGGCCTGTTCTTCCGCCTGTTTCGCAACGATATATTCCAGCGCATTTTTGGCATCGGTAATCAGCAGCTCGGCGGTTCGTTCCAGTCGATAGGCATTATCGCGATAGTCGATCAGCAGTTTGTCTTTCGGAATCGCCTCGCGCGCGATCTGCAGGGCCTGCGTTGCATGAGCCAGGGCCCGATACAGAGGCCCCAGGTGATTCAGGACTTCGAGGTAATCGAGCGAGCTGGTCGCCTGGTCTACCTTTTCGTCATAGTTTTCCAACAGCGTCTCATATTCTTCGAAGTGCGTACTCAACGCATCGGGACTGCTTTTGAATTCAGAAGCGTGCCAGGTGGCATCCGGTTCGCGCCAGAAGAAACACCCTTTACGATAAGTGTCTTCAGGCTCAGGAGGCGCATGCAGGATGATTAACAGGTGTCCTTCTGCAACCATGGTTCTCTGTCGCCCGACCTGTTTTCCCAGTCGATCATGAAATTCTGCGGGGACATTCCAAGTCGCCGGTAAAAGTGAAGAATCCTGCATCTTGGTTCTCAATCTCTTTTTAAGTCAAATGAGAATTGCATTTAGAGTGTCTAAGTGAGTAGTATGCCTGTTACTACGGGCCGCGTATATATGGAAATGATCCGGATTCTGAGATACTTCAAGACAAATGACTGGTCTTGGTAGCGATAAAAGGGAGCACTGTGAACGATTCACCCGTCCGATTTTCAATTCTCAAATCTTTAGTCTTACTCTGTCCCCTTACGCTGCTGCTCAGTGGCTGTAATCAGCCGCCTCCACCACCACAGATGAAACCGCCTGCAGTGACAATCGCGGAACCGGTTGTCAAACAGGTGGTCTTCAATGAAGATTTCACCGGAACACTGGCTTCGGTCGCCTCGGTGGATATTCGCGCCCGCGTCGCAGGATTCCTGGAAAAGATCGACTTCCAGCCATCAGACGATGTCAAAAAAGGGCAGTTGCTGTTTGTGATTCAGCAGGACGAGTACCAGGCGGCTCTGGATAAAGCCAATGCTCAGATGGAAGCAGCCAAGGCACAACTGGTCGATGCTCAGGCAACCCTGGATCGCTATACCGAACTGTTAAAGAAACAGGCCGTCACGCCCCAGGATGTGAACGATGCCACCGCAGCCCGCGATAAAGCCAAGGCAGCAGTCATGGGAGCGCAGGCGGATATCGAACAGGCTCAGATTAATATGGGCTATACCACAATCAAATCTCCCATTGACGGCAAGATCAGTCGAAACCTGGTCGATGTCGGCAACCTGGTTGGCTCCGGAGAAAATACGCTGCTGACGACCATCGTGACAATGGATCCGATCTATGTCTATTTCGATGCCAGTGAGCGTCTCTGGCTGCAGGCTTTAAAGAAAAAAAGATCACCCACTGATAAAGATCCACTCCAGGTGCATGTAGGGCTTTCAGATGAAGAGGGCTTTCCTCACGTCGGTACCATCGACTTCGCGAATAATAAAATCGATCCGGGCACAGGCACCATTCAGGTGCGAGCAGTGCTGGAGAATAAGCAGGGTTTTCTTTATCCCGGACTGTATGTTCGCGTCCGCGTGTACGGCGATCCGATTCCCGGTGCGGTACTCGTGAAGGATATATCGATCGGGACTGACCTCGCAGGAAAATACCTGCTGATCGTGGGGAAAGATAACATCGTTGAGAAGCGACAGGTGGAAATCGGTCAGCTCGATAACGGTATGCGGGTGATTCTGAAAGGGATCAAGCCGGGAGAGAAATATATCGCGGAAGGCATTCAGCGCGCCCGTCCCGGGAAGCCGGTGACGATTACCAATAATCAGGCTGCAGGAAACCAGCAGACCGCTGGGGGTCAGCAGCAGAATAAACAGGCAGCACCGCAGCAGGCAAAACCCGCTGCGGAACCGAAGAAAACCGGTGATGCGCAGGGTAAACCTGCCGCTGCAACTGATAACAAGCAGAACTGAGCTGCGACAGGGCCATGTAGTTTGATTCTCTGATTTGCCTGACTGAATATTTAAACGAAACGGACGAGAATGTTTTCCCGGTTTTTTATCTATCATCCGATTTTTGCCAGCGTGATCTCGATCGTCATCGCCATTGTCGGTGCTATCTCGCTCCCGCTGTTACCCGTGGAACTCTTTCCGGACATCACACCTCCTACTGTTGCCGTCACCGCCACTTACCGTGGGGCAGATGCGCAGGTGGTCGCGGATACAGTCGCCACCCCGATTGAAGAACAGGTCAATGGCGTGGAGAACATGATCTACATGTCCTCCAGCAGTACCAGCGACGGCAACATGACGTTAACGGTCACATTTGACGTCGGCACCGATCTCGATATGGCGAACGTGCTGGTTCAGAACCGCGTTGCCATTGCCAATCCGTCACTTCCGGAAGACGTCAAACGGGAAGGCGTTACCACCAAAAAAAAATCAACCAACATGACGCTGGTGATTGCCCTCAATTCGCCGGATGAAACCTTTGATGAACTCTACCTCAGTAACTACGCGTCCATTAATATCAATGACGAGCTGAAACGAATTGATGGTGTCAGTGATGTCAACGTAGTCAACGCCAAAGATTTCGGCATGCGGATCTGGCTGAATCCGAATCAGCTCGATACCCGGAATATTACAACGACCGACGTGGTCGATGCGCTCCGTCAGCAGAACGTGCAGGTGGCCGCCGGTTCGATTGGTCAGGAACCCAATCCCGATAATCAAGACTTCCAGTTGACGGTAACGACCCTCGGTCGTTTGACGGATCCCAAACAGTTTGCTGACATCATTATTAAGACAGGCGAAGACGGTCAAATCACTCAAATCAAGGATGTGGCCCGGGTCGAACTCGGCGCACAAAGCTATTCAGGGTATTCGCAGCTGAATGGCAAGCCGGCCGCACTGATCGCCGTTTACCAGCTGCCCGGGGCCAATGCGCTCGATGTTGCTGAGAAGTCGCGTAATGTAATGGAACGTCTCAAAAAAGACTTTCCCAAAGGGTTGGAATATTCTGTCCCCTATGACTCCACCGAGTTTGTAACCGCCTCCATTGATGAAGTAGTCACCACCCTCTTCATGGCACTCTTGCTGGTGTTTATCACCATTTTTGTTTTCCTGCAGGATTTCCGTGCCACTTTGATTCCTGCAGTGACCATTCCCGTCTCGCTGCTGGGAACGATGGCAGTCATGCTGGCGATGGGCTATACGATTAACACGCTCTCCCTGTTCGGGATCGTACTGGTCATCGGGATTGTGGTTGACGATGCCATCGTGGTGGTCGAAAACGTGACCCGTATTCTCGATACAGAAAAGTGCTCCTCGAAAGAGGCAACTGAAAAGGCGATGATTGAAATCACCGGTCCGGTGATCGCGACCACCCTGGTGCTGCTGGCGGTCTTCGTACCGACCATGGTACTTCCCGGGATTACCGGTCGTCTCTACCGTCAGTTCGCATTGACGATTTCAATCGCCACTCTGTTTTCCTCCGTCTGTGCGTTGACGCTCAGCCCCGCGATGTGCGGTATCATGCTGCGACAGACCAAAGAGCGACAAGGGCTTTTCTTCCGTGGCTTCAACTGGTGTTTCGACCGGTCACTGAATGTCTACATGAAAATCGTCAAGACCTGTGTCCGACGCGCATTTATTATGCTGATTCCAATGCTGGTCATTTTTGTTGCGACCGGAGTCGGCTTCGTGTCTGTGCCGGGGGGCTTCCTGCCGAATGAAGATCAGGGTTACATCTTCATTAATACTCAATTACCCGACGGTGCCGCTCTGAACAGAACCCGCGTCGTGCAGAACCGGATTAACAAGCTGGCTGCTGAACTCCCCTCTGCAACAAACGTAGTTACCATGGGGGGCTTCTCGATGTTGAATAACTCGAATGCCTCCAATTACTCTACAACCATCATCGCGCTGGAAAACTGGGACAAAAGGCAATCTCCCGAATTGCACGTGTTTGCGCTGGTGCCGCGTCTGCAGAAGGAACTGGCTCAAATCCAGGAGTCGATCACCTTCGCCTTCATTCCACCGGCAATCCAGGGATTGGGTAATGCCGGCGGCTTCCAGATTCAGTTGCAGGATCGTAGCGCCGCGGGGATGGACGTGCTTCAGATGGCGACTACCGATCTCATGGACCGCGGTAATGCGGACCCACTCTTGAGTAGGCTTAATACCAATTTCAGTGCGACAGTTCCCCAGCTTTATCTGGATATTGACCGCGAAAAAGCCATCAAGATGGGCATCCCCCTGAATTCTATTTTCGACACCCTGCAGGCGGAGCTGGGATCGACCTATGTCAACGACTTCAACCTCTTCAACCGGACTTTCAAGGTCATGGTTCAGGCGGATGAAGACTACCGCAGCAAAGTCGCGGATATTACACGACTCAAAGTCCGCGATCGACGCGGCAGCATGGTTCCCCTGCATACGCTGGTCAAAGTCAATAACAGCGCCGGACCGCAGGAAGTGGATCACTACAATCTCTATCCAACTGCTGCGATTACCGGTAACCCGGCACCGGGATACAGTTCCGGTCAGGCAATCCAGCGCATGGAAGAACTCTGTAATGAGATTCTCCCCGAAGGTTTCGGTTATGAGTGGACCGGGATTGCCTATCAGCAGATTGAAGCCGGCAATATGGCCCCGTTCATTTTTGCGATGGCTCTGGTCTTTGTATATCTGTTCCTCTGTGCCCAGTATGAAAGCTGGTCAATTCCGATTTCCGTGATTCTGTCGGTTCCTCTCGGTATCTTCGGCGCAATTTTCGCGACCATGTTGCGTGGCATGGATAACAATATTTATACCCAGGTCGGCTTCGTGCTCCTCATTGCACTCGCCAGTAAAAACGCCATTCTGATCGTCGAATTCGCGAAGCTGCAGCGGGAATCAGGAAAGTCGATTCGCGATGCAGCTGTCGAAGCCTGTCACCTCCGTTTCCGTCCGATCCTGATGACCGCGTTCTCCGCGATTCTGGGGGCCATTCCCCTGGCAATCGCATCGGGGGCCGGGGCCGCGAGTCGGCAGGCACTGGGGACTGCTGTCGTCGCAGGTCTGACCGCAGCCACATTGTTCGGCGTGGTTATGGTGCCCGTGATGTATGTGGTGATCCAGATCGTCAGCGAATGGATCACCGGCAGCAAACCAGATCCCGAGACTACTACCGAAACATCTCCTGCAGCGAAATAAATCGCGCGTGCAGGACAGACGATTTGCAATTGCCAGGCTCGCTTTACTGGAACCCGCGTTGCCGACTCGCTTCGTAGAGCAGTATTCCTGCAGAGACCGCGACATTGAGGGACTCGGTCTGTCCCTGTTGTGGAATGCGAATGAGATGCGAACAGGTGGCAACCAGATCCGGATGCAGTCCCGTTCCCTCATTCCCCACGATGAGAGCCGTGGGTTGTGTGAAGTGATAGTCGACGAGCGTCTCCTCCGCCTGCATCGCTGTCCCCAGCACGTTGATATTTTCTGACTTCAACTGCTGACAGAATGCGACCAGATCCACCACTTGTGCCAGCGGCATATGATTCACCGCCCCAGCCGAGGTGCGGCAGACGAGGCTGGTCACATCGCATTGCTCCTGCTCACCAAGAAATATCGCATCCGTTCCCAGAGTCTCCGCCGAGCGAATTATGGCCCCGAAATTATACGGGTCCTGAATCCGATCAAGAATCAGGTAGAGCGGTGTGCCTGTCGTCTGCTTGCGAATCTGTTCCGGGTCTGCATACGGGAAGGGGGCCATCTTGGCAATCATCCCCTGGTGATCACCGGCTCTACATTTTTGTGTCAGTGTTTTGTCTGACGTAATCACGACCGGCACCGAATGCTTCACGGCACAGGCTTCGAGTTCCTCAAGCTCCTCAGCAGGCAGTCTGTCAGAGAGGTACAATTCCCAGATCGTCCAGAAGCCGGCAGACAATGTTTCCCGAACTGCATTTCTTCCCCAGATCCAGCATTTCTGATGGTTTCCCAGCAGAGGCTTATTTTTCTTTACTTTAGAATGCTTTCCGACCATAGGAATTCTTTGTAAGTTTGTTTATTCTATATTTCAGCATATCGCAGTGGATAACGAATATTGCTGTGATTTGATAGAAACTGTTATCCTGCAACAGGAATCAGTTTAAAGTGGGGCCACACCGCACGCATCTTAGCGGAATGCATGAACTCTCTCCACTCTGAATCACATCACTGTCAGTCGAACATGGAAAGAGATAGAGGCGATCATTTTGTCCGGAAATCCAATTATTTATAAATCGTACGAATGGGAACGACTGCGAATCGCATCCCGTTTCAATGCCAGTTTGATGGATCATCTGCGCCCGTATGTCAAACCGGGGATTACAACGGACGAAATCAATCAGGTAGTTCACGAATACACGGTATCTAACGGTCATACACCCGCCACCTTAGGCTATCATGGCTTTCCCAAGAGCTGCTGCATCAGTATCAATGAAGTCGTCTGCCACGGGATACCAGATGACACCGAGCTGAAAGAAGGCGACATCGTCAACGTGGATATCACCAGTATCGTGGACGGCTGGTACGGCGATCAGTCGGAAACCTTCCTGGTTGGCGAAGTCTCCGAGGATGCCCGTAAGCTCGTTCAGGCGACGTATGAATCTCTGTTTCTGGCGATCAACACGATCAAGCCCGGTTCCAGTGTCATCGAGATCGGTGAAGTCATTTACGATTTCGCGACGGAACTCGGTTACGGAGTCGTTCGGCAGTACCAGGGACATGGCATCGGACGTGAATTCCACACCGATCCGGGCATTCCCCATTACCCGGTCTCAGGCTCAGAACGCGATCTGCTCCTGCCGGGAATGTGTTTCACCATTGAACCGATGTTGAACGCCGGTACCTGGAAAACCGTTGAAGACCGCAGCGACGGCTGGACAGTCCGTACCAAGGACGGCAAGCTCTCGGCTCAGTTCGAACATACGATTCTGATGACCGATACCGGCCCGGAAATTCTGACACTGACCAAAGAAGGTCCTCAACCAGGGCACCGTTTCTAAACGCACTGCTGTCGAAGCAGACGGTAGCCGTTCCAGGCATTCACAGTCTCTGCGTTTGCTGCTGCGCGGTATCTGAACAGAGTATCGCTTCTAAATCCCGCGAATTTTATTTCAGTTCTCATGCGCCACAGGAGACGTACGCTTGCAACCTGAGGAAACAGCAGGGTATGGTAATAATTACTTAAGATTGTTACTGATATGCTCGCGTGACCCTTTGCACACAATCAGGTATGGAGTTGAGATGATGCGATCCTTCCTGCTGCCGCTGTTGTTCCTGTTGATATCCACCGCAGGCTTTGCCGAAGACAGAAAACTGGATTGGGTGAAGGTCACCGAAAAAGCGGACTGGCAACCCCGCGACTCACAAGGGGAACTGGTTTATAAAGACCAGCTCTGGATTTTTGGTGGCTGGTTCAATTCCTATGAAGCACCTCCCCGCGATGTCTGGAAATCTTCCGACGGAAAGAAATGGTCGCTGGTCACGAAACAGGCCCCCTGGATTCACAGCGACCTGCCGATGACGGTTGTCTTCAAAGACAAGATGTGGCTCATGGGAGGCTGGTATAATGGTCGGCTACCCGGTCACTCCGCCGGGAATCAGGTCTGGTCTACCGAAGATGGAAAAGACTGGGATCTAGTCACCAAAAAAGCGAACTGGACTCCTCGACTGGCAGCAGCACTCGTCACCTTCAAAGATAAGATGTGGCTGCTCGGCGGATCCGAGAACTATTACTTCGGCGACGAGAAAAGCCTCAAAAACGATGTCTGGTATTCCGACGACGGGAAAGAATGGAAGCTGGCCACAGAGCACGCCGGTTGGTCTCCCCGGGCTTATCACCAGGCCGCTGTATTGAACGACAGAATTTATGTGTTCGGTGGCGGTAATTACACACCCGAATATCATGCGAATAATGACGTCTGGAGTTCCGCAGACGGCGTTCACTGGAGACAGGAGACAGCCCACGCCCCCTGGCACGAACGGCTCTGGTTCTCTTCCGTTGTTTATCGAGATCGCATCTGGGTGATCGGCGGCTGGTCCAATAATCCCTCAACCAACAAGCAGGACATCTGGTACTCTCAGGATGGTAAAAATTGGACCGAGCTGAAATCGGACGTCGTCTGGAAAGAGCGACACGAACATTCGGCTTTCGTCTTCCAGGACAAAATCTGGCTGGCCGGCGGCCATGCGCAGCCACTCAGCAGTCAGGTCTGGTCCCTCTATGTGCCTCCCAACTGGTTCGACCAGCAGAAGCAGAGTGCTTCCCCCTCGAGTAATTTTCCTCAAACGCTCGCCAAACTCGAAGCAGGCAAACCGACAAAGGTTGTCTGTTTCGGGGATAGTGTGACCGGCGTTTATTATCACACCGGCAGTCGGCGTGCTTATACTGACATGCTGGGCATTGCCCTGCAGAAAGCGGTTCCCGGTTCCCGACCGGAAATGATCAATGCAGGCATCAGCGGGCACACCACCGTCAATGCATTGTCGCGCATCGAACGGGATGTGCTCAAGCATCAGCCCGACCTGGTCACGGTCATGTTTGGTCTGAACGACATGACGCGGGTTTCGCTGGAAGATTATGAGAAAAACCTGCAAGCGATTGTGAAACAGTGTCGTGAGGCGGGGGCGGAAGTTCTGCTCTGTACTCCTAATGCCGTGATTACCACCACCAGCCGTCCCGCAGAAAAACTGGTCAAGTATTGTGATGTCGTCCGCAAGGTGGGAACAGAGTTGAACGTGCCTGTCTGTGATACCTATCAGCAGCTCTCAGCACTGCGGAAACAGGATCCGCTCGCCTGGCGAATGCAGATGAGTGATGAAATTCATCCCAACATGGCGGGACACAAAAAAATGGCAGAGCTGTTAGCGGCATCCATTACGGGAAACACGGTCTCACTGGATGATGTAAAACCGCTGGAAAACGCGATTCCACGCACCAGAAGTCTCATCAAGGACAAGCAGCCGATCAAAGTCATCGCCCAGCCCCCTCTGGATCAGCTGATTCAGACAGTGCTACCGGAAATCGCTCCGGAAGCCAAACTGGAAGTGACCACCTGGGATTCGTCCGGAAAAACGCTCAAGCAGATCGAAGCTGATGCAAAACAGCTCATCCGTCCGGCGAAACCAGATCTGGTTCTGCTGGCGATTCCCCGCACTGCACAGGCCAAATCACAGGAAGAATTTATCCGCAGCATGATGTGGACTATGAATTACTCACTCAATTTCGGTACGGGAGGCTGGGATTGTGTCGTTTTCCATCCGGACGTATTCGATTCAGAACATCCAGTCACAGACAACGACAAACTCACCCGTCAACTGGTATTGGGGCAGGACCTGACTCTCGTCGAACGTTCTCAGGGAGACAAGGCTTCCGCAGCAGAACTGCTGAAGCAGTGGTTGAAGTCTCAGCTCGACTGATTTTCTGAAGATGTGACAACTTGAAACCAGGATGAATGATATGCAGGAAATGTCACTGGGGAATCTCAATTATGAATTCAGCCGTGAACAGGAACCGCGACTCCGCATCAGCAGCGGCGAGACGATTCGTGTCGAAACGGAAGACGCGCTCTCTGGCCAGATACGAAAGCCTGGAGACTGCCGTGATAAAAGCAAGGTCCCCTATAGCAATCCGGTAACCGGCCCCATTTATGTGGAGCAGGCCAAACCCGGAGATACCCTCGCGATCCGCATCGAAAAGATCGAATCACGCGACGGTCAATGTGCGACCTACACCGGTAATCCGAAACAGCTCTGTCAGTGGCTTGGAACTGATGTCCCGGATGGCGCGCATGTCTGCCCCATTCGCGAGGGCCTGGTTTACTGGAGTGATGACATCGCGATCCCTTATCAGCCGATGCTGGGGTGTATCGGCACAACTCCCGCTTACGGCATGCCCAGCACGATGCCCGCCGGTCCGCATGGCGGAAACATGGATATTCGCGAAGTCACGGAAGGTAACACGCTCTTCTTGCCGGTCTTTGTTGAGGGCGCTTATCTGTACCTGGGCGACGCCCATGCTGCGATGGGGCAGGGGGAACTCTCAGCAACCGGACTGGAGATGGCCTCCCACACGACACTGACGATCGAACTCATCAAAGGCAAAACAATCGCCGGTCCCCGCATAGAGACGCCGGATGAGCTGATCACCGTTGCCAGCGGGACCCCCATGGAACGTGCGACGGCAGAGGCGTTCGCGCAATTGATTCTCTGGATGGAATCAGAGCATGGCTGGAATCGCTGGCGGGCCTATGACCTGTTAACGCATGTGTCGGAAATTTCCCTGGGATACTATGAGGGAGGCGGACTGGCGGTCAAAGTCCCGAAAAAATATGTAGCTCATCCTTCCTGAACCTGACCCAGTCTCAACGTGATCAGAAGCGACTCAGACGACTGTTTTCCTTTTATGTGACGGAACCGATTCATGCTCATTGGATATGTCAGCGACGAAAATTACAGCGCGTTATTTGATGTCGCGGTAGAATTTCAGTCCGACGGTCAGTTTTTCAGCACGCGTTCTACCGCTTCCGGCGCCGTGATCGCCGATCTGCCGGAAGGGGAGTACACAGTGATCCTCCAGCACACAGATCACTGTCCGAAGCGAGTGCAGATGCAGGTTCAGGCGGGACAGATCTATCAGTTTCGCCTGCTCTCGAAAAAACTGTACGGCTTTGCCTGGCCTCGCTGCGTAACCGCCGGGGAAGCCTCCGAGTTCCGCGTGCATTCGACCTCCGAGTATCAGGTCGAGCTTTGGCGCTACGGTAAAGAAAAAGAATACATCCGACGCATCGGCACCTTTGACGATCATGCGCCGCTGGCCAACCTGCAGGTCACCCCCGATGGGGATTACTCGCAAGCAGGTGTCAACTGGAACGACATCGGCTATCGAGGAGCCGTACAGCGCCAGTCGGTCACGTCACCGGAAAAATCGGGCCTGTATATGTTTCATCTCCGGAATCAGTCGGGGGATCATTTTACGTTTCCCTGGGTGGTGGCCCCGGAAACGCCACAGTCTGACATCGCGATTCTGGCCAGTGATCTGACCTGGAATGCCTACAACAACTTCGGGGGGCGCAGCAACTATCTGAATCCAGATGGACTGCCGGAAACTCCCACCGTGAACAGTCGACAGGAATTGAGACGCTATCTGAAGCCTTCGTTTGGCGTCTATTGTGTCGAAGAATATCCGCCTCTGTCGCTGGAACGGCCGCAACCTTACCTGCACATCGATCTGGATGAGCAGCTGCGGGACCCCATTTACAGCCGCATGGGGTGCGGCATGCTGCACTCAGAATGGCGTCTGCTGGGCTGGATGGAAGAACAGGAATTGCCTTACGACTATTATAGTGAAACACAGTTCCACCTGGGTACGCTGCCCCTGGATCAGTACAAGGTCCTCATCCTGAGTTCACACCCTGAGTACTGGTCGAAGCAGATGTACGACCGGCTGAAGTCCTGGGTATTCGAATCCGGCGGTCGGCTCATTTATCTGGGTGGGAACGGACTGAACTGCGAAGTGGAGTTCCTGGATGATGAACGCATTGTCTATCACAATTCCGACTGCACAAGTTGGTGCGGCGTCGCCATGGATCCTCCCATTCCCGAATCGGAGTCGACCTATGAAAGTCGTTACCACGCGCGACAGGAATCGGAAGCGAACCTGTTGGGGGTTGTCTTCTCCTTTGCCGGGATCATGACGGGCGCTCCCTACAAAGTCATTGACGCCGATCACTGGGCCCTGGCAGGCACGGGGCTCAAGACAGACGATCTGTTCGGCACTGAGAGTCAGCATATGCGCATACCCGGCGGCGCTTCCGGGCACGAAACGGATAAAATCTCTCCCAGTTCACCCCCACAGGTACACCTCATTGCGCAGGGAACCAACCCGGATAACGGGGGAGCCGACATGATTCATTATCAGACCGACTCGGGAGGGGAAGTCTTCTCTGTCGGTTCAATCTGCTGGATTACCTCGATGCTTGTCGACAATGATGTTTCTCGAGTCACGCGGAATGTGCTCGATCAGTTTACAAAATCAGAATGAGACGCTGATCGGAACTGTGTTCACACTGTTGCGTCGATTAGAATACTTTTAACAAACTTTTAGAAAATGTTTCAGGATTAACTCTGTTATGAACCGGATAGCCCGTCGTATGAATATGCATGTCTCCAGTTTAGCAGTCACGCTGCTTACTCTTCTTTTCTCTAACGCTCTGCAGGCAGGTCAGCCGGCCGGGAAAAACGAAAAGGAAACAGCCCGGAACGTGGAATGGGTTCAGCAGGCTGGAGGCCTCAAACATGACAAGATCCGCGGGATCACCGTCGACGCAGCCGGGAACTGTTATGTCACCGGAGAATTTACGGAAACCGCCGAGTTCGGCGATCAGAAAGTCACCAGCAAGGGAAGCATGGATTTTGTCCTCGCCAAATACAGCCCGGAAGGCAAACTGCTCTGGATCCAGACCGCCGGGGGAACCCTGATTGATCGCGGCTACGCCGTGGCAGTCGACAAGGTCGGCAATGCATTTGTGACCGGACATTTCCAGAGCCCGGAATTTCAGATTGGCGATCAGGTCCTCTATAACCAGGGAGACTATGATTATTTTATTGCCAAATATGATCCGGACGGAAAACTTGTCTGGGCGCAGAGTGAGGGCGGGACAGGCTATGATTACGGACATGGAATCGCAGTGACCCTTGCTGGCGACTGCTGCGTCGCCGGTTCATTCGCCGGGGATGTCAAAATTGGAGATGTCACTGCTCCGAATAAAAAAGGCCGTTCCCTGTTCGCCGCAAAATATGACAATAACGGAAATCTGCTCTGGGCCCAGTTGGCTGGAAACGGTCGCGGTCAGAGCGGCCATCAGATCGGCGTAGACCGGGTCGGCAACTGTTATGTCTGCGGTTACATCACCGGACAGGTTGAACTGGCGGGAGAGCAGGTAGGGACAGATACCGCGGTGCAGGACATCTTTCTGGCCAAACTCTCTCCCAATGGCAAGCTGGTCTGGTCGGTGAACTCCGGAGGACAGGCGAACGGACTGAGCACCGGGGTGGCGGTGGACAGTCGCGGAAACTGTTACATCACCGGGATGTTTAAGAATGAAGCCCGTTTTGGTGACACCGTCATGAAGAGCAGGGGCACGCACGATATTTTCGTCGCCCGCATCAATGCAGACGGAACGCCTGCGTGGGCCTGTACCGGGGGCGGAGAAAAAATCGACTACGGACTTGGAATCGCCGTCGATCAGCACGACAACTGCTACGCAACCGGTGAATTCAGCGATGAAGTCCACTTCCAAGGACAGCACTTCAAGAAACTCGGCGGCCGCGATGTGTATATCGCCCGCTTTGCTCCTAATGGAAATCTGGACTGGCTGGAAATCCTGGGAGGCGAGAAAAGCGATTTGAGTTATGCGATCGCAGTCGATAATAACGATAACTGCTACGTCTCCGGTGCGTTTTCACCAGCGACCCGCTATCAGAAACACGAACTGACCAGTCGGGGTAGCAATGACATTTTCCTGATCAAACTGAGTCAATAATATGAGAGTACGAATTCTGTTGAGTCTTGGTCTGCTGGTCACTTGTTGTTCCACTCTGCAGGCACAGCAGGTAATCAAACAGAAGTCTAAAGCAGATTTACAGAAAGCGGGAGCGCCCCTGGCCGCTGCACGGCGGAAGGCCATTCACGCGCTCCCCTTTCAGCGTCCTTTGACCGATGCCAAGCTCAAGCAATGGCTGCAGATCACCTCCCGCTGCACGATGGCCGAGTTTGAACTCTTTCTCGCGCCGCTTACACCTCAGGAGCAGAAACTGCTGCAGGTGATCGAATCCAAGCCGGCACCCATTGTCAACCGACTCCATTTTGAGAATCTGCGGGACATTTTAAAACAGAAGGCACTGGTCTCCCTGCGCGTGGAGCAGCAGCGGGAACACAATCGTTTATCACACACCACACCAGCCGTTGAGAATCTCCTGTATGGCGCCTTTGATGCGGTCTTCGCCAGTATTGGGCCGCCCCATGGTTCTCCCCGCTATGGGGATGTCATTATTCGTCTCAAGGATTCTGTGCGGGAGAATGGCTGGGCCACTCCCTTCAGTGGCATGCATTTTATGTACGCCATCCGCCACAAAGATGCCCGCAAAATGCAGGACCTGCTCGCTGCCGGAAAAGAGTTGCCCACGTCTCCCTGGAACCCATTGAGTCTGGGATTTGATGACCGTCTGCATTTTGCCAACTATGTGGTGACCGAGCAGTATTGGAACCGGGCACTCGCATATCAGGCGATTCTCGTTCAGCGGAACCTGGATGATTCTCCCGCCAGTCAGAAGGTCCGGGAACGGTTTACGCAGATGCTGACCGAAAAGGATCCGCAGAAGTTCTGGAGTCTGTTTATCCCGCCGCGCGTCGAGCAGGCATCGACAGAGGAAAAAGCGGAAGAGATTCCCTTTGGTTACCTGGAAGGGAAATTTGATGATCAGCTTTCGATCCGCTTTTTTGAATCGATCGAAGTTCCGGCTGACAAACTGGAGGAAGTTCGCAGCTGGCCGGAAGCGCAGCCTTACCTCTCTCTGATCAAAGCCAAACCCGCGGGAACGCCCTGACTTCTCCGCCTCAAGCGTTTTTGAGGCTTCAAAACAGCGCTGATATGCGCACACTCTTCCGTTCTGTATTGCCTGAATTTTGTGCAGAATGCTGTTCTGATGGTCTGTTGGTGGGTTTAACCGTAGTCAGAGCATCAGCGTCATTTTCCCTGTACACTGCTCGAATTCCCGATATTTCAGACTTTTCAGCGGCCGGTGATCCCGTCGTTCAAAAATTCACCAAGAATTGGCGTCATTTTTGCATTTTCTATAAGTGATGTTCTTCGGAAGAGGAGTGTCAGGATCAACTGTACTGATTTGAGTTTTATATTTCCCACGTCGATCCTGCAGAATTTCCTCTCCTTTTATGCATTTATTTATTTTTATGGAAAGTGTTAAGAGATGGATTTATCAAAACAGAATCGACTCAGAACGCGCGGTTTTACGCTGATTGAGTTACTGGTCGTGATTGCCATTATCGCAATACTCATCGCATTGTTGCTGCCTGCAGTCCAGCAGGCACGGGAAGCAGCCCGCCGCAGTTCCTGCAAAAACAATCTCAAGCAGATGGGACTGGCGCTGCACAACTATCATGACGCCCACAGTGTCTTTCCTCCCGCTGCAATTGCCCCGGGCAGTTGCTACTGTGAGCGGGTGCTGGGTTTGTCGGCTGGAACGTCTCCCAAACTGTTGAACCATACGTTCTACCAGTTGTTGTTACCCTACCTCGACCTGGCGCCGTTGTATAACAAATACAACTTCTCGCTTTCCTCTTCGGATCATGTGGCACGCTCTGATGGCAGCTATTGTGGTTCTGTCGGACCCACGTTTGCAGGTTCGGGGCAGTTAAGTGTCGCTCCGAATAATTACCCGGTCTTTCTCTGTCCGTCCGATCCGGATCAGACCAGCTACGGCAGCTATCAGAAAACCAGCTATGGCCGTGCCGGTTATACGACTGAGTACAGCCTCGTCACAACATATGGAACTGATTCAAATCGGTTGAAAGGGACACTTGGCTTCAACGGTTCAGCCAGAATCGGTGACATCAAGGATGGAACGAGTAACACGATGGTGCTGATTGAGTCACCCCTGTTGCTGACCAGTTCATCCTACGGTCCTTTCTGGAATTCCTATCGGCACACGAATGTGATTCTGCCTTACTCCTATGGGATCAACAAGAATCATCCCGGCTACGATAAGCCGTATGCCTGGGGAGCCGGCAGTCACCATGTCGGGGGATGTCACATGCTGATGAACGACGGCAGTGTACGTTTCCTGAGTGAGAATGTGGATCGAATTACCGTGATTCAGGCACTCGTCTCCATTAAAGGGGGCGAGGTCATGCCGGAATTCTAAGCGGCAGTCAGCGTTCGCGATTCTGAAATCATTCACAGTCGGAAGCATCAGTCAACTGGCTGATGCTTCCGGCGTTTACCCCTTTGCATAAGAGAGAACCATGTTTACCAACGCGCTACGAGTACAGATAGTTCCACTGGTCTGCGGATTGCTGCTGATCTTGAATGCAGGATGTTCCGGTAATTCCGCTCAGAAACCCGAACTGGCAGAAGTGACAGGAACGGTGACCCTGGATGGAAAACCCCTGTCCGATGCCATCATCGATTTCTTTCCTCAGTCAGCTGCCGACAAGAGTCAGTCGCGTGCCTCATCCGCCGCTACGGATACAGAAGGCAAATATACACTGAGGTATGACAACAACACGAGCGGCGCCATTCCCGGCGAGCATCTTGTCCGCATCAGCAAGCCCGATGGAGGAGCCGAGGTCGCCGGTCCCGAAACGTTACCCGCCCGGTACAACGAGCAGACAACATTGCAGGTCACAGTCTCTAAGACGGCACCAAATACGATCGATTTCGACCTGAAAAGCAAGTAATTCATAAGCCGACCTGAAACCCAAGTGTTCATACTGACACTTTTATTTCTGAGTCGGCTTTTCCAGGCCTTGACAAACCTGTCGACAGTCGACACCCTGTTGTTCAGCTGAAGGTTTACATGTCGGGAAGAGTACATTCCCCGATCGAGGTTTGCTTTCGTAAAACGCCAGGGAGTGTCGTATGCGTTCGGGATCTGGATATCAGGCTGGTTTCTGTTTTCTACTCATCTCTGTGTTGGCTTGTGCCTGTAGCCAGACTCTCTCAGCACAGACGCCGGACCCATTTGCTCCCCTGCAGGTAACTTTCGCAAAGCAGCAGCAGGCTGTGCTCAAAAAGTACTGTTTGAACTGTCACAATACCGCCGAGAAACAGGGCGAACTCGATCTGGAACAGTTCCGCAGTGTGTCAGATCTCCGCCGGAATGTGACTCCCTGGCAACGGGTTGTGGAGATGCTGCGTGATGGAGAGATGCCTCCCGAGGATTCAAAACCGCAACCGACGCAGGCGGAACTCGCATCCTTGCAAAAGTGGGTGCAGGCAGTTCTCGATGCGGAAGCCCGGGCAAACGCCGGAGATCCCGGCCCCGTTGTGTTGCGCAGGCTGAATAACGCCGAGTATACCTATACGATCCAGGACCTGACCGGAGTCCCTCTGGAACCGGCGCAGCAGTTTCCCGTCGACAGCGCTGCCGGCGAAGGTTTCACAAACGTGGGAAATTCGCTGGTGATGTCTCCTGCTTTGATCCAGAAATACTTCGCTGCCGCTAAGAAAATATCCAGTCATGCAGTCCTGCTGCCAGACGGCATCGAATTCTCATCCAAAACGACCCGCAGAGACTGGACGAACGAAAAACTGGCAGCGATTCGCGAATTCTATGCACGTTATACTGAAAGCAAAGGCGCGACCGCGGTCAATCTGCAGGGGATCCACTTCGAAACCAATGGCGGAGGACGACTTCCCCTGGAAGCTTATCTGCAGGCTACACTCAAAGAAAAAGAGGCGCTCCAGTCGGGCCAGAAAAGCCTTGCGTCCGTCGCGCGTGAATACGATTTGAACGAGAAATATCTGACTCTGCTCTGGCAGTCCTTGACTGATAAAACTCCCTCCGTAGTGCTTGACCAGATCCGTGATTTCTGGAGTCGCGCGAAACTGACGGATGCCCCTCAACTGGCAGAGCTGATTCAACAGTGGCAGTCAGCACTCTGGCGGTTCACCACAGTCGGGCACATCGGCAAACGGGGCGGCCCCGCAGCCTGGCAGGTTCCGGTGCAACCGGTCACCACGCAACAGGAACTGCGCTTAAAGTTACCCGAAGTGAAAGCCGGAGAGTCGGTCACACTCTATCTGGCAACCAGTACTGCCGGCGATGGAAACCAGGGAGACTTCGCGATCTGGCAGAATCCGCGTTTGATCATTCCCGGACAGACGGAATTACCCTTGAAAGAGGTCCGTCAGTATCTCGCATATCTGACCGCTTACCAAGAGCGTCTGCTGGCTCATACCACCGCCTGTCTGAATGCGGCTCTGGAAGTGGAAACGGCGACAGCAGCGGTCAATCTGGAAAAACTGGCGCAGAAGCACGGCATCGAGCCAGTAATTCTGCATGCCTGGCTTGCCTGCCTGGGCCTGGATGGCGGACAGCCGACTATCGAGGGATACATTACCAGGCAGACTGAGCAAATTCAGAACTATGACTTCGTCAAAGGCTGGGTAGGCGAGCAGGCTTTAAGTGTTGTGGCGAATGCATCCGATCAGGGTGTGCGAATTCCCGGCGAAATGCTGCCACACCATGTCGCCGTACATCCCACACCCCAGCGGCGGGTGATCATTGGCTGGAAAAGCCCCATGTCTGGCACGGTTAATGTCAAAGGTGCTGTCAGGCGGGCACATATCGGTTGTGGAAATGGAATCGACTGGCGACTGGAATTGTGGCGCGGCAATACGAGACAGATGCTGGCTTCTGGAAATGCCACAACCAGGGAAACGTCTCCCGTGGAGGTCAACGAACCGCTCAAGGTACGAACCGGTGATATGCTGCTGCTCGGCATCGGGCCGCGGGACGGAAATCACTCCTGCGACCTGACAGACGTTGATCTGACAATCACTCCTGTGACAGCAGGAGCATCAGCATGGAATCTGGCTCGTGAGATTTCATCCGATATTCTGGCAGGGAACCCGCACGCCGATGAACAGGGCAATCCCAATGTCTGGCACTTCTTCAGTGAGCCGGATCAGCCTGTCTCTCGCATTGCTGTTCCTTCAGGCTCGTTACTGGCCCGCTGGCAGACCGAGGCTGATATTGAGACCCGCAAGCAGCTGGCAGCAGAATTACAGCGCCTGCTCACGGCCGGGCCAGACCAACTCCCCGAAAACGCTCCGGATCGAAATCTCTATCAGCAGCTAACATCCCTCCGCAGTCCCGCTTTTGAAGCACTCAGGCAACAATATCGGCCAGATCGGCAACAGGTCACAGAACTGACTGAGGAACAAGCATATGGTCTCGACCCACAACTGTTCGGCAAGCACCCCGCAGGCACGTCTATAGCGCCGTCTGCACTTTGTGTGCAGGCACCTGCTGTGATTGAAGTCCGCTTACCAGCCGAACTGGCTGCCGGGACTGAATTCGCAGCCACTGGAATGTTACATGCCGCCACCAGTCAACAGGGGACCGTTCAGCTTAAAGTTTCCACGGAAAAACCAGAGTCGCTGACTGAGCTACACGCCGGCGCATTTCGGAGCGGTGGGAAGAAATCGACCTGGTCCGATGGTGAAAAGCCGGTGATCCCTATTTCGCCGGTACTGGTGAGTGAAAACAGTCAGGTTAAAGAGCGAGTCCTGGCGCAGTTTGCTGAGTTCCGCAATCTGTTTCCAGCCGCCCTCTGTTACACGCGCATTGTTCCCGTTGATGAAGTCGTCACTCTGACGCTTTACTATCGGGAGGACGAACATCTGCAGCGGCTGATGCTGAATCCTGATCAGACTTCAGAGCTGAATCGGCTGTGGGACGAGCTGCATTATATCAGTCGCTCACCCTTGCGACAGGTGGATGCCTACGAACAGCTCTGGCAGTTCGCGACGCAGGACGCCGATCCAAGTGCCTTTACTCCCATGCGGGAGGGCATCATGCGACAGGCAGATGCATTTCGCACCCGATTGCAGGCAACTGAGCCCCTGCATATTGAAGCCGTCCTGAAATTTGCAGACCGCGCCTGGCGGCGTCCTCTCAGCTCAGCAGAAGAGACCGAATTGAAAACACTCTATACGCAGCTCCGGCAGCAGAAGCTGTCTCACACGGAAGCGATCCAGATGCTGCTGGCGCGGGTCCTGGTCTCGCCTGTCTTTCTCTACCGTACGGAAGCCGCTCCCTCTGGAAGCCAGCCTGCCCCCGTCTCGGACCATGAGCTTGCCTCCCGTTTAAGTTATTTTCTCTGGTCGTCGCTGCCCGATCAGGAACTCCGTGAACTGGCGACTCAAGGCAAGCTACGTGATCCAGCCGTTCTGAGGCAGCAGGTAGCTCGAATGCTGCAGGATCCCCGAATCAGTCGTATGGCGATTGAATTCGGCTGCCAGTGGCTGCACGTGCGCAACTTCGATCAGTTCGATGAGAAGAGTCAGCGACATTTCCCGGAGTTCGCAGAACTTCGCAGTGATATGTACGAAGAGGTGATTCGATTCTTTACCGATCTTTTACAGCAGAATCGTTCCCTCCTGGCCATCCTGGATGCGGACTATGTCTGGGCGAATCAGCGGCTGGCCAAATTTTATGGTCTACAGGGAGTGGCAGGCGCAGACTGGCAGCGGGTAGAAGGAGTACAGCAACAGTCCCGGGGGGGCATCCTCGCGATGGCGGCGACACTCTCGAAGCAGTCCGGCGCGTCACGAACGAGTCCGATCTTGAGAGGAAACTGGGTTTCGGAATTTCTACTGGGTGAGAAACTTCCCCGTCCTCCCAAAGACGTACCGGTTCTGCCGGAAGAAGTTCCTGCGAACCTGACCGAGCGACAACTGATTGAACAGCATAGTGCCGATCCTGCCTGTGCCAAATGTCACAAGCGCATTGATGGCTTCGGATTCACTCTGGAACAATTCGACGGCATTGGGCGTCTGCGGAAAAAAGATGCGAAAGGGCATCCGATCGACGATGCTTCGGTTCTACCCGATGGAACTGCAGTGACAGGAATCGCCGGTCTACGGAATTATCTGCTCAACGAGCGGCGGGATGATTTCCTGCGGGCCTTTAATCGGCGTCTGCTGGGCTATGCCCTGGGACGCTCTGTGCAGTTGTCTGATGAACCACTGCTGGATCAGATGACGACTCAACTCGAACAGGATGACTACCGGATCAAGACTGCGATTCAGGCCATTGTTCTCAGTCCGCAGTTCCGCATGATTCGCGGTACCGAGCAACAGAGTGTCAGCAGCGTGACAGCGGACTGATTCAATAAAATCTGTTAAACTAAAAGATGAATAGAACTGATACCGAATTCTGAAAATCAAGGAGTTATCAGATGAGCGCTTTTATGACAACCCGACGAACCATGCTGCGAGGGCTCGGCGTAACCATGGCATTGCCCTGGCTGGAATCACTGCGGGTCTGGGGAGCAGAAGCGGGCAAGAATGCAGTTCAGGGAGAAGCTCCGATTCGGTTTGCAGCGCTTTTTTCCGGCAATGGCTTTCACCGCGAACACTGGTGGGCCAAGGGGAGCGGCAAAACAATGGAACTGGGTAAGGTCCTTGAGCCGCTGCTGCCACACCGGGAAAAAATGCTGTTTATTCAGGGGCTGTATAACGAGGAAGCGCTGAAAGGAAATATTCACAGTTCCCAGACGGGAAATATTCTCACGGGGGCGCCGCTCGAAGCAGGGGGCGGCATTCGCAGCGGGATCAGCATCGATCAGATGCTGGCGAAACAGTACGGTCAGACGACGAAAGTCCCCAGCCTGGTCCTGGGTTGCGAAAAGTCGAATCCGTCAGTCCACAAGAACTATTCGATGCTTTACAGCAGTCATATCTCCTGGAGTTCTCCGACAACGCCGACGCCCCTGGAAGTCTACCCGGCGCTGGCCTTTGATCGACTGTTCCGCAAAGATGCGAGTCAGAGTGATCAGAGTGTACTCGATGCCGTTCTGGGGGATGCTCGCGATTTGCGACGGGGGATCAGCCGGAGCGATAAACAGAAGCTGGATGAATATCTTAATTCGGTGCGTGAAGTAGAACAGCGGATCGATCGGGCAGGGCAGCGAGGGGAATTACAGGGCTGGCGTCCCACGCTTGATAAACCGAATGTTCCCCGGCCAGCGGATGGCATTCCCCAGGACATCGCCGAGCATATGCGACTGATGTGTGATATTCTGGTACTGGCGTTTCAGACCGATGCGACTCGCTTCTGTACCCTGAAACTAAACAACGATCATTCGTCTTTACGCTTTCCCAATCTGGGCGTGGATTACATGATCCACCACCTGTTATCACATCAGGAATCGAATGACTGGCTCAAGGTCAATCAGTTCTTTCTCGAGCAGGTGGCCTATATTGCCGCCAAGCTGGATGCGATCCAGGAAGGAGAACGAACCGCACTGGATAATACCATGCTGATGTATTGCAGCAGTATGCTCACCGGCAGTCATGATGCAACCAAACTGCCCGTCGTAATACTGGGCCGTGGAGGAGGCAAGCTGGAAACCGGACGGGTGCTGAATTATCTCGATCAACCGAATCGAAAAATGTGCAGCCTCTATCTGTCGTTAATGGACCGTTTCGGGTTGCACCTGGATCAGTTCGGCGATGCTACAGAACGCCTGGCAGGTCTCTAGACAGGAATTAATGATGAGTATAGATCAATTTTCGAAAGGCGGCGCCGGTCAGCCAAAACTGAAGCGGCAGACACTGACACAGGCTGTCGAATCCCGCTTGCGCAGTGAAATCATCCAGGGCGTGTACGAGCCCGGGACAATGCTCAGTGAACCGGTGCTTTCGTCTGAATTGGGAGTCAGCCGATCTCCGGTCCGTGAAGCACTGTTGATTCTGGAGCGGGATGGTATCGTGGAATTCGACGAACGTGGTCGAACCCGGGTCGCAACCATGACCGCCGCTGACTTTGAAGATCTGTACCTGCTCCGTCTTGCAGTGGAGCCAATGGTTGCTGTGCATGCGGCCGCCCAGGCAACTTCAGCTGACTATGCTGCACTCGAAGCGAATATGAAGGCAATGCATAATACAAAAACGCTGGCAGAGATCAGTCTGTTGGATATGGAATTTCATGATCTGCTGGTTGCCTCCAGCCGCCGTTCCCGTCTGATAGCCACCTGGCGCTCATTGCGCCCTTCATTGGAACTCTGGCTTGCCGCTTTGCATCGTCGTCATGAACAGATCACCGGCCGTGTTAAGGAAATCACAATCGATAGCCATCAGGAACTGATCAACACGCTCCGCAGCGGTGATGGAGCCTCGATTGAAAAACTGATGCGCGGGCATATCGAAGGCTGGTATCAGTGGCTGCCGGAAATGACTGAGCTGTCCTGATGCTGTCTGATTATTCCGCTTCAAGAGGCACAGAGCAGGCTGTGACTGTAAAGAATCTTTAACAAACCACGCGCCTCCGCTAACTCGTTAAGACAGAAGTAGTGGTTCTGTGTGCAGTTTGGCTGGTGACAGGAAATGGAATCCAGCAAATTTCCGGGTAACGCGTCCCATTCTGATTTCAGACAGGAAATGCTTACCTCTCAGGACTTTAATTGCTGTGAAAACTGACTGATGGCAGCGCTCACTTTCCTCGTCTAACCTTGGCGTAAACAATCAGGACAGAGAAAGTGCGCAAAATACGGCAGAACCCAAATTTACGGTATGAAAATAGGTAGAGTAGGCTGGTAGACTGACTGGAAAGACTGTCATCCACTCTCAAAAAAGTACCTGCGTGAAATGAATCAGGAAAATCTGTCGCCACAATCGCGTTCTTGGAAAATGCCGATCCTGCTGCTGATCATCTTTACTGTATTAGGTACAGCACGTCTGAATCAGTTCTATTTTTACAACCCCGACAGTAGTGATTATGTGCTGATGGCGCGGGGGTTTGTTGAATTCCAGGAATATCGACAGTTTGATCGACCAGGGGAGCCTTACTTCACTTTACGTCCGCCAGGCATGTCGGTTCTGTTGATACCTGCTGCAATCATCGCCCCCTATGATGTGATCGCCGCAAAAGTGACGGTATTGATGACTGCCCTCGTCATGATCTGGCTCTTCTATACACTGGCCTGGCGACTGATAAGCAGCACAGATCCCGAGTCTACGGAGTCATTGTCACCACTGCGCTGGTCGGTTCTGCTGGTCAGCCTGGTCCTGATGACCAATCCCTATGTTCTCGTTTATTCCACAATCGTGATGAGCGAGATCCCCTTTATGGCATGCACGCTGGCGGTACTCTACCTGTTTTCTGCCGAGGAAGAGAAATGGTCTCTCGGTAAACTGGTTTGTCTGACCGGATTGCTGGTGTTTATTCCCTTTCTCAGAACCATTGGCGTCGCCATGATTCTGGCCGTGGGACTCTGGTGTCTCTTTAGTCGGAAACGCTGGATCTGTCTGATCCCGGTGGGGTTCGCGGTCGGAACGACCGCATTCTGGATGTTCCGCAACAGCCAGTTCAAAACAATGAGTTACAGTTCTATTGCACTCCAGGAAATGAAGACCGCGGGAGTGGTCGGCACACTAATCAGCATGCTGAATCGGCTGCTCGTTCACATCGACGGATTATTTCAGAAAATCTTCCCTGGTCTGCCGGGAACCGTGCCCGAATACAGCGGAGTGCTTTCCGGAGAGTATCATGCACTCCCCGGTTCTCCCCTGATCTATTCGCTGGGGAGCGTAGTGATAATTGTCATCTCGCTGGCAGGCATGCTGTGCTGCTGGAAACGCGGTGGTGCAGTCTGCTTACTCTACTTGTGTCTTTCGCTGGGAGTGCTTTCTGTCTGGCCCTGGATGCAGACCCGTTTTTCACTCCCCTGGTTGCCCATGATTCTGGTCTTCGTTCCTGCAGGTCTGTTTTACATCAAAGAGTCTTCACTGGGCCAGCGTGCAGGGGTGCTGAAAACACTTGCCGTGGGAGGTGTCGCGGTAGTGGCTGCTCTACTGTTCTCACAAACCTGGGTTGATGCCAATCTGATTACAACAAATCATCTCATGAAGACGGAGAGTGAAGAGGAACTTTCTAACGAGGACCTCATCATGTTCGCCAGTGACTTCGTCAAAGCGGGCGAATGGTTGAATCAGAATACCGCACCTCATGCGCGTGTGTTAACGCGGCGGGCAGAAGTCTCCACAGCCAGCCATCGCTATCAGAGACTGTTTTATTTCGAACCGTCCAATATCGAACAGCTGCATAAAGCCATTCAGTCCATGGGACAATGTTACCTGGTCACCTATAGCAAACATACGAATGATATGTTTCCCCGATATCTGCTGGATGATGATCTGATTTATCGCTTCACTCCGGTTTATGAAGAAGACGGAATCGTGGTGATTGAAGTGACGCCGAACTATGAAGGGACAGTCCGAGATCAGTACTGGCGGGATGAAGAAGCTATGGAACTGGCCCGGAAACGGCTGGCTCGAAACCCACGCCGCATTTCGGTCTGTATGACGTATCTCAATCAACTGCTCAAAGCGGAAGAGTATGATCAAATTATCGCTTTCATTGGCGATCTCGAACAGGCTGGGATACAGGATGCCCGCTTCATGAGTATGCTGGGCTGGTCTTACCTCGGTAAACGCCAGTACGACCAGGCGCTGGAAGAATTTGCCCGCGCCACGCGAACTCCAGGACAGAAAATGATCCGGGGCAACCTGAATGACGGAATTAAACTGGCTCTCAAGCGACGGAAAGCGGCTCAGGAGAATCAGGGGAAATCACAACATGAAAAACCGGGCAGCTATCTGAAACTGACCGACAACATGTGGCAGCTGGTCATGTTCGATAAAGCTGAAAAGTTTGCGCACAAAGTGCTCGATTCAAAACAGGCTACAACTGCTGAACTGGATCAGGCTCACGTCTGGCTGGCCCGGCTGGCGCTGATTCAGGGGAATGCGGAACAGGCGCTTCAGGAATTAACCCAGGTGCAGGATGCGGACAATGAAGCTGCTCAGGCTCTACGACACCGCCTGGACCTGGAGAAAATGATTACCTCTGCCTGGGCCAGTGAATCTGCTTCCTCTAAGGTACCTGACTCCAGTCAGATCCTGAAACTGGCCAAACTATACGAGGAACAGGGCGTTCCGGGCAAGGCACTCAAACTATTGCAACAGGCTCATGATCGCAACGACTCCGATACACAGATTTTGAGAGAACTGGCCCGTCTGCAGCTGTTCTACAGTCTGCTCGATGAGGCAGAGAACAGTTACCTGAGTCTGCAGAAGACATCGCCCGATGATCCGGAGATCAAGAAGGCGTTACAGCAAATTGCCCGGTTCAGAGAAACGCCTCGATACTAACTGCTGTTTTCACAGGATTATTCCTGCCTGCCCGGGGATGCTCTGTTTCTCTGGTACGATCTCAAGTTCCAGAGGCCAGTTCTGGCGTTTCGAGTATTCTCCCTCTGCGCCATACAGGCTCTGAAAACTTTACGGGGGCTGCAGATCGATTTGATGAAAATCTGTAGAGAAAGAATCAGAACTTCTGGCAGATTCGAAATGAATATGCGAACATGGAATCAGGTGACAAAGCAAGGCTAAGTGTTCTCTGATGGGAGTTTCTGTGGGGCCGCAGGAATTCATTCCGTGGTTGAACCGTCTGCAAACGCAGAGTTTCTCAGGCGAAACAACACGGCGCTTTGTCCCGAGATCGTCATGGTAAGACCGGGAAATTCAATTTTGCATTCTGAATTTCTGATTGAGAAGCCCCGTTTATGGAGAAAAATAATGCGTCGAGTACTACCGCTTCTTTTACTGCTGTGTTCAGCGGGTCAGTTTTTGCATGCGGACGATGCAAAACCAGATGAGGAAGGCCTGATTCGCACTGCGATTTCCTCTTACAAAACAGCTTTTGACAAGGGAGATGCCAAAGCTGTTGCCAGCCACTGGACACCCGAAGGGGAATTCACTCCACCGGGAGGCGAAACAATCAAGGGACAGGCCGCGCTGGAGAAAAGCTTCACAGAGTATTTTAAGGATTCGCCTGGCGCTAAAATCGAACTGGAAAGTGTCGATATTCGACTGATCTCACCAGGCGTTGCCGTTGAGAACGGTGTGGCTGAGGTCATTCTGCCGGAGCAGGAGACCAGCATCACTGAATACTCGGCCGTGCATGTGAAAACGCCCGCTGGCTGGAAGCTGGATAGTGTAACAGAAACAGCAGCCATAGTGCCTCAATCACACTACGAACAACTGAAATCACTGGAATGGATGATCGGAACCTGGGTTGATGAAGGCGATGATGGTTCCGTCGAAACCGTCTGCAAGTGGACGAAGAATAAAAACTTCATGACGCGTTCTTTTAAGGTACATATCCAGGATCGCGTTGCTCTGGAAGGGACGCAGATCATTGGCTGGGATCCGGATAAACAGACCATCCGTTCCTGGTTATTCGACTCAGAAGGTGGATTCGGTGTCGGGATCTGGACTCAAACCGAGAATCGCTGGACCGTACGCACATTGCAGGTTCTGGCGAATGGCGAGAAGGCCACTGGAGTTAATGTCATCACCAAAATCGATAACAACAGTTTTACTTTTCGTTCTCTAGGACGCGAGGTGGATGGCGAACTCCTGCCGGGAGTCGACGAGATCACCATTATCCGCAAGTAATCTGAGTGGTTTCGTAATTCATCGCTAATTATCAGCTTTAATATAAGGTGGGAAAAATGAGAACTCCCCAAATTGCATTCTTTGTAGCACTTTTATCTGTATCGTTACTGACGCACGATGCCTATTCCCGCGGCGGCCGCGGTGGAGGAGGTGGCGGTGCTCGCGGCGGGGGTGGGGCCCGTGGTGGTGGAGGAGGATTCAACCGGGGCGGAGGCGGGGGAATTTCCCGGCCCAGCCCCTCAATGAGTCGGCCTTCGCGTCCCAATGTGTCCCGACCCAGCGGAGGGAACCGTCCCAATTTGGGCAACCGCCCCAGCGGTGGTGGCGGAAATCGACCAAATCTGGGGAATCGTCCAAGCGGCGGCAATCGACCTGATCTGGGGAACCGCCCCGAAGGAGGCAATCGGCCGAGTGGTGGAAACCGTCCCAACCTCGGTAATCGACCAGGAGGGGGAAACCGACCCGATTTCAGTAACCGTCCTACCCAGGGGCAATTGCAGGACTTTTTGAACCTGCCGGGTAACGCAGGTGGTAACCGTCCTGGCGGAGGAAATCGCCCTGAAATCATTAATCGCCCGGGCAGCGGCAATCGGCCCGATGTTGTGAACCGTCCGGGCAGTGGTGATCGCCCAGGAGCAGGAAACAGACCAGAGATTATCAATCGGCCTGGTAGTGGAAATCGTCCCGATGTTGTGAATCGACCAGGCGATGGCAATCGTCCCGGAGCTGGCAACCGACCCGGTGCAGGGGACCGACCTGGGAATCGTCCCGGAAATCGCCCCGGCGACCGTCCCATTAATAACCGTGGTCCCGGTAAGCGGGATATTTCGATCAATCAGATCAACAATAACCGTGTTCGCGTGGGTAACAATGTTCGTAATAACTGGAATAACAGACATGTGAATGCTTTCAATCGCGACTGGTGGACCCATCGTCCCGGCTGGAATACTCCAGCCTGGCGCTATCAGCGTTACTGGGGACGTTACCCCGCCGGTTACTGGTGGCGACCTGTAACCGCTGTCGCTATGACCTCCTGGTTCGTAGGCTGGTGGAACACTCCCTCCTATTATGAGTATGGATCAAACATCTATTACGAGGACAACTCGGTGTATTATGGAGACCAGCCGGTTGCCACAGCGGATGAATATTATCAGCAGGCGTTGTCCCTGGCTGATTCCGCTCCTCAGGATTCGCAGTCGAATGCAGAAGAGACGGAATGGATGCCTCTGGGAGTCTATGCCATTACGAATGCTGACTCCGAGGAGACCAATATGGTTCTGCAGTTGGCGGTGGACAAGAACGGCGTGATCGCGGGAACGTTCTACAACGACATTTCTGACGTCACTCACCCAGTTGAAGGCATGGTTGACAAAGACAACCAACGCGCTTCCTGGCATTTTTCTGATGGCAGTAATCCGGGGCTGGTCATGGAGACCGGCGTCTATAATCTGACCCAGGACCAGACCAACGTGCTCGTGCACTTTAATGAAGAGAAGACACAGACCTGGTTACTGGTTCGTCTGCCTGAACCGAAAGGGGACGATAATCAGACGAACTGATTCACACCAGTAATCGTTAGAAATTTATTATTCTGTAGTCGTAAAAGAAGCCCCCTGAAACATTCGTGATTCAGGGGGCTTCTCGTGTTCTTGCTCATCCTGTGAATAATGAAGGCACAGAAGGCTCATGTGTTCTGTTTAAACCTGCACGGTCATGTACAGCTCCTGATGTGCAAACTGCTCGATAAGTCGGACGAGTTCTGTTCGATTTACCGGCTTTGACAGATAGGCATCACAGCCACTATCCAGGCATTTCAGATGATCTCCAGTAAGTGCATTTGCTGTTAGTGCAATCACAGGGATCTGGCCCCCCATATCTCTCAAGGTCTGGGTGGCTCTATAACCATCCATTACCGGCATTTGCATATCCATGACAATGGCATGAAACGGCTCGCCAGATTGAGAATTAGAATTAACGAGGTCAATTGCGACCTGACCATTTTCGGCAACTTGTGTGCTTGCCCCGGATTTTTTCAGGATATGGGAGAACAAGCGACAGTTATCGTAACTGTCGTCCACAACTAAAATGCGTAATCCTGCTAAAGATTTTGGCACATGAGCTGATCTATTAGCACACGCAACAGGCACTTTATTAACTGTTTGATTTGACGATATGAAAGAGTCGGTATCAGTAACCAGAACGGGAATCATGAAAGTGACAGTGGTACCCTGATTCAATTGACTCTCAATGGAGATTGAACCTCCAAAGAGTTCTACCAACCGCTTACTGATGGTGAGTCCCAGTCCAGTCCCACCATATTTACGTGTCGTGGAATTGTCTGCTTGAGTGAATGGAGTAAACAGATTCTGAATACGGTCGGCAGAAATACCAATGCCGGTGTCTACGATCTTAAAATTGAACAGGGCAGGGGGCCGGTTCCCTGGCCAGACGAATGCAATTGAGCTCGTCCTGCTGAACCGTCAGTAAATCGGTTTTGCAATGCGTTCGATAAACAAATGCCGCGATTTCTGACAGGAGCACCATTAAAGGCAGGAAGATGGCGAGTCCTCGTTTGAGAATGCGAGAAGCCGCTGATTTGTATAGGAAAGAACTGCATTTTCTTCGCGAGGTTCATAAGAAATGATGCACAGAATTATTCTGCTGGACGTTGATCAGATAGCTGAAAAGCGGGCAAATAAAAGGGATATCTCTTAAGGGGCTGACAGTTTCAAAGCTCGAGGCTCGTGAATAATTGTGATTTGATTCCGGATTCTGATTCAAAAAATCATTGCAAGGTGATTAATGAAAAACAGCCACCTGAGTTAGAACTCAGATGGCTGTTCTGAAATATCAATTGTTCTTGTGAACTATTTCAGTTCTTTGATTTTGATGTTTCGCCAGCTGACCTGCTTGCCAACTTTTTCAGGATGGTTACCAACACCATGTACCTGCAGGGCGATAAAGCCTTCAGAAGTGAGTCCATCTTTGAGATCTGCAGCAGGGACGCCGTTGATCCAGGTCTTGATGGAATCCCCTTTGCAGACGATGCGGTAGTGATTCCACTCATTCTGCTTGAAGGCTTTCTGTGCTGCCTTGTTATCAGCCAGGTTGTTTAACCAGCCACGACGTGCTTCATCATAAATTCCGCCTGACCAGGCGCGATCGGAGGGATCGATTTCTACCTGATAGCCGTGTACACGACCAGCGGGGATTTTTTTCTTCAGTTCTTTGCCGTCTTCACCGTTGTAGACAATAGTTCTGTCTTCATCATGGACATTGCTGCGAATCTGGATCCCCGAGTTCAACAGTGGATCAACTTTGAAATCGACTTCGAGTTCAAAGTCGCCATAATTTCTGTCGGTACACAGAAAACTGTTGGGAGTTTTGGGTACCGAAGTGCCGACGATCGTGCCATCGACGACTTCATATTTGGCCGTCCCACCTTTTTGGACCCAGCCGTCAAGAGTTTTACCATCAAACAGTGGTTTGAAGCCCTTGTCTTCAGCATAGGTGGTGATATTCATCAGGAGTGCGAGGCAAAACGCAGAGAGTGTCAGTTGAACTTTCATAGTTTATCCATCAGGTAAAGTGTTTTAAAAATAGCCAGAAAACGGTTGTCAGGCAGCATTATGACTGGGAGAACGGGAGGATACCAGTCATAAAACAGAGTTTCCTTCCGCGTCCGACTCGATAGGCGTCGATCGATCAGCCTCTGCTAATCGATGCGGTTTAGAATCAGCAGACGAAAGTCCATCACCTGCTTACCGGGGATCTCAAGCGCCCGCAGGGTCAACTCACCAGTCCCTTTGGGAAGCTGGATGTTCCCCAGGACCAGTGGCTGAAAATCCTTAACCAGGGACTCTGAACGTTGCGCCCGGTCCTGTTCTGCACCAACGAGAGGAGGATCGTGCGCTTCAGTTATCTTGCCTGTGAGGTGACTGTCTTTGAATCTCAGTTCAACGGTCGAACCGACATCATCTGCCGGGCAGGTATAATAGACTATCGCCTCGTAAGTGCCTGCCTGGTCCACTTCTGCATCCCAGATGATGCTGTCTTGCGGGCTTGTCCAGTTATAGAAGAAGCTGCAGTTGGGATGCCGGGACGAACGTTTGATTTCACCGTAAGAAATGGCATCACGGGCGGGTAGTTGAGTCGATTTCGCACCGCCGTAACCAATCAGGAAAGGGCGGCTATCTTGGGGATAGCCGTGAGGCCAGACTGAACTTTTCCAGTCTTTGACTGCCTGTTTGAGCTTCTGAGTAACTTCAGGCCGTTCACCGGCGATGTCTTTCCGCTGGCCGGGATCCTGGGTCATGTCATAAAGCTGTCCTTTTTCAGAGAGCCGATACTGATCCGTACGGACGCTGACTCGCTGACGCAGGCTGGAGAAGATCATCCGGTTCGGCCAGGAATTGGCGTCCCCCATGATCAACGGTTTGAGGCTCACGCCGTCAATCGGCTTTGGTTCGGGACGTTTAATCCCAGCCAGATCGGTCAAGGTCGGCAGGAGATCAATCGCACCCGCGACCTGGTTCACCTGTCGTCCTGCGGGGATATGTCCGGTCCAGCGGATCACAAACGGAGAGCGCACACCACCTTCATCCAGTGAACCTTTCTTACCTTTCATGTCACCATTCCAGCGAAAACCGTTGGGGCCATTATCGGAGAAGTAAAGCACGATGGTCTCATCTTCGATTCCGAGTTGATTCAGTTTCTTCAGCACGCGACCTACGTTCCAGTCCACATTTTCACACATGGCCAGCGCAGCACGGAGATGATCTGACTGTTCTTTCTCCGGGTCGCGATGATGCATCTTCAGCTTTTTATCTGCAAAACGGTCCCAGTATTCGTCAGGGACCTGCATAGGGGAGTGAGGCGTGCAATAAGGCAGATAGGTAAAGAACGGTTTGTCGCGTTTCACCTGCTGATCCATGAACGCAATTGCTTTGCTGGTGAGGTCATCGGTAA